>JAKAQW010000218.1 GCA_021819525.1 Actinomycetes bacterium
CTGCCCGAGGGCGGATCCGGCCGCTCGGGCGGCGTCATGACGCCAATTTGCGAGGATCTACCCGGTCGTCGGGGGCCTGGCGAGGCTGGGCCGGGCCGGTCGTCGGGGGCCTGGCGAGGCTGGGCCGGGCCGGTCGTCGGGGGCCTGGCGAGGCTGGGCCGGGCCGGTCGTTCGGGGGTGTGGCGAGGCCGGGCCAGGCCGGTCGCTCGGGGGCCTGGCGAGGCTGGGCCAGGCCGGCTTGGCGAGAGTGGGCCAGGCCTGTCGCCGGGGGCTGTGGCCGGCGCCCCGCGGCACGCCGGCTGGCGTTCGGAGGGTGGCCCGCTGGGCTGGCGGCTTGCCTGATGGTCCCTGGCTCGGCTGCCGGCCGCTTGGTTCATGGGCACGACCGCAGCGCTTCGACGAGCCGCGCGGTCCGGTCGTCTCCCTGGAGCCCGAAACGTAGCTGGTTCATGACGTAGCCGAAGGCAGTCCCGCTGTCAGGGTGGGCAAAGCCGAGCGAGCCGCCGGCGCCGGAGTGCCCGAACGAGCCGGGGCCGAGCAGTGGGGCGGACGCCGGGTGCTGGCACTGGAAGCCCAGCCCGAAGCAGGTGTCGGTCATGAGCACCCGGTCGGGGCCGGTCGCCTGTGGTGTGCTGGCCAGGCGCCGTTGGGCAGGGTCGAGCAGCTGCACCCCGTCGACCGGGCCGATCATGGCCGCGTAGAGCCGAGCCAGCGAGCGTGCGTTCGTGATGCCGTTCGCGGCCGGCACTTGCGCTGCCCAGAGCTCTGGGGTGTTGAAGGGCCCACCCCTGCCGAACGCGCCGAAGGTCCCGTTCAAGGTGAGGGCCCGTATGCCGAGCGCGCCCGGGCGAAGCATCTCTGCCCAGATGTGGAGGCTGGCGGGGTCCGCGGCGAGCTGCTGCCCGGTGGGCAGGCGAGCGAGGCGGAGCGGAGCGACCCGGTGGTGCTCCTCAGGCGGTAGGCCTATCCAGAATTCCAAGCCGAGCGGGGCTGCGACCTCGTCGGCGAAGTACCGTCCCACGTTGCGGCCCGTAGCGCGACGGACCAGCTCTCCGACCAGCCAGCCGAAGGTGAGGGCGTGGTAGCCGTGCGCGGTGCCCGGCTCCCAGTACGGCGCTTGGTGCTCGAGCGCGTCGACGACCGGCGCCCACGCCAGGGCCTGGTCGAGGCTCAAGGTGGCATCGATGGTCGGCAGGCCGATCTGATGGGTGAGCAGCCACCGTGCTGGTGCCGATCGGGCGCCGGCGGTCAGCTCGGGCCACAGCTCGGTGACCGGGGCATCGAGGTCGCAGAGGCCCCGTTGGGCAGCCAGGTGCGCGCAGAGCGCGGTAGCGCCTTTGGTGGTCGAGAAGACCAGCTGCAGCGTCTGGTCGTCGTAGGGCACGTGTCGGCGAGGCTGGGCCCATCCGCCATACAGGTCGACCACGGGTCGGCCGTGGCGGTACACGCACACACCGGCGCCACACTCGCCGCGTCGAGCGAAGTTGGCCACGAATGCCCCGAGCACTGGCTCGAACCCCTCGGCCACCACCCCGCGCACCACCCCGGCCTCGCCCATGTCGACCGTCACTGCTGATCCGGATGTCATGAGTGGCTCAGGTGGGGGTGGACAGGTCGGGGGAGACGCCGCCGGCCGGGTCGGCATGGGAGGCGTCGGGCCATAGGGACTCAGGTTCGCGGTTGCGGGTCTCGGGAATGGTCAGGAGCAGCAGCACGGTGAGTGCTACCGGCAGGAACGTGATCACCGCGGCGTCCGAGAAGTGGTTGTCGACGGTGGCCACCGCCCCGAAGGTGACCAGGCCACACACGGCCCCGAGCACCCCGGCGGCCACCTGCCAGCCAGCCATGGTGGCTCGGACCTCGGTGGGCAGCAGCTCGTTTGCCAGCGCGCCTGCGGCCGGAGCGAACAGCGCGCCGGCGGTGACCGCCCCGACGTACCCGATGACGAGCATCGTCGAGCTGCCGCTGTAGGCGACGACGCTGGCCGCGATGATGGCCAGCATGCCCAGGGCCGTGGCAGGCTTGCGGCCGATGGTGTCGGCCAGGAACCGGCCGATGAGCAGCCCCCCGAGCCCCATCGCCCCGGCGCCTACGACCATCAGGGCGGTGATGGTACCTGCCACGTGCAAGACGTTCTCTGCGTAGAGGAAGATGAAGCTGTCGGCGGGCCCGGTGACGATGGAGACCGAGAAGGCCAGCAGCGAGATGACGACCAGCCGGGGCAGGTAAGGGCGGGCGACAGCGCCGAGCATGGGCGGGGCCTCTGTGCGCCCAGCGACGGCGGCCTGGTGCTGGCGGGTGAACCGGTCGGGCTCGGTGACGAGACGGTTCACCGCCGGCAGGGCGACCAACGGCACCAGCGCCAGCAGCATGAGCCCCCGGAACCCCAAGGCGCTGCCGAACAAGCTGTTCAAGACGGCGGTCGTCCCAGCACCCACGGCGTAGGCCGCAGCCATGAGCGCCACCGCCTTGGCCCGGTCCCGTGACGCGGTCTGCTCGGATCCCATGACGATGCTGAGCGCCACGACCGCGCTCAGCGCCGGGCGCCCGACGGCGAAGATGGCGACGAACCACCAGAAGCTGGGGCTGGCCGCCGCGGCGGCGGTCAGCGCCAGCCCGCTGGCGCAGGCAGCGACCAGGGTCCGCTTGCGTCCGAGGCGGTCGGCCCACGAAGCGATGGGCAGCCCACCGAGCGACGCCAGGCGGATGATCGCCAAGCCGATCCCGAGCGTGGTGCCAGACAGCCCGGCCTCGTCCGCTAACGACACTCCGCGGTGGATCTGGCCGAAGGTGGTGGCCACGTGCCCCAGCGCGGCGACCACCCCGAACTGTCCGAACCCCGCGGCAAGTGCCACCGCCGCCACGGACACGACGGCGGGATCCGACCACCGGTGCAGACGGAAGCCGCCGAGAGCGCCCTCCCCGGCAGAGGCAGCCGTGTCGGCTGGGCCGCCGGGCTCGTGCTGCGCGCCGGCTTCGAACTGTGCGCCAGTGCCGGGCACTGTGGCTTGGTCGGGCGCTGCGCCAGTGCCAGGGGCTGCGCCAGTGCCGGGCGCTGTGGCTTGGTCGGGCGCTGCGCCAGTGCCAGGGGCTGCGCCAGTGCCGGGCGCTGTGGCTTGGTCACCGGGCTCGCGCTGCGCGCCAGTGCCGGGTGACGTCCGCGGGCCGGGCGACGGTCGCTTGCTCCCTTGAAGAAACGGTCTGTTGGGACGCGCCACGGGTCAACGATGCGCCGGTCGAGGCGAGCGGCGCATCTCGATTGCATCCTGGTCGCTGGTGGGGGATGCCGCTGCCCGTCGCTCGGCCCAGAACGGGGCATCGAGGACGCTCACGAGCACGATGGCGACACCGAGAGCGCTGACGGTGTACCACGGCCAGGGCCCGAGCACCCGCAAGAGCGTCCATTCCGGCGGAGGCTGGCGCAAGAACATGTAGTTGGCGCCGAAGATGCCGTCCATCGCGCCGACGAACGCGGTGTAGGCGACGGTGATGGCCAAGACGCGGGGTGCGGCTCGCTTGCGGGGATGGATGCCCATGGCTCCTACGAGGAGCACGGCGGCCAGGACGATACCGCCATGACCGACGACGTACTGCCAGAACACCAGGTGCGGGAAGCCGACGTTGAGGTCCGGGGTGAGCAGGCCCTGCAGTGTGCCGGCCAAGCCCCAGAACCACGTGATCTCCACCAGCAGCGGCGACTCGCTCCAGCAGGCGGCGGCGGCTACCAGCACAGCCATATCGCACAAGGCCAGGGGTAGGTCGCTGCCGGCTGAGAACGTGCCGGCGCGAACCTCGGCTACGACGAAGCTCACGGCATCGGCGAGCAGCAAGGAGCCGACCACCTTGGCTACGACGGACAACCAGCGGTCTCGGTGTCGCCGGCCGAGCAGGACCACGCCGATGCAGAGAGCCGCAGTGATGCCGACTGCCGCCCAGTAGGCGACCGGCGAGACGTTGGCCAGCAAGATCGAACCGAGCATGGCATCCTCCACCGCAGGCCGCCGACCGCACGAGGGTCACCGGCTGCCGGCCCATCGACGGGCAACAGCTGCTCACCTGCGACTGTAGGACCGAGCGAGCCGCTACGGGTGTCACGGGTGCGACGGGCAGGGGGCTGGGTCGCTCCGGGGGACGCCGTCGATCCCTCGGGCGCGGTTCTGCGCTCGGCGGCACGTCCTGGCGGGGAAAGGCCATGACCTGGTGGTCGCCCGAGGGCCCTGGCTGGGTGACCGCCGGTCCCCTGGGGCACCGGCAGGAAGCTCACTCACCTGCCGGCAGGGAAAGGCCACGACCTGGTGGCGGCCCGCGGGCCGTCCGCGCCCAGCCGGCGCGGCAAGCGACGCCCGCGCTCAGCCGGCGCGTCCCATGGCAAAGCCAGCGATGGCGGCGAACTGCAAGGCGGCGCCCACCACGGTGCAGGCGTGGAAGACCTCGTGGTAGCCGAAGACCCGCGGGAGCGGGTCCGGGCGGCGCCGGGCGTAGACCACCGCTCCGACGCTGAAAGCGGCCCCTCCGGCCACCAGAAGGGCGAAACCTGCTGGGCCCAGGGCGTGCCAGAGCTCCGGTAGCACGACGATCGCACACCACCCCACGACCACATAGGGGATGGTGATCGCCCACTTGGGGGCATCCAGCCACAGCTGGCGAACGGCGGCACCGATACCCGCGCCGACCCACGCGATGCAGAGGATGACCACTTGGGCCCAGTCCCGCAGGGCTAGCACTGCCACAGCGGTGTAGGTCCCGGCGATGGCGAAGAAGATGGTGGTGTGGTCGGCTCGCCGCATCCGCCGGCGTGCTCCAGGGGACCAGCGGATCCGGTGGAAGGCGGCGCTCACGCCGAACAGGGCCACCAGCGCGGCGGCGTAGATGGAGAGCGCCACCTGGTCGGCAGTCGTCGACCCATGGTCTGCGAGCAGGGGACCGGCTAGCAGGGCAGGCACGAGGGCGCCCAGATGGAGCCAGCCGCGCAGTACCGGCCGGAGATCTCCTGGAGGTGAGCTGTCCTCGGAGCTGGCGCCGGGCGCGCCCGGGGCGCCGTGGCTGGTGCCGGGCACGGCAGGGATCCCCGACGTGGCCCGCGAAGCTGGCAGGCCGGGGGCCTGCGCGGTGGGGGATCTCGCGCCGGAGGCAGGGGAGCGGGAATTCGAGTCCATGTCGTCGCTGGTCGACCATAGTGGCCACGAGGTAGATCTGGCGCGCTGGGCCGGTCGTAGCCTGCCGCTGCCTCCACGCCACCCCAGCCGTAGGCCAGCGCCGTGGCCAGCGAAGCCGTGAGCAGCAACGACACCATGAAGACCCTCGTGGACATGGCTTGGAGGACGCCGATGTCGCGCACCCGCCCGGCCCGCTCCGAGAAGGCGGCGACCTCACGCTCTGGCTGGCCGAACAGCTTCACGAGCAGGGCACCTGGGACGTTGAAGCGCTCGGTCATGGTGGTGGACATCTGGCAGGCTGTCGCGACTCGGCCTGGAACGGCCCATCTTGCGGGCGAAAGACCTGGTCGCTGTCCGATCGGGACGTACTGCGCGACAGCGTGCCGGGCGTGCAAGTTGTAGCTCTCACGGGTGATGCCCTGGATCCGCTTGCCCACCCAGCGTGCGGGAACCACGAGCACCGGCAGCAGCGCGAGCGCCACCAGGGTGATCTGCCACGACAAGAAGAACATGGCGGCGAGCATGACGACGACGGTGATGGCGTTGCTCACCAGCGACGACGCCGTGTCGGTGAAGGCGGACTGG
>JAKAQW010000219.1 GCA_021819525.1 Actinomycetes bacterium
CTCTCCGGCGTTTACCCGGACGGGACTCTCACCCGCTGGGCTGATCCAGTTTTCAGGACGCACCATGTAAGTATTATACTAAGAACTACGATCCTTTACGCATATCCAAGCGAACAGTTCGCTGCCCCACAGCAAGATCCCGTTGACCGATGAGGAACGTGCGTTGCTGCACGACCTCCTCTACCGGTGAAGCCCGCAGACGTACCGGCCAGGCCACTTCTTGTCGATACGAACGTAGTCTCCCAAAGTGTCTTACGAGAAGGACGGTGGGAGGAGTTCGACGCGCTCATAGGGGCAAGGCTCTGGTATATCAACTTCGCTGTGTTTGGAGAACTGGCAACGTTCGCTCAGATGCAGGGCATAGGGCTGGAGAAGCGCACGACGATGACCGCGTCGGCGTTGTCCTACGATCCGCCGCTGCCGATCGTCACCGCCAACCTGGATGACTTTCAACTCCTGGCAGCAGCCGAGCCTCGCATCCTCCTCGTCCATCCGGACCTCAGCTGAGAGGCGATCCCCCATGGCGCATCGTTCGACCGAGAGGAGCGTAGGTGAGGATGCGAGGACAGAGCTACACCGCCTACGGCATCGGCTGCGCCATCGCATGGGCGGCCATCCTGAGAACTCTCGCCGCGCTCGGCGAGAAGGAGAAGCTGCGCAGGGTCCTCGCCGGTGGAGGTCAGCCGCAGCCGGTGTCCGTGTCCACGCCGCCTGAGCTCGTCCCGCCCTGGACGATCCACACCGGCGCCCCACTGAAGCCCGTCGTACCGCAACTGAGGGAAGTGACAGATGGTCCCCAGTCGCCTTCGAAGGGCGGTACCGCCGTGAAGCCGGACCCGACGATCTTGTCCCAGGCGGACGGGTAGGAGTACACGCCCCAGATCCCGAGCGAAGAGCTCGCTATCTTCTCCATCCCGTAGGAGATGCCGTCGACCGCGTACTGGTTCACGGTCTGGTTGGTCGACCAGCTGTTGCCGGTCTCGATGTCCGCCCACCACATGCTGGGCGTCTCCCCGCCGTTCGAGGCGACCGCAGCCGCATAGGCGGCCTCGCTGCAGCCGATCTCCCATGCCTGGGCGTAGGTGCTCTGGTCGTGCTTGGACAGCTTTTTTGTGAATGTCGGTCCTTCGTACGTCCCGCACTTGGCAGATGTGACGTCACGCCCGTAGGCGCCGGAGTAGCCGGTGTTGAAGTACAGCGCCGGACCAGGTGACGTGGATGCGTGTGTCGTCGCCCATGCCCACTCTGTGGAGAGGCAGGTGTTCGTCGTGAAGGGACGCCCACCGCCGAGGCCCACGATGGCGAAGCCGCCTGTCGTCGGAAGGGTCTCGCTGCAGTTGGGCTGGGCCACGTCGTAGCCATTCGAACCCGAGGAATAGGGGTTTGTGACCGTGGACGCGCCGGCGGGGACGACCCCGCCGAGCAACGCGACCATGGCGACCAGCCCGCCGATCCACCAGGCATGCCGCCACCTGCCGGCTACGTTCCTCATCGTGCTCGACCCCCCTACGCCGCTGCGCTGTGCATCGGGGATGCTATCAGTACCACCACAGGGGGTCTGCGAACGTCGCGCAGACAGTCGGCGCGATCTCGCCAAGGGCGAGACGTGACCGACGGGGCACCTCGTTTCGACGACCCATCACCGGGTAGTGGCCGCCGGGATAGAGGCCATCGCGGCAGAGGCGCCGTCACGAGGAGCTGGAGGGACGATGCGAGGTTCGCGGCATGGCGCAACCAGGCGTCTGCTGGCCAGAGCCGTCGTGGCCGGCATGGTGGTGGCCGGTCTCGTGGCCGCCGGTGCCGTGGGGGTTCCGGGGGGGCCGGTGCCGTCTGCAGGGGCTTCGACCACGGCCGCCGATCCCGTCTCCGTCTCCCCGACTTGACCTCCTCCCCATGGCTAAAGCCAGGGGATTCCGACGTGTTGCCCGAGCTGTCTCGCATTTGGCTTTCGACAGTGCCAAGCACCACCAAGCACCACCTAGGCCGCCTGCGCCGTAGGCAAAGGCTGGTTCGCCGCTGACGTCTGTGCGTCCAGGGCTACTCCGTCTTCTGGCCGAGCAGCTCTGCCGGAAGCGCCACGAGACTTGGCCTCGTGGCGCCTGCGGATCCGTACCAGCGACCGACGCCCGGGCGGGCGACGGTGCCGGACTCGCTGCTTCTCCTGTCCGCCCAGGGTCTCCTCCGGCCCTACGCCGAGGTCCTGGCGCAGAAGCGGTGCTGGCGCAGGGACGCCGTCCTGCTCCCGCTTGCTCGAGGCCAGAGCGGGTGCTCCGAAGAGCGCCCGCCTGGCGGCGTCGAGATCGAGTGACTGGCGCTCCCCGTCGATGGCGACGTGGCGCATGAGGAACGCCGAGTAGAGGTCGCGGTCGACGTCGAGGCCGTGCTCCTCGCAGCGATGGCGGCGCTCCGAGAGCGGCTTGTCCTGCCGCTCGCCGCCGATGCAGACCTGGCTGAGGCCAAGGCGCGAGTCGATCTCGGTGTAGCTTCCGGCGGCCCGCGTGGTGGCTCGCTCGACTCTGGCGAGTTGAGCACCTGGCCCTCGGTGCTGGACCGACTTCGACCACAGTCCCGCCTGCCAGGCCTTCGTGCCGTGGTCCTCGGTGCGGACGTGCGGCGAGATGGCGATGACGCGGTTGGCAAGCCTCCCGTGGTCCGTGTCCCGCCTGGCAGCCATGACGCGGTAGCCCTCCGCTATCTGCTGTTGCGTCTTGCGTGCTGCCTTCGAGCGCTCGCGCCAGTCGCACCTGCCCTTCACGTGACGTCCCTGTTCGTCGAAGCACGTAGGACTCCCCGCCCGGTGCTGGCGGTCGAGCTTGCGAAGCAAGCGTCGCAGCTCTTTGACCGTGTCCTCTACTGAGGGCGCGATCTCCGCATGGAAGCTGCCGGTGTCGCAGACGACGTGGAGCATCGACGGCCCCGAGTCGACGGTGACCATGGACTCGGTGCCGGTCGGACGCCGCAGCGGTGCATGACCGTCGAGCACGAACTGCGCTTCATGGCACCAGCGCCCTGCAACCAACCTGGAGACCACCCGGCAGTAGAGGAGGCCGCCAGCGGCGACCAGAGTCGCGATACGCTCCAGCTCTGCTGCCTCGGCCGTGGTTCGAGGCTCCGCCAGGGGAATGACGAACCTCCTGCTCCACTGGATGCCCACCAACCGGGTGCCCTGCACGACGGGCTTGATGTCGCCGCAGAGGTCCTTGCACTCAGCCGAGAGCACCCTGCGCTTGTGGTATGCACGGAACGTCGGCCTGCCTGCCTTGCCAACGGACCACTTCTCCACGGCCTTGAACGCATTCCTCGCCTCGGCCTGGGCCTCTTGAGCGCCGACGAGGTCGCGCACCCAGTGCCCTCGCAGGTGGGACGCGTAGGACATGAGGGCAGACTTGGTGAAGCCGTACTGTTCGTCCAGGGCAGCGAACGCTTCGGTCCGCGCCTTTCCTCCCGGCATCGCTCTCGCTTGCTCGAAGCGGGCGTCTGCTCTGAGGCTTGCCAGTTGCTTCAGCGCCTCGCCGAGACACGCGTTGTAGATGCGATCACAGGCTCTCTCGCGCAAAAGGATCATCCGGCCCTGGGCTGGTATTGGATCGAGACGCAGGCGCCCGACATGAGTGGGTGCGTCCTTCGGCCGCTTCCTTGAACGATCCGACTTGACCTTGTAGCGCCCCATCAGGCAACCTTCTGGTTCTCTACGTAGCGCTTCACTACGGACAAGGGGGCGCCACCAACAGTCGAGCAGAACCATGAGTTCGTCCAGAGCGTTGGCAATCGACGCAAGCGCGGGAACTCCGCTCGCAGGATCCGGGAGGATCGGCCCTTCATGAGTTTGACCAGACGCGCTATGCCAAAGCTCGGGTCCACCTCCACGAGCAGGTGAACATGATCGGGCATGACCTCCAAGCCGATGATCTCAGCATCGTGCTCGTCGCAGACCTGCCGGATGATCTCGCAAAGCCTGGTCTCCACGGCCCCGACGAGCACACGGCGGCGGTACTTCGGGCACCAGACCAGGTGGTACTTGGCGGAGTACACCACATTGCGACTGGTTCGATAGGCAGGCTTCGGCACTGCTCCAATCATGCCTCAAGGGTGTATCACTGATGTGGGTTGGAGGCTTCGCCGCCAGCGCCCCTTGACCCCATGGCTGAAGCCAGGGGCTTGCGGGGCGCGTCTGGTCAGTCCCACCAGAGGTCTCCGTCGATCACCCCGCGCCCGATGAGGTCCAACTGGATCTGCGAGGTCCCCTCCACGATCGTGAGCTGACGTGCGTCGCGGTACCACATCTCCGTCGGGTGGTCCTCCATGTACCCTGCCGCGCCGAGCAGCTGGACCGCGAGGCCCGATGCCCGAACCGCGAGCTCGGCCGCGTAGTACTTGGCCATCGACAAGAACGGCACGTCCCCCTTGTGGAACCGGCCCGCGTCCGACATCGCGGCCGCGCGGTACGTGAGCAGCCTGGCCGCTTCGATGTCCACAGCGCACTTGGCGATCTCCCAGCGGATCCCCTGGAAGTCCGCGATCGTCTTGCCGAAGGCGGCGCGCTGGCGCACGTAGTCGGTCGCGTACATGAGCGCGCCCTCCGCGAGGCCGATGCCGCGTGCGGCGACAACCGGTCGCATCGAGTTCAGCCCGAGCATCGCGAGCCGGAACCCACCCACCTCGCCGATGACGTTCTCAGGCGGGACCCGCACCCCGTCGAGGAGCAGCTCTCCGGTGTCGACGCCACGGACGCCCATCTTCTTGTCGGTGCGGCCGACCGAGACCCCCTCCCAACGCCTCTCGACGATGAACGCGGTGACCGAATCGTGCGCACGGCTCTGGGGATCGCCGGTCTTGGCGAACACGGTGTACCAGTCCGCCTCTCGAACGCCCGACATCCAGCACTTGGTGCCGGTCAGCACCCATCCCCCCGGTCGATCGGGGTCGGGCAGCGCCCTCGTGCGCATGCCCATCACGTCGCTCCCCGCCTGAGGCTCCGACAGGCCGAACGCCGCGCGCTGGGTGCCTTCGGCAATCGGAGGCAGGTACCGGCGCTTCTGGTCTTCGCTGCCGGCGATGAGCACCGGCCCGGTCGGCAGCCGGGTGAGCAGGAGCATCAAGGCGGCGGTGTTCGAGTACTTCGCGACCTCTTCGATCGCGATGCTGAGACCCAGGACGCCGGCTCCAGACCCCCCGAGCTCCTCGGGGATGCACAGACCCAGCAGTCCCGCGTCACGGAACGCCTCGAACAGGTCCGCCGGGTACTCACCGGTACGGTCGATCTCCGCAGCTCGCGGCTTCACCTTGTCGCGCGCGAGCTTGCGCACGGAGGACTGAAGCGCCTGCATTTCCTCGGAAAGCTCGAATGCCATGGCAGGTGACGCTACCGCGTCGGCGCCCACCACCAAGAAGAGCGCCGGGTGCCCGCGTATCGAGCCACCGGCTGACCACCGGCTGACCTGCCTACGGTCAGCGAGAACGTGCGATCAGGCAGACTTGCGGCGCTGGCGAAGGATCCGGCGACGCTCCCGCTCCGTCGCCCCTCCCCACACGCCCTCGCGCTCGCGGTGGACCAAGGCATGCTCGAGGCACGCCTCTCGGACCGGGCACACCTCGCACACGGCTTTCGCCGCTTCCGCCTCCGCGTCGTCGTCGGTCTCCGGGAAGAAGATCTCGACGTCGATGCCCCGGCAGGCAGCCCGCTTGCGCCACGTGGCACTCATCGAACGCACATCCTCTGGTCTGGTTGGCA
>JAKAQW010000042.1 GCA_021819525.1 Actinomycetes bacterium
TGAGCGCTGCGGCCTGGTGGCGCTGAGCGCTGCGCCCCGGCACCTGTGGCCGCTTCGGCCTGGTGAATTAGCGGACGGGCGGTCCGTTAGGCTTGCGCCGTCTCGCCGTCTCGCCGTCTCGCCGTCTCGCCGTCCGAGCAACGTCCCGATCGTCCCAGGAGCCCGCATGCCCTTCGTCTACGACTTCGACCACCGCCACTCGCAGCCGCCTATGGAGCTGAAAGACCTCCTCGGTGGCAAAGGTGCGAACCTGGCCGAGATGACGTCGGTGCTCGGTCTGCCGGTGCCGCCCGGGTTCACCATCACCACCGACGCCTGCCGGGCCTACATGGCCGGTGGATGGCCCGAGGTGCTCGACGCCGAGGTGGCGCGCGCCCGGCGCCGGTTGGAGAAGCAGATGGGCAAGCGCATCGGTGACCGGCGAGACCCGTTGCTCGTGAGCGTCCGTTCAGGAGCGAAATTCTCCATGCCTGGCATGATGGACACCGTCTTGAACCTCGGTCTGAACGACGAGTCGGTGAGGGGACTGGCCCGCCAGACCGACGACGAGCGCTTCGCGTACGACTCCTACCGGCGCTTCGTGGCCATGTACGGCCGGATCGTGCTCGACATCCCCGGCGACGAGTTCGACACCCTGCTCGACGCCGCAAAGGAGCTCGCAGGCACGGAGTCCGACGCCGGGGTGCCTGTGGAGCTGCTGCACTACCTGGTCGACTCCTACCAGGCCATCGTGGAGCGCCACACCGGTCACCCGTTCCCCCAAGAGCCCGAGGCGCAGCTGCGCGGGGCCGTCGAGGCCGTCTTCCGCTCGTGGAACGGACCTCGAGCGGTGGCCTACCGCGAGCACGAGCGGATCCCCCACGACCTGGGAACGGCCGTGAACGTCCAGGCCATGGTCTTCGGCAACCGGGACGACCGGTCGGGCACCGGCGTCGGCTTCACCCGGGATCCAGCTACCGGCGCCCAAGGCGAGTACGGCGATTTCCTGGTGAACGCCCAAGGTGAGGACGTCGTAGCCGGCATCCGGAACACCGAGCCCCTCGCTGCGCTCGAGAAGGCGTTCCCGAAGATCCACCGGGAGCTGCTCGACATCTTCAGCCGCCTCGAGCGCCACTACCGAGACATGTGCGACACCGAGTTCACCATCGAGCAGGGCAAGCTGTGGATGCTGCAGACTCGCGTGGGCAAGCGGACCGGGCGCGCCGCGCTGAAGATGGCAGTGGACATGACGACGGACCGGGCCATCGGGCTCACGAGAGCCGAAGCGGTCCAGCGGATCACCGCCGAGCACCTGGAGCAGGTCCTGCATCCCCAGTTCGCCGGTGGGAGCCACCAAGTGCTCACCACCGGGCTGGGTGCCTCTCCGGGCGCGGCCGTCGGCCGTGCGTACTTCACTGCCGACGACGCTGCCGCGGTGGCAGCAGGTGGTGTCCCGGTCGTCTTGGTGCGTACCGAGACCTCGCCCGAAGACGTCCACGGCATGCTCGCGTCGCAGGGGATCCTGACCGCGCGTGGCGGGCTCGTCTCTCACGCCGCGGTGGTGGCCCGTGGCTGGGGCAAGCCTGCTGTGGTCGGGGCCGGAGCGCTGCGCATCGAGGGCGGATCGTTTCGCGTCGGGGACGTCACGGTCAGCGAGGGCGACTGGCTCTCCATCGACGGTACCAGCGGGACGGTCGTCCTCGGTCAGGTGCCGCTCACCGTGGCCTCGCCCCCGAAGGAGCTCCAGACCCTCTTGGGCTGGGCCGACGAGCTGCGCGGCGCCAAGCTCGGTGTGCGGGCGAACGCCGACACCGGCGCCGACGCGGAGAACGCCCGGCGCCTCGGTGCCGAGGGGATCGGCCTGTGCCGCACCGAGCACATGTTCTTAGCCGAGGACCGCCTGCCCATCGTCCGCCGCATGATCCTGGCTTCGAGCCCCGACGAGGAGGCAGACGCGCTCGAGGAGCTGCGGGTGGCGCAGCAGGCCGACTTCGTGGAGATCCTGCGGGCCATGGACGGGCTGCCGGTCACCGTCCGCCTGCTCGACCCGCCTCTGCACGAATTCCTCCCCGACGTCGGGGAGCTGGTCGTGAAACAGGCCACCACCGGCCTGAGCGACGAGGAGCAGCAGCTGCTCGCAGCCGCCCGGTCCTGGCACGAGTTCAACCCCATGCTCGGCGTGCGCGGGGTGCGCCTCGGCGTGCTCAAGCCTGGTCTCTACGCCATGCAGGTGCGGGCGCTCATGGAGGCGGCGAGCCAGCGCAGCGCCGAGGGGGGGCATCCGGTGGTCGAGATCATGATCCCCTTGACCGTCAGCCGGGCGGAGATGGCCGAGGCCCGTCGGTGGGTGGAGTCGGCACTGGCGCAGGTGCAGGCAGCCGGGGCCACCAAGGGTAACAAGGGGGCCAAGTCCCGCGGCCGGGTCGCGGCCAACGGCCGCCGGTCGTCCTCGGTGACCACGGCAGCTGGCGCAGCATCGGTCGACGTCTCGATCGGCACCATGGTCGAGACCCCGCGTGCCGCGCTGCGCGCGGCTGAGATCGCCGAGGTCGCGGAGTTCTTCTCCTTCGGGACCAACGACTTGACCCAGCTCACCTTCGGCTTCAGCCGCGACGACGTAGAAGGGCGCATGATGAGCGCCTACTTGGAGCAGGGCCTCCTGGCGCACAACCCGTTCGACACGGTGGACCAAGATGGGGTGGGAGAGCTGGTCCGCATAGGCGTGCAACGGGGCCGAGCCACCCGACCCACCCTGAAGATCGGCGTCTGCGGCGAGCACGGCGGGGATCCCGCGTCGATCGCCATGTTCGTCGACGCCGGCCTCGACTACGTCAGCTGCTCCCCCTTCCGGGTGCCGGTCGCCCGTCTGGCTGCCGCACAGGCTCTCCTGGCCTCGGGGGCAGTCACCGCCGATGTGCTCGACACTCGGCGCCGCCGCGTGTCGGCCCGAGCGACGGCAGGCCGCAGCCGGGCCACCTCCAGCCGCGCCACCACCAGCCGGACCAGCACCGGAAGGGCCACCACCAGCCGGGCTACCACCGGAAGGGCCAGCACTGGAAGGGCCAGCAACGGAAGGGCCACCTCCAGCCGCGCCACCACCAGCCGCGCCAGCACCGGAAGGGCCACCACCAGCCGCGCCACCACCGGAAGGGCCACCACCAGCCGCGCCACCACCGGAAGGGCTACCACCGGAAGGGCCAGCACCGGAAGGGTCACCAGCTCGCGGGCCGCGATGGATGGCAGTGCGCCGGCAGCCGGCGGTCGGAGCAGGGCTGCCTCAGGTGCCGGGCGACGCGGCACCGAGGATGGGGCGGGCGGCCGGACGACCGGCGGGCGGGCCAGGACGGCGTCGCGGCGGTAGGGCCCCGGGCGGTGTCCCGGCGCTGAGGCGACGGTTCTTGCGGCGTGGCGGGCACGCGCTGGTGCACAGCGGACCCGCTCGGGTCGTGGCCTCGCGGCCCCGCCTGGAGCCGCGGGATCCCGACCACGGGTTCGTGCCAGTTCACGGGTGGGTGCCCGAGACCGCCTCCCAGGCTGCGCAGCCCGTCGGCCCGGGTCGGCCGGGTCTGCCGGTGGCTCGCCAGCGGGTGTGCCACCGTAGCGCTACGGTCCCGGGGTGGCCATCTCCGACGACGACGTGGCCCGTGTGCGGGCCGCTACGGACGTGGTGGCGCTGGTCGGCGAGCACGCCGCCCTCAGGCGCCAGGGACGGCGCTGGGTAGGCCTCTGCCCCTTCCACCAGGAGAAGTCCCCGTCGTTCTCGGTGAACGCCGAAGAGGGCTTGTACTACTGCTTCGGGTGCCAGCGCTCTGGGGACGTGATCACCTTCGTCCGCGACGTCGAGCACGTCGACTTCGTCGAGGCGGTGCGCCGGCTCGCTGATCGGGCCGGGATCACCATCACCGAGGACGAGTCGGCTACCGCCGAACGCCGGCGGCGAGCACCGCTCTACGAGGCGCTGGAGCGCGCAGTGGCCTGGTACCACGAGCGGCTGCTACGAGGCGACGACGCCGGTGCTGCTCGTCAGTACCTGCGCTCGCGGGGGTTCACCGGCGAGCTCGTCCGTCAATTCCGCCTGGGATGGGCTCCTGACGCGTGGGACGAGCTGGCCCGTGCCCTGCAGCTGCCTGCCGGCGTGCTCGAGGGCGCCGGCCTGGGCTTCGTGAACCGCGCCGGGCGCCTCCAAGACGCCTTCCGGGCGCGGCTGCTGTTCCCCATCTGCGACCCTTCGGGCCGACCGATCGCGCTCGGCGGGCGGGTGCTTCCCGGCGCCGAGCAGAGCGGGCCGAAGTACAAGAATTCCCCGGACGGCCCGCTCTACGCAAAGCGCCGCGTCCTGTACGCCTTGAACTGGGCGAAGCACGATGTCATCGCCAGCGGCCAGGTGGTGGTCTGCGAGGGCTACACCGACGTGATCGGCTGCTTCTCGGCGGGGCTCCCTCGGGCGGTGGCCACGTGTGGCACCGCTCTCGGCGAAGAGCACTTTCGCCTCCTGTCGAATTTTGCACGGACCATCGTGCTGGCCTACGACGCCGATACCGCCGGCCAAGCCGGCGCCGGCAGGGTCTACGAGTGGGAGCGGGGCCACCGCGTCGACGTCCTCGTGGCGAGCTTGCCGCCGGGAAGTGACCCAGGGGATCTGGCCTGCCGTGACCCCGACGCCCTTCGCCGCGCCGTGGCCGACGCCCAGCCGTTCATGCAGTTCCGTGTGGACCAAGTGCTCGCCGCAGCCGACCTCCGCCATCCCGAGGGCCGGGCTCGGGCAGCCGAGGCGGCTCTGGCCGCTGTGGCCGAGCACCCCGGTGCCCTGGTGCGTGACCAGTACCTGATGGTGGTCGCCGACCGGTGCCGGCTGGATCCCGCAGCACTGCGCCCGATCCTCGACCGCCTGGTGGCAGCCGACGCACGTGAGCAGGGATCTTCCGCCCGCGCTCCTGCACGCCCCGCCTTCTCGGGTGACGCTCCTGGTGCGAGCAGCGCTCCAGCAGCGCGTCGCATCTCAGGCAGTCCAGGCGCGCCGTCGGTTGACAGCCCCGGGGGTTTCTCGCCGGGCAGTGCCCGGTCCTCGTCCTCGGAACGGGCTGGGATGGAGGCGCTGCGCCTGGCCGTCCACCGCCCCGACGAGGTGGCCAGCCGGCTGCACCGGGTGCTGTTCTTCGACCCCCACCAGCGAGCAGCCTTCGACGCGCTGCTCGCCGAGGACCACCTGCACCGGGCCATCGAGCACGCCGGAGCCGTCGACCCGCCAGCCGCGCAGCTGCTGTGCCGGATCGCCGTGGAGGAGCCGGCCGCCGAGGCCGACGACGTCATAGCCCAGCTGGTTCGTAATGCCGTGCGCCGGGCGCTCGGGGCGTTGCAGACAGAGCTCCGACTGGCTCCAGAGCGTCTGGCCGAGCTGGCCGCCGAGACCGCCGAGGTGCGGGGTTACCTCGAAGAGCTGGAGGCCGGGACCCCGGATCCGTTGGTCTTCGAGCGGTTGCTAGCCTGGCTCGGTAGAAGGGGTGAGGAGGACGGATGACCGATCCCGACACGTCGGCCGGCTCGTCCGTGTCGGCATCACAGGAAGTGGGAGGGCCCGCGTTCGACGAGCTGCTGGCACTTGGCCGCCGCCGTGGCTTCCTGGCCCAGGACGACCTGATCCTGGTGTTGCAGCAGGTCGAGCTCACGAACCAGGTCATCGACGATGTGGTGCACCGGGTCCGGGCGGAGGGGATCGTCTACGTCGACGATCCCCGGGACGTCGACGTGACCGGTGGCGGGCTGGTCGTCGCCACCCCCGACTCACCGGCCGGGCAGGCCGATCTCCGCTCGCCCTCGGTGGAGGACCTGGTCGGCGCGGTCGAAGCGGCGATGGCCCTGGCCGCGGTGGTCGAGCCCGGTCCGGCCCCGGTGCGGCCCCTGCCCGGCGAGCCCGAAACCGCAAGCGAGCCGAACGGAGCGGTCGTCGACCTGGTCGGGGCTGATGGGATCGGCTCTTCCTCCGGTGCCCCAGAGCCTGGCGTGGTGGGGCCTCGCGCCGTCGAGGCCGGGCCACCGCACGCGCCGCGAGCCGCGGGAGATCACGGGTCGGGTTCGGGGCCTGGCGCCGGCGAGCAGGCTGCGGTGGGGCCTCGCGCCGTCGAGGCCGGGCCACCGCACGCGCCGCGAGCCGCGAGAGCGCCGGTCGCCGGCATGGGAACGGAGGTCGCCGCCGTCGGCACGGAGCGCGCCGGCATGGGAACGGAGGTCGCCGCCGTCGGCACGGAGCACGCGCCGTGTGGGGAGAAAGGCGCTGCGGCAGCTGTGGCAGGTGTCGTCGGGGCACCGGAAGCGGCACCGTGCCCAGATGGCTTCGGTGGGCCGCCGCCGACGAGCGGCTCGGTGCTGGTTCCCCCTGCAGCGGCATGGCGGGCCCGCCCGCAGCGCTACGAGCCGGGTGACGACGTGATGGCCCGGCAGAGCACCCGGTCCAAGGGGCGGGTCGCCGGCTACAGCGCAGACGGCAGCGGCCCCGGCGGGGACCCCGTCCACACCTATCTCAAGGAGATCGGGAAGGTCCCCCTGCTCACCGGGGCGCTCGAGGTGGAGCTGGCACGGCGGATCGAGGACGGCGCCGCTGCCGCGGGGACGTTGGCCGAAGCCCACGCGCTCGGACGGCGCCTGTCGGGCGAAGAGCGCGTCGTGCTGCTGGCGAGGGCCCGGCGTGGTCAGCAGGCGAAGGAGGCGCTCATCGAGGCGAACCTGCGCCTCGTGGTGTCCATCGCCAAGCGCTACCGCAACCGGGGCCTTGCGTTCCTCGACCTCATCCAGGAGGGGAACTTGGGCCTCATGCGAGCGGTGGAGAAGTTCGACTACACCAAAGGCTTCAAGTTCTCGACCTATGCCACCTGGTGGATCCGTCAGGCCATCACCCGAGCCCTCGCGGACCAGGGTCGGACCATCCGCATCCCGGTGCACATGGTGGAGACGATCAACAAAGTGGTTCGGGTACAGCGTCAGCTCCTCCAGGAGCTCGGTCGGGAGCCGTCGATAGAGGAGATCGCCGACCGAGTCGAGTTCCCCGCGGAGAGGGTGCGCGAGATCCAGCGGATCAACCAGGACACCGTCTCCCTCGAGCAGCCCATGGGCGAGGAAGAAGACTTCTCGCTGTCGGATCTCATCGAGGACTCCGCTGCCGAGGTGCCCGACGACGCAGCGACCCGCATGATGCTCCACAGCGCGGTGCGCGAGGCGCTGTCGGGGCTCCCTGAACGAGAACGAGAGGTGATGGCGCTGCGCTTCGGCCTCGACGACGGGCGCATCCGGACCCTGGAGGAGGTGGGCCGGGCCTTCGGGGTGACCCGGGAGCGCATCCGCCAGATCGAGGCCAAGACGCTGGCGAAGCTCCGCCACCCGAACGCAGCCCAGCCGCTGCGCGACTTCCTCGAGGAGGCCTGATCCCCGCCGCCGATGCTATGGTCGTCCCCGCCCACCGGTCCGGTGCCGGGCAGCTGGGCTCTTGGCCGTGTCGCGCGGGCAGGGCGGTCCGGGGTAGCTCAATCGGCAGAGCAAGCGGCTGTTAACCGCTAGGTTGAGAGTTCGAGTCTCTCCCCCGGAGCGAGCTCCTCGGTCAGACCCATATGGCTCCTGATAGGGGCCGCCACAGCAGATGATGGTCCGCCTGCGGAGCGAGGACCATCATCTCGGACTTGCACGGCCCCGTGACGAGGGCCGCCACGGCGCATAGGAACCCGCAGGTCGCGACGGTGCGCGTCGCTGTTCCCACATCAGATGGAGTCGGCATGTGCGTTTCGGCCGCCCAGGCGCTCTCCGTGGGCGAAGGGATCCGGTCGACGGAGAGGACGAGGTTTGTGGAACGCCGCTTGGCAGTCCCGTGAGCGCGCCCACGACCGCGGCGGCTCGCGCTGCGGGGCGCGCTGCGCGGCGCTGAACTGGGGTATCGCTCTTTGCAGTCGGTCACTGCCGGGTATCGTTCGACTACCGCCGAGACACGTCTACGCGCTGGCCGCAAGGTCCGAGGAGAGAGGATTGCCTGTCGTTCGCGTGCCACTTGGAGAGCATCTGCCGGTGACGGCGACTGAAGGGTCGTGACGGTGGGCAGACGCAGTGGGGACTACGGCGCCTTGGGGACGTTCGGGCGGTTCGTCCCTCCGAGCCACCGGCTCTTTGCCCTGTTCAACGACCTGGGAGCTGCGCAGAAGGGCGTCGACGCGGCGATGTCGGTGGGCGAGCTCGCCTTCGAGCAGCTCTGGTACTTCAACGGCGAGACCGGTGCCAAGCAGCTCGATCCCTACGAGCTCGCCCGGACCGGACCCACTCGTTGGTTCCGCCTGTTCATCTGGGTGTTCTCCAACAACGTCGAGTACCTGAGCACGCTGGCCGACGCCGTGCGCCAGGGCCAGACGGCGGTCGCCGTCCTGATCGACAACGAGCATGCTGCCAACCAAGCTGCTCGGTGGTTCTGGTCCGCCGGTGCCGGATCCTTCGCCTACACGATTCACGGCAACTACGTGCCGGTGATGCTCTGATCGGAGCCGCCTGGTGCGAGCCGGGACCGGCCTCTGGGCTCGAGCCCGAGGTCGCGGGCGCTCCCCCCGGGCTCGGCGGCGGCGTCCACAGGGTGGTCTCGCCTGGCTCAGCCGGTCCGGTGCACCGTGAGCGGTGTCGGCTACCCTTCGGGGGCCGGCGTAGCTCAGTGGTGAGAGCAGGGGACTCATAATCCCTGGGTCGCGGGTTCGATCCCCGCCGTCGGCACCAGGTCAGGGGGTGCTCGATCTCATGCGCCAGGGCCTCGACCTGCTCGACGGTGAGGAGCTGCGGCCTCGGCCAGCACCAGCGCGTGCTCGGCCGCACCCCTGGTGCGCTCCCACCGGCCAAAGGCGTCGCGGAAGGAGAGCACCCGCTCTTCGGCCCGAGCCTCGTCCTCGTCGCGGCGCGCCCCGCCGAAGCATGCGTCGAAGCTGTGCTCGGCGATGGCGTCGAGCAGGTCGAGGTGATCGACCGACCAGCTGGCCCCTCGAAGCTCGTCCACGCGGTGTGTGGTCGTGGTGTCGATGATCATGGTGTGGTCGTCGCCGGCCGGTGGTCTCGGACCCGGCGCCGAACAGCCCCTCGGGGGGCGAAGCGCCGGGAGCAAAATATGACTAGATAAGTCAGATATAGTAGGGCGGCGGCGCCGGCGTAAGCCGCTGTCGCACTTCCGGCACAGCGATCGCGCCTCGCTGGAGGCGGGAGTCGTCGCGACCGTCCTCGTCGGAGCGACAGCTGGTGAAACCTGACCCGAAAGGTCATGTATAGTCGAGGGGGCCACTACCGTCGGTGCGCCTGGCTTCGGTGGACGCCTCGGCGCCCCCGAAGCCGTCCACCTCCACTTGGAAGGATCCCGCGGTGAGCCACGACACGCACGTTCCACCCCCCGGCCTCCTCGACGAGCTCGCCGAGGCAGACGCCCGCTTCGAGCGGGCCACGGCGTCCACGACGGACGACGACGTCGACGGCTCCCTGAAGGACCATGGCCTCCCGGTCCACCCGCTCGTGCCCCAGGGTTACCTCGCGATCGGCTGCGCTTCGACGACGCGACCGGTGGCCGAGGGTGAGGACCGCCGGGCCTGCCGGTGGTCGGGCTCCGACAAGACCGAGCGCGGGCTCCACGCATGATCCCGGTGCCGCGCAAGGCAGAGGATCCCCACGCCGTCGCGGCGTACGGGTCGCCTCGAGCGACCCTCTCCGCTTGGCCCTTCTCCATGAGCGGGCGAGCGCAACGACGTGCAACGGACGCTCGATCGACACCCCTGCGAGGTCGTCCAAGCGGTGAACCACGGCGAGACGAACGTCGGCGCGCGGGCACCGTCGCCATGGATGAGCCCCGCCATCGAAAGGTGAGACGTGCCCATGCGTGAACCGCTCTTCCACCCCGAGCAGGTCCCAGAGGAGATTCTGGCGGCGATCGTCGGCGCCGGTCCACTGCACTGGGAGGACCTGCATCCCTCTGACCGCGGCAGCGTCGGCAACGCCCGCCTGCGCCTGGTCGGCGTCTACGACGACCGCTTCGAGGGCACCTTCATGCTGCGCACGAGGATCCCAGGCGGGCGGCTCACGGCCGATCAGGTCGAGGTGCTCGCCAGCGTGGTCCGCGACTTCTCGGTGCACGCCGAAGGCTTCGAGGACGCGCCGGACCAGTTCGGCGAGGTGACGACGCGCCAAGACGTGCAGATCCACTGGATCCGCTTCGAGCACCTCCCCGAGATCTGGCGCCGCTACGGCGAGGTGGGCCTCGGGTCCCTGCAGGCGTGCGGCAGCTCGATGCGCAACGTCACGGCCTGCCCCGTCGACGGGGTGGACCCGCAGGCGGCCTTCGAGGTCGGACCGATCGTCGACGCCATCGACGCCATCGCCCGCGACGAGCCCAGGCTGACCGCCTTCCTTCCTCGGAAGTTCAAGGTGGCGCTCAGCGCGTGCCCGACGGACTGCGTCGTCGCCAGGATCCACTGCGTTGCCTTCACCCCCGCGCGCCGAGACGGCGCGCTCGGTTTCAACGTCCACGCTGGTGGGGGGCTCTCGGACTACCCGAGGCTCGCGACCGCGCTCGACCTCTTCGTCGAGCCCGACCAGGCGCCTGCGGTCGTGCGCGGCGTCCTCCAGATCTACAGCGAGCATGGCGACTACGAGAACCCGAGCGTCAACCGATTTCGCGCGCTCGTGCACCAGCTCGGTGCCGAGCGCGTCGCCACGGAGGTGCGCGACCGCTTGGGCTTCGCCGCCCCGTCAGCCGGCGAGGACCTCACGACCTGGCACGCCGAGGACCATGTCGGGGTTCACCCAGACGTAAAGGGCACGAGCTACGTGGGGCTCTGCGTGCCCCTGGGGCGGCTCTCGGCCGGCGAGCTCTCCGAGCTCGCGCGCTGTGCCCGCGTCCACGGCGATGGACGGGTGCGCCTCACCCAGCGCCAGAACGTGATCCTGACGGGGGTCTCCGACGTCGATGCGCTGCTCGCCGAGCCGTTGCTCGAGCGCCTGAAGCCCGAGCCCGACCCCTTCGAGCGGGGCGTGGTGGCCTGCACGAGCGCGCCGTTCTGCAAGTTCGCGATCCTCGCGATGAAGCCCTACGGCGCCGAGCTGATCAGCCATCTGCGCGCCGAGGTGCCCCGAGAGGGCTGGGACCGCCTGCACGGCCTGCGGATCCACATGTCGGGGTGCAAGGCGTCGTGCGCGCAGATCCCGACCGCGCACATCGGGATCCGCGCCACGATGGGCAAGGACGGGGAGGACTACTACGACGGGTTCGACGTCGCGCTGGGCGGAGACGCCGGCGCGCCACGCCTCGCCCGGTGGGCGAGGGGCGACGTCCCGACCGGTGCCGCCTTCGACGGCATCACCTCGCTCCTTGCGAAGGTCGCCCGCGGTGAGCTGGCACTCGACGACCTCTCCGAGGCGCTCGCGCCCTGGACCGGCGTGGGGACGGCGCCGTACCCCGAGGAGGCGGCGAGGACCGGCGGCCAGCGGCCCGACGGGGCGAGGAACGGCGGGCCGTCGCCTGCCACCCCGCAGAACGGCGGACCGGCGCGATGAGCGAGACCACGAGCAAAGGAGCGACGCCATGACCCTCGTCGAGGACCACCCGGCCGGAGCCGGGAGCCGGGCGGGCGCCCGGGGGGCGAAGGGGCTCCGGGGGCCGCTGGGCGACCCCGCGGCGGACCTGCGGGACGAGATCGCGGTCGCCGGCGGCATGCCAGAGCTGCCCGACAAGATCTGGTTCCACAAGACCGCCGCCGCGGTCATCGACGCCGAGCGCTGCGTGGGCTGCGGGGGGTGCATCGCAGCCTGCCCGTCGCGCTCGATAGGCGTCGCCGAGGACGGCAAGCCGACGCTCGTCAAGATGTGCACCGGCTGCTCGGCGTGCTGGGACTACTGCCCGCTCGCTGGGCTGAAGACCGAGGCGCTGTACGCGCCAGCGCCAGCGCCCGCGCCAGCGCCCGCGCCCGGTGCCGGCGACGAGACGGCGCCGGCGCACGGCGCCCATGGGTCGGCGGCGGCAGGCGGCACGGCCGTCGCGATCGAGCTCGGCCACATCGACTCGGCCTGGTCGGTCGCCGGACGGGCCACCGATGCCGGGGTCCAGGACGGTGGCGCGGTGACCGCGCTCCTCTGCCAGTTGCTCGCGACCGGCTTCCTCGACGGCGCGATCGTGACCAGGCGGGTCGACGCCTTCCACGGCGAGCCGTTCCTCGCGACCTCCCCAGACGAGGTGCGTGCCGCAGCCGGCAGCGTCTACCACCAGTCCCACCCCCTGAAAGTGCTCAACGAGCCCTTGGGAAAGGGCGTGGAGCGGATCGCCTTCGTCGGCACGCCGTGCCAGATCAGCGTGCTGCGGGCGCTGCAGCGGTTCCCCTGGAAGTACCGGCGGTCGTCGGCAGGCGCCGTGGTGCTGGCGATCGGGCTGTTCTGCACGAAGTCGTTCGACCCCGACAAGCTCGAGGAGGCGGTCGGTGCGCTCGGCGTGGCGAGGTCGGAGGTGGCTCGGGTCGACGTGCGCGACGGGGAGCTGGTCTTGCGCTCGGCGCGCACCGAGCTGCTGCGCCGTCCGGTGAAGGAGCTCCACGCGGCGAGCTTGAAGGGCTGCGACGAGTGCGCGGACTTCACGGGGCTCGGTGCCGACCTCGCCGTCGGGAACCTCGCGAGCGAGCCGGGCCGCTCCACCGTGCTCGTGCGTACCGAGGCGGGCAGGGACGCCTGGGCGGCGGCGACCGGACCACTCGACGTGCGCCCCCTCGAGGATCTCTCACCGGTCGTTCGGACCGCGGCCAGAGACCGCAAGCGTGCGGTGCGCTCTCTGGCCCGCTCGTTCGACCCCGAGGGTCCCCTGTGGACGAGCTACACCGAGCACCTCGATCTCTACGCGGAGAGCGAGCGGTCGGTGCAGACTCCCGAGAAGTTCCGCAGCCACCACTTCGAAGTCACCTGCTGATGGAGTCCCCGGATGCCTGACGCCGATCCCGCTCTCACGCGGCACCTTTCCCTGTACGTGGATGAGCACGAAGGTCGCCGGTCTGTGGGCTGCGGCTTCCTCCGCCCAGGCCTCTGCCACGTGGTGAGCATCGTTCGCCGGTTGGGTAGGAGACCCGGAAGAACCGTGGGAGGCACATAACGGTGGTGGACCCGGAGACGGTGCTGGACAAGCGGCATGCGGACGTCGCCCCGTGTGCGTGGGGGACCCTGAGAACGCAGGCGTCGCCAGCTCGGTGGCGAAGCGGCCGCAGACGGCGAGCAGGCTCCCTGGGAGCACACTGCCGGCCACCAGCGTGCTGCCGGGCCACCAGCGTGCTGCCTGGTCAGCGCCGTGTCGAAGGGCTCGCCGTGTCGAAGGGCTTGCCGTGTCTCGGATCCTTTACGGTGGCGGTGGAGCGCTCTCGCTCGAGGTACCGAACATCTGTGCCAACAGTTCCATCGTGTGGTCCGGGATGGAGGCGTCGGGGATATAGCACCGCAGCAATTGCACGCCTTCGCTGGCTGAGGTAAGGCCGCAAATCCCGTAGAGGACACGGATATCTTCTGCGTCCTGTTCCACCCGTGCTGCCAGCAGCTTCATGGCGAGCAGGTAGCGCGGTGATGCGACGGCGATCTGCAGCGACGGCCGCTCGTACACCGGGCGGGACTCGACATCGGGTCCGAGTAGGTAGCTGCGGACTGCATCGTTCAGCCAGTCGCCAGGGAGCCCCATGCGCCGCGCCACCGTCCTCGCCGCCTCGTACACCGCAGCGGGGTCCGAGAAGACGGCGTCTATGTCGCGAGTGCGCTTCTCCTGGACGTACGCGAGCGCCATGGCCGCTCCGCCGACGACGAACATATCGCAGCGAAGCCCCCGACGAGACAACTCCGACGCGAGCTTGTCGAAAGCCGCGATCATCGTGGCTCGGTCGAGCATCTCAGACACGCTCGAAGGCCCTGGCTGTCACGAAGACCCCGTGGCGCTTGAAGGAGATCGGGCTGTCTCGTAGGGCAGACGCCCGGTAGCCGGGCATCTCCGCCATGAACCACCACGGTTCGGCAAAACGCTCGCGCTCGCCGGTCCACTTCGGTGGCACCTGGTGGGCTGCGGCACAGAGGTGCTCGACCAGCGCCGCGATTGCCGCATCGTAGCGCTGGTCGCCCGTGAGCGGCGGGGCGCCTTGCACCAGTGCGACCTGTCCACCGGGCGACGAGCCGCGGAAGTCGTCCACGAACTGGAACAGCCAGCGCCGGGCTTCTCCTTCCCGGTCCGACGCAAGAGCGCGAGCGATGCGCCGGGCGAGGGCATCGACGCTCAACGCGCCCGCCCGTATGCCTTGATCGACTTGATCGGCATCCCCTTCATGGCCGGCGTCGGGGGCTTGGGGTCGCAGTCTGGTCATGGTCGCCTGCTCGTCGTGGGACGCGGCCGAGGTGCGGCGTTCGAGGCAAGTCCTGTCTGTCTCAGGCATCTCTCGAAGTCCACTCCCGTCTCACGTACGAGCTTGTACAGGGACGCGAGCGTCGGCTGCCTGCGACCACGCTCGTACGCGGAGATCACGGGTTGCGGAACACCGCTGCGCCTGGCCAGTTCGCTCTGGCTCAGGCCAGACAGCGCGCGCGCCGCACGAAGCACGGCTCCTGCCAGCCCTCTCGCCGGATCCGTCCGATCCACACGCGCGACTATAGCGTATACGGTCTAGCTCACAGGCGGGTGCCTGCCCGGTCCGGTTGCGGGCACTCCGGGTCAGAGTTGTCGCCCGGTCCGGTTGCGGGCACTCCGGGTCAGAGTTGTCGCCCGGTCCGGTTGCGGGCACTACAGTTGGCGGCATGGCCGCTCCGGTGATCAGCCGCAGTCGCGTCATCGATGCCCCGGCGTCGACGATCTTCGATCTGCTGGCCGACCCAGCCGCGCATGCTCGTTTCGACGGGTCGGGAACGGTGCGTTCCGTAGCGGGCTATTCGCAGCGGCTGGTCCTCGGAGCCAAGTTCGCAATGAACATGCGGATCATGCTCCCGTACCGGATCACCAACACCGTGGTGGAGCTCGAGGAGGGTCGCAGGATCGCCTGGCGGCACTTCGGCGGCCACATCTGGCGCTACGAGCTGGAGCCGGTCGACGGCGGCACCAAGGTCACCGAGACCTTCGACGGGACCACCTCGCACGCCCCGTGGCTGCTGTCGCTCATGGGGGTGGAGAAGAAGCACCCTCTGGCCATGGAGGCGACCCTCGAGCGTTTGGCGGCGGCAGCGACTTCGGCGACCTCCAAGGGCCCGTCGTCGTCCTGACCGCTCGTCGTCGTCCTGACCGCTCGTCGGGCCGGTCGACCTGGTGAGGGTGGTGCTCGCCAGGCGTGGTCGTGCTCGCCAGGCGCGCGATGGTGCGCTTTGGGCTGAGTCAGCTCGGCCCGAGGGCAGGCGAGTCCGTGCGGATCGCCGGCGGCGCTTGGAGCTCCGCGTTGGCCGTTGCCGGTCCCTGGCGGGCGGCCTGGACTGCCCAGCTCGGCACGGGGCGCAGGTCGTGGGCCAGGCCGAGCGCGGCGAGCACCCGGATGCCCAGCCACGTCGGGTCGAGCTCGGTGCGTGAAAGGCCCTGGCGAGCACAGGCCGGGAACCGGTGGTGGTTGTTGTGCCAGCCCTCACCCAAGGTCAAGAGGGAGACGAGCCAGTTGTTGCGACTGTCGTCCCGGGTGGCGAAGCGACGCTGGCCGAAGCGGTGGGCCAGGGAGTTCACGGCGAAGGTGCTGTGGTACAGCAGCACGGTGGACACCACGAAGCCCCATACCAGCATCTGCCAGGCGCTGGTGTGGAGGCTCGGCCACAGATCGCCGAGCAGCGCACCGAGCCCGAAGGTGGCCACGGCGGTGGTGACCGGCACCAGGTGGTGGTAGCGATCGAGGAGCCGCATCTCGCGGAACTTGGCCAGATCCGTGACGTTGTGGAGGCGGGTGGGCTGGTTCTTCGCGTCGAACAGCCACAGCAGGTGGGCGCCGAGCAGCCCGTCGTTGCGCGGGGAGTGCGGGTCTCCGGGCCGGTCCGTGTAGCGGTGGTGCTCGCGATGGTGTGCCACCCACCACAGTGGCCCCCGCTGGGCGGCAGCCGCGCCGAGCACTGCGCCGACGAGCTGTACCGGCCTGGGCACCTTGAAGGCCCGATGGGAGAAGCACCGGTGGTAGAAGGCGGTGATGCCGAAGGCGCGGGTGACGTAGGTGAACGCGGCGACGCCGATGGCCACCGGGCTGACCCCGACGAGCACCACGGCGACGCACGCCACGTGGAGCAAGACGAACGGGATGCCCGGCTTCAACCCCGACCAGCGCCGCGTCTTCGGCCCGCGGCCGCCGCTCAGGTCACTACGCGCTGCGTGCCGTGCCAAGCTCATCCCAGCCATCCGTTCCCTCTGTCGGACCAGCGGTCGATCGGACACTGCGGTCGTCGTTACCTCACAACCGTAGGTGCTCGTCGTGGAGAGGGCGAACCGATCCGCCCCCATCCGATCTCGACCACGGGCACTGCGGGAGCGAAGGACATCTCGTGGCTCAGCCGACCGGACGCGGTCTGTCGGGCGTCGCTCAGGTGCTCTCTCGGCCGGCCGAGCACGGTGCGCGGCGCCCGAGGCACCGGGGTGTGATTTTTCCTGGGCCTGGCAGCCGGCCCATACTGGTCCCATGCGCACCCCCGGACGCCTGATCCCGCACCTCGCTCTCGGCACCCTCACCGTGCTCGCTGTCGGGGCGATCGTGCTGTCGCTGGTCCAGTCCACCCCGATCGCCCCCCGGCAGCTGAAGCTCGCCGCGGCGAACACCCTGGCGGTGAAGAGCGTGTCACTCGACGAGACCATAGGCCAGGTGGTGAACGGCCGCCTCGCGAACCTGCGCACGGAGGTCGAGCGCTACGAGGCGCCCGGACGCCTGGAGGCCATCTCGGGTAGCGAAGCCGAGCTGGTGATCGGCGGGCGCCTCTACGTCACCACCGACGGCGGGCGGACATGGCGCCTCGTGAACCGTGCGGTGGACAGCGCCCGGGGCGTGTCGCTGCTGATGGCCCCGCTGCGCCTGCTCGAGCGAGGGACCCACGTGGTGGCCAGCCGCGGCCAGCAGCAGTTCTCCTTCTCCGTCCCTGTTGGTGAGCTGGTCCACACCCTGGGCCTCGGGGTGTCGTCTCCCGGCACCAGCCCGCCTGCTCGGGTCACCGCGGTGGTGACGACCTCCGGCGAGTTCGTGTCCACCGTCACCTCGAACTTCGACGTCAACGGGGCCCACTACCAGCTGACCGACCACTACAGCGACTTCGACCGGCTTCCCGCGCTGGTAGCGCCGGCGGTCGGCGGCCCCTGACGGCACCTGAGCCGCCGCCTTCGCACGCACCAAGGTGACTGAAGAGGGCTCGGGGCCCTGGTCGCGTCGAAGCGGCCAAGTAGCCGGCGCTCTGGCACCCGTGGAGCTTTCGAGGGCAGCCTTGTTGCTGTGCGGCGTTGGCACCCGTGGAGCTTTCGAGGGCAGCCTTGTTGCTGTGCGGCGTCGGCACCCGTGGAGCTTTCGAGGGCAGCCTTGTTGCTGTGCGGCGTCGGCACCCGACTGGGGTCGGCCCTGGTGCCGCGGTCGGCGGTAGTCGGCTCGAGGGTGTCCGGCTGCACCGAAGCGTCGAGGTCAGGTTCGTTCGGGCTCAGCGGCGCGTGGCTGCCTGCCGGCGGGCTTGCTCGACTGGGAGCCCCAGCCGGTACCACAGGGGGAGGAGCTGCGGGGCGAGGACGGTGCCGGCGTTGGGCTGCTCGGCGAAGGTGAAGTGGATGCCGTCGTCCTCGCGGATGGGGACGCCGTCCTCGCGGGTCTCGAAGTGGCCGCCGGGGCAGACCAACGAGTGGAGATGCTGGACGGTGACAGTTCGGGGATGGTCGGCGCCGACCGCTTCGACCAGCCGGTTGTACTCGTCGACGCGGGCTGGGGCATCGGAGGGCCAGGGTCGCCCGTCGGGCTGCTCGCCGGTGTCGAAGCACGGCGAGGTCTCGATGATCATGTGGGCCCCGCCTGCGGTCGCGACCTTCACGGCCAGCTGGAGCATCTGTTCGATGTACGCGGCGTAGGCCGGGTGCAAGATGTTCGTCCATGCTCCTGACGGGCTGGTGCGATCGACGGTCTCCCACCGTCCGGCCACCAGCACGACGACGTCGGGGCGGAACGAGGCAATTTGCCGTGCCCAGTACACCGGCCACGTCTCGCCGTGGGATCCCGGATCCGTGCGGCACGTGCCAGCGGCACCGGTGCCTTTGGGCCCCGGTCCTGCCACCGGGTAGATCTGCCCGTGGACGCGGACCTCGTCGCCCATGGCCACCCCGCAACCGAGCAACCCGTCGTCGCGGATGACGAGGTCGGCCTGCTTCTCGTGCTCGGCCATGCCGATGCCCAAGGTGAGCGCGACGGAGTCACCCACCATCAGGACCCGCACCGGCGGGCCTGTGGGAGCCGGCGGCCACGCGGGTGCCTTGTCTGCAGCGGCGACGGCGGCTACGGCGGGCACAGACGTGCCCAGGATGACGATGGCGACTGTGGCGGCGACGGTGGCTGGGCCGAGGGCCCAGGCGCGCAGCGAGGTGAAGAAGGTGCCCTGGCGGACGGGCTGCTCGACCAGGTGGTACGAGCCGACGGCGATCACCGAGGTGATGGCCGTGCGCACGCCGAGCAGGGGGAGCCCGTAGAGGCCGGTGTTCGCGTGGGTGAGCCACAAGTCGAGCGGGTAGTGCCAGAGGTACATGCCGTAGGAGATCCGGCCGACGAAGCGCAGCGGCGCCCACGAAAGGGCCCGGGCGACAGGGTTGTCGGGCACCAAGGTGGTGCCCAGGATGACCCCGGCCACCGCTACCGACGCCACCGCCACCCCGCCCTCGAAGGAGAAGGGATTGGAGAAGGCGATCTTGGTCCACAGGTAGGCGGTCAGTCCAGCGCCGGCGGCGGCCAGGACCGTCAGGGCGATCCTGGCTCGCCGGCTGTGGGCTCGGGCCGGGCCGGGACCGCTCTGGCGTTCGCGCCATAGGACCAGGCCGACGGCCAGCGCTGCTCCGATGAGCAGGCTCTGGGCGTGGGTGTCGGTGCCGAAGTAGACGCGGGTCGGGTTCAGCGGCTGGTACAGCAGCGCCATCTCGATCGCCGAGGCCACCGTGCCTACCACCGACACCCACAGCAGCGGCCACAACGTGCGCGAGCGGCGCAGCACGATCAGCGCCACGAGGGGCCAGAACAGGTAGAACTGCTCTTCGACGGCGAGCGACCAGGTGTGCAGCAGCGGCGACGGCGGTCCGGTCTGGACGAAGTAGTTGGCGCCGACGGCGATGTAGTGCCAGTTGGCCACGTAGAACAGCGTCGCCAGCTCGTCGAGGCGGATCTGGGGGGCCTGCTGCGCTCCGGCGAAGAAGTGAGCCCAGATGGCGATGGCGATGAGCAGCAGCACCAAGGCAGGCAGGAGCCGCCGGGCCCGGCGGGCCCAGAAGGCCCGGAGCCGTAGGGTGCCGGTCCGGCGCCACTCGGTGACCAGCAGCGAGGTGATGAGGAAGCCCGACAAGCAGAAGAAGGCGTCGAGGGAGAACAGTCCCCCAGGCACGTCGTCGGCCAGCCCGCCGTGGTAGGCCATGACAGCCAGTAGCGCGGCAGCGCGGATGCCGTCGAGGGCGGGCACGTGCTCGAAGCGGGCGGCCGGCCGCGTGACAGTGGACGACCCCGACCCCGGTCCCGACCCCCGCCCCGACCCCGGTGGCTGCCCCGACCCCGACCCCGACCCCGACCCCGACCCCGGTGGCTGTCCCGACCCCGACCCCGACCCCGACCCCGACCCCGGTGGCTGTCCCGAAGAGGACGGTGAGGGCTGTGGCTGTCCCGAAGAGGACGGTGAGGGCTGTGGCTGTCCCGGCGACGATGGCGGCTGTCTCGAGGGCGGCGGTGATGGCGGCTGTCCCGGCAACGACAGCGAGGGTAGCTGTCTGTGCGAAGACGACGAGGGCGGTTGTCCCGGTGGCGTCGACGGCTGCGCTTGGGCGCCGTGGGTTCGCGGCCTACCTGCTGGTGTCGCCGGCGGCGACGTGGCCGGTGTCGTGGGTGATGTCGGCGGTTCGCCGGGCACTGCTTCTCCCTGTCGTCGTGACCTGGCGGCGCCGCTTCGCGGCGCGCGCCGGTGCCGCAGGCGCAGCCCTCCCCCCGGTCGGCGAGCCCGATCCTGGCAGAGATCCACCGGGCTCTCGTCGCCGCGGCCGGCTGCTCGTCGCCGCAGCGCCTCGACAGCCAGGAGGGCGGCGGCGGTGCCAGCAGAGGTGCGGGCCTACCTCGTCATCCCTCGAGCCAGGCCGGAGCCGCTCCCAGGAGGAACTGGCTCACGGCCAAGCACCGGTCGAACACGTCGCACAGGAGCTCCTCGCCGCCGAGCACCCGGGCCAGGGACACCGGGTAGTGGGCCACGATCGACAGCCGGCGCTCGGGGGCGTCGGTGGCCGAGGGGAACGAGTCGATGGCCGACACCTCGAGGGGCAGCTCGATGCCGCCCACACCGGCCAAGTCCATGGTGAGACGTAGCAGGTCCGGTCCGTTTGGCAACGGTGGCAGTCCCCAGGTGAAGCTGAGGGGGAAGTGGAAGTCGTCGGCCGGCTCGCGGTCCTCGGGCAGGTCGACCACGGCGTCCTCGAAGGCCAGCAGGATCCGGGGGTCGACCTCGAGCGCCAGGTGAAGGTCGAGCGGACCGCCGCAGCCCTCTTCGGGGTGCAGGTCCACCTCCCACGTCTGGCGCAGCGAGTAGGTCTCCACGAAGTGTCGCTCGTCGTGCACGTGGAAGCCGTGGTCGACAGAGTGATCTTTCAGGTCGGCTACATACCCAGGGACGTCGATCACGGCCACAGTGCGCAGAGCCTAACGGGTCGTCAGGCCTGCAGGGTCAGATGTCGATCTGGTCCTGGTCCACCGACGGGCCGGTAGGGTCCACGGCGTGCCCGACGACGACGATCTGCTCCGCATGTGCCACGACGTGGTCGACGCTGTGGCCGCGGCGCTACGCCCGGTGGGGAACTGGGCACCGCCGGGCAGGCGACCCGGGCAGTACGCCATCGACCTGGTAGCCGACGCCGCTGCCCTGGCCGTGCTGGACCGGGACGGGGTGGGGGTGCTGTCCGAGGAGAGCGGTCTGCACCGGCCGGGCTCGGCGTTGATGGCGGTAGTGGATCCGGTGGACGGCTCGACCAACGCCGCCCACGGCATCCCCTGGTACGCCACCAGCATCTGCGTAGTGGACAGCGATGGCCCTCGGGTGGCGGTGGTGGCCAACCAGGCCACCGGCGAGCGCTACGAGGCCAGCCGCGGCGGCGGCGCCCGGCGTGACGGGGCATCGGTGGCTCCGAGCCACGTGGCTCATGTGGCGGACGCCGTGGTGGCGTTGACCGGGTTCCCGAGCCGCCATCTCGGGTGGGCGCAGTTCCGGGCCTTCGGAGCAGCTGCTCTGGATCTGTGCGCAGTGGCCGACGGCCGAGTCGACGCCTTCAGCGTGTGCGGTCGGTCGCATCTGGCTCCGTGGGACTACCTGGGGGCGATGCTGGTGTGCGCTGAAGCCGGGGCTACCGTCGTGGACGGCGCCGGGGAGGAGCTGGTGGTGCTCCAGCCAGCGGCCCGTCGGGCTCCGGTGGCTTCGGGTTCACCAGCGCTGTGCCGGCAGCTGGCTGCGCTGGTGGCACCCGACCTCGCCTCGGGACGTGTCGCCCCGACGTAAGGGATCGTCGGGGGGCGCCCCGGCAGGTCGCGGCCGGCGGGCCGGTCGCCGGCACCGGGCGTCGCTCCCCGACCAGGACGCTCAATCTGTCGCTCGGCGGACCCGGCTGTCGCACTGGCGGGCCGACGGCGAGGCGAAGACCCGGTTCTCTTCGGAGGCAGAGGCGAACCGTTATGCCTTGCAGGTACGTCTGGAGCACGGCCGCGATCTTGGTGTGTACCGCTGCGAGCTCTGCGGTGGTTGGCACCTGGGCGGCTCGGCCGACGTCGTGCGCTGATCGGAGGCCCGGCCGGTTGGCTCGGCCCCCCGGCGACCGGAGCGGGTCTTACGAGACCTCTATCTAGCCTCTTAGCCGGGTGAACGCGCTCTGCAGGGCCCACTGTGACCGAAGGGGGCTCGGGGGGCGCCGGCGCCCGGGGAGCTCTCGGTGCGGGCAGTGCTCAGGCCGGCTCGGTGCGGGTCCTGACGGCCCAGGAGCGGACGTACCCGAGCCCCTTGGGCCGGGCAGGGCGCTTCGCCGGGCAGGTCGGGCGCTTGGGCGGGCAGGGCGCTTCGCCGGGTGAGTGGCCATCGCCGGCTTGCAGTTGCCACGGGCCCCGAGCAGGAAGTGGCGGGCCGTGGGAGCCGTCTGTGATGACGCCCAGTGACCGCGCGAGGCGGGTGCTGGGACTATGGGACCACGCGCTCGGGCTTTCTCCGGCTGCTCGAAGGCGGTGCGCAGAAGATCCGCGATCCACACACCCTCGTGCTGGGCTACTGGGCGGACGCGCCAGGCCAAGGCGCCGCTCCGCCTGCGCGCCACGCCTACGTCCACCAAGATGGTGGTCGGACGTGCGGGGTGGTCGTGGTCGCCCGTGTGGGCGAGGCGGTCTACGGTAGTGGCGCGGTCGTCGTGGCACCGGTGTCCGAGAAGCCTCGGCTCTCGGGTCGGAACTGCGTTGGTCGACCCCGGTTGCCGAAGGCTCTCGGTGCCGGTCCGCGGGGCGCTTAGCTCAGTTGGTCAGAGCAGCTGGCTTACAACCAGCAGGCCGTCGGTTCGAGTCCGGCAGCGCCCACGTAGTCACATGTGGCCATATGTGCTACAGTGGTTGTTCGTGGCCAGCTCGATATCCGTCCGCGACCTGCGAAACACGGTCAGCGAGGTGCTCCGTCGGGTGGAAGGCGGCGAACGGTTGACCGTAACGGTCGATCGGCGCCCCGTAGCTGAGATCGTCCCACTCCGCCGCCGCCGGTCCGTGCCGGCGGCCGAGGCGCTCACCATAGCTTCACGCCACGCCGCTGACCGCGGCCTACTCAGGGACGTGCGGGGCCTGCTGGCTGACACGACCGACGACCTGTGAGGGCCTTGCTCGATACCTCGTTCTTCGTCGCCACGGAGTCAGGGCGACCTCTTGGCGAGATGCAGGGGGTCACGGAGACGGAGGTGTCGGTGGTGACGCTGGCCGAACTGACCGTGGGCGTGCTCGTGGCCGACGACGATGATCGGTCCGCGCGAGTGGCGACGCTCTCGGCTGTGGAGTCGACGTGGGATCCGTTGCCGATAGACGCCGAGGTGGCGCGTCGGTTCGCCCGGATCGTCGCCTCCCTACGTGCCGGGGGCCGCCGGGTCCCGATCCTCGACGCGCTCGTGGCTGCCACCGCGATTGTCGAGCAGATCCCGGTCGTCACCCAGGACAACGACTACGAGGCCATCCCCGGGGTCGAAGTCATCCGGGTCTGATCACCGTGCACGCCGGCATGGACCAAGCGCACTGATCCGTTCCCGCAGCTCAGGGAAGTTCGAATAGGAGATCGTCTTCTCCACCCGGTTCGCTGACCTGCACGTTCACGCCATCGATCGGAACGGTGCGTGAACCACGCGGTAGGATGAGTCCGATGGAGCTCACAGCGGCGATCACCCACGATGCCCCCTGGTACGTGGCACGGTGCCTCGATGTTGAGGTCGCGAGCCAGGGCGAGTCGGCCGAGGAGGCGTTGGCGAACCTCAAGGAAGCGCTCGAGCTCTACTTCGAGGACGAGGTTCTTCTTGAGGATTTGGAACCACCGATCATCGCCACCTTGCGTCTCACTGCGTGACGCCGGCTCTTCCGGTCCTCTCGGGAGCAGACGCGGTTCGGGCTCTGGCCAAAGCAGGCTTCGTTCGCGTGAGCCAGCGAGGAAGCCATATCTGCCATGGCGACGGTCGGGTTGCCATCGTGCCGCTCCACAAGGAGCTCGCCCGCGGGACATTGCGCTCCGTGCTTCGGTCAAGCAGGGATCTCGCCAGAAGAGCTTGCTGCGCTCCTGTAGCGCAGCGGCACTGAGATTGGCCACGCACAGACACGGTCTCAGCTCCCTGTTCGAAGTCGGTAGCTCAGGGAGAATGCCGCACCATCGACAGCCAGACCCCGGTTCGTACTGTGCCCCCCAGCGCCCACCAATTTCGGCTGCTGCTACACCCGGCTATCCCCAGCGCTTTGTTGCCGGCTGCCCGTAACGCTGTCGGGCGGCTTCGCCGGAGGTGCCGACCATGGCGCCGATGGCGGCCCACGAGTGTCCCTGGGCGCGGGCGACGGAGACGGCGTCAGCGAGGCGGCCTTCGGCAGTCGCTCGTTCTTGGAAGGCCAGCCGCACCGCCCGGAGGGCAGCGGCGTCCTCCATCTCATCTGGCGAAGGTTCGTGGGCCTCGAACCGGGCAGCCAGCTCGTCGGCCTGGTCAATGATCTCTTTGGTCGTTCGGGGCATTGGCATCACCTCAGGTACTTCGGCCGAGCAGGCATCGCATGGACGATGACGGGACCATCCTCACCGTCGACCAAGCCGATCTCCATGAGGTTGCCGGCGTGGTCAGGTCCGACGAACATGGTCATCCCCTCGTCCAAGTCTGCCGATCGGATCGGGTTGTTGAAGGCGTGAAGGATGGTGTCTCGGTCGACACCGTGTCTCCGGGCGCTCGGAGCGATCAGGGGCTCCTCCACAGAACCAAGTTACCTTGCTGTCGGGAGGAAAGCAAGGTAACTTGTGATAAGGCCATGTCACCTGGTCACGGCTGCGTGCCCAAGCGAGATGACCTGACCGTCGATTACGGCTGGCCGGTTCGTATTGTGTCCCCCGACGTCCACCAGGTCGTCGACCTGGACCGTTGCACGTGTGAAGGAACGGCGCACGAACCCGTCCGATGACCCCGGACCGGTTCAGGGGGAGGTGTGGCCAGGTGGTTCAGCTTCCGCCTCGGCAGATTGCCCGACGGCGAGGCGGGGGAGCACGGCAAGTCCCCGTGACACCAGGTCGCGCACGTCGCAGCTGACGAGCCGACCGCTCACCGCCCGCGCTGCCGCGACGTAGGCGGCGTCGTACACGGAGATGTCGTGCTCGTCGGCGATGGCGGCGGCATCCTCGAGGAGGTGCACATCGACTCGAACGAGCCCGGCGTCGTCGGCGACCGCGGTGACGCGGCTCCGAAGCCGACGTGCCGAAGGCTGGTCGCGCCAAGAGCGGACGGCCACGTTGGTCACTTCGTAGAAGGCGAGATCGAGGGTGGCCAGGGGATCGCCGCCGACGAGCAGCCGGCGGGAGTCGTGATGGTGCTCGTCGTCCGGATCTTCGCTCGCCAGCAGGACGCTGGCGTCGAGGAGCCACAGGTTCAAGGTTCGGGCCTGTTCGTCTTGACGAGCGCTGCGACACCGCCGCCGTGGCGCGTGACGGGTCCTTCGTCGGTGTCGATCTCGGCCATCCGCTGCGCGCGTTGCGCACTTCTGCGGCGCAAGGTCTCTTCGGCCAGTTCGCGAAGGTACCCGCTCCTGGTCGTTCCGCGACGGCCTGCCTCCATGTCGACAGCCCGGAGCAGATCGTCGGGGAGGGACACCATCACCTTCGCCACATCACAAGTATACCCGGTGTTGCTCGCTGCGTCGGTGTGAGGTCGACCGGACGCCGGCTGCCAGTCGGACGGTGCCACCTTTGCTCCTGACGTCGCCCAGATGCCGCGGCTCACGGGATGAAGGCCCGAGGGCCTACAAGCGTGAGGAAGCGGTCCGCATGCTGTCCAGAT
>JAKAQW010000220.1 GCA_021819525.1 Actinomycetes bacterium
GCTCGCCGAAGCGCTCGTGGTTCCAGAGGAAATCGCAATTCAAGACATCTCGCACGAGCCACGACGGGTCTAGATGCACGACATCGCAGCCCACGCCATGTTCCCGCATGCCGCGCGCTGCGTGCAGCAATTCACGGCGGTCCTGGTACCGACAGCGGCTCATCCATACCCCGAGGGCCCAGCGCGGTACAGCTCCGGGACGCCCGGTCAGCTCGGTGTAGCGCTCGAGGCGGCCTGCCAGGGTGGGGCCGGTGAGTACGAACAGATCGAATCGGTTGCCTGGCACGCGTAGGGTGAGCACGTCGCAGAAGGTGGCGCCGGCGTCGACCGCGAGTGGTCCCGGTGTGTGGACGAAGATGCTGTAGCCGGCGCTGGAATGGAGCACGGGCGCTGCTTTGTAGGTGCCGCCTGTTCCGGTGCCCATGGGGTCGTCGACCGCAACCATGAGCTGCTGACCGTTGCGGGTCGAGGGCCCTGCCTGCTCGCCGAGCCCGGCCAACAGCTCGCCAGGCGCCAGAGCGAAGCTGCAGCTGACCCACCCGGGTCCGAAGCCGATGGTCGGTGTGAGCGCGGCGCCCATGGCCTGGCAGATCTCACCGGCGCCGGCGAGGAGCCGCTCCCCGCGAGGTCCTTCGATCTGGAGACGGAACGGTGTGCTGTCGATCACTACCCCGGTGGTACTGTCACCAGCCGGGGTCACCACGTATGGTCTCTCGCTGGTGGTGCTGGCGGCAGCCTCGCCGGTACCACCAGCGAGTGCCGGCACAACATGGGTCGCGTCCTGAGCGGGGTCCACATGAAGGGCGATGCCGACGGGTTCGGCATCGACGAGCATGCCCCAGTCAGCGCTATCGTCGAATTCCGTCCATGGCCGACCGGCCACCACGGTCAGCCGGACAACGTCGGGTGCTGGCATCCGGACACGCAGGAAGGCAGATCGCTCGACCAGTCGGACGCCAGCTGTCCTCGCCAAGTGCGGTCCGCGGCGCAGGCCCTGGATCTGCGCCGGCTCGCCGGTGATGATCCCGGACGCGCCAGGGAGCTGCCAGTAGGCGACGCACCGCAGGGCGAATTCCAGCGTGCTGGCGTGGCCGGACTCTGCCCGGTCGACGACGGTGGCCTTCTCGACGCTGCGGACCAAAAAGCCGCCGGCGCCGGAGGGTAGCGTCATAGCGGTGACGGGCAAGTCAGGAGAGCCCGAGCCGCTGGAGCTGCTCTTGGGGAGCGTCCACGGCCTGCAGCGCGTCTCGTAGGAGCTCCACAGCGTCGGCCTCAGCGGTCGTGCCGGCTCGGTTCACGAGTTCGTCAGGATCATCATCGAGGTCGAAGAGGCGGTGATGGTCGGTCTCGACGTCGTAGGCATGGAACGGCAGCAGGTCACCGGGAGTGAACGGTTGGCGGATGACGGGCACGGTTGAACCGGGCATGGTGTCCAGCCGGGCCCGATGGTCCGGACGGGGCAGTCGGTGCAACCGGTGACCCGGGCGCGGCATGGTGGACCAGCGGTTCGACCACAGCGACAGCGGGAAGTTCGATCCCGTGGGGGAGCGGCTGTAGAGCCGGTGCTGGTCGATGACTTGCACGTGACGGCCCCAGACGCCGCAAAGGACATGATCCCGGACAGCAGCGGATGTCCCGGTGATAAGGGGAAGAAGTGACCGGCCGTGGGTACGGTGCATGGCGCGTACGCCGAACACGTCGGCCAGGGTGGCGTACAGATCGACGCTGGTGGTGAGCGCGTCGATCTGGCCAGCGGGTCGCCCGGGCCAGGCGACGAGAAGGGGGATGTGCCCCAGCTCACGGTAGATCGGGGCGTTGGGTTTGCCGAACATGTCGCGCTCACCGAGGTAGTGACCGTGGTCGGTGCACAGGACGAAGGCGGTGTCGTCCCATCGGCCGGAGTCATCCATGGCGTCTAGGATCCGGCCGAGCCAGTGGTCGATCATCGAAAGCTTGGCACCGTAGTTGGCACGGACGTGGCGGGCCTGTTCGGTCGTGAGAACGCCCGTTTCGACGATTCGGGTGCCGTAAGGGGGCCACACCAGACGTGGGCCTGACCATCCGGTGTCGTAGCGGGATGCCCATGGCTCAGGGGTGTCGAACGGTTCGTGGGGGTCGAACTCGTCGACCAGCAGCAAGAACGGCTCGGCAGCCGGGGCATCCCACCTGAGCCAGTCGGCGGCCGCCTGCATGGTGCGGGGGCCGGGGAAGTCCGCCTCGTCGCGAAACCAGGTCCGGGACCAGTCGTAGGGCTTGGTTGGCACGGCCGGCGCCGCGGGCAGGGTGGGGGTGCCGGCCCAGCTCGGGTCGGGTCGGGTCCGCCAGGGATCGCTCTCGTGGCCGCGGAGGTAGGCCCAAGCCGTGAAGTCGGTGTGGTAGTTCTCGCCGCCGGTCTCGAAGAGGTGGGGATGGTCGGTCACGAGCATGGTGGTGATACCCGCCTTGGCCAATTCGGCGGTGATGGCGTCCTCCCAGACTTCGATGGATCCCCACGGCTTCCACAGGAAGTCGAGTGCTCCACAGAGAATGTCATGGCGCGCCGGGATGCACGGCAGCGAGCCGGCGTAGTGGGCGGTGAAGCGCAGGGCCCGCCGGGCCAGCCGGTCGATGTTGGGTGTGTCGAACTCGCTGGCACCGTAAGGGCCGAGCAGGTGGCGGTTGAGGCTGTCGAGGAGAACGACCACCATTGACCGGGGACGGGACACCGCTGCCGGGCGCGCTGGGTGATCCTGGTCGGCGTTCATCGAGAGTCCGGGGAGCCAAGAAGCGCCACCAGCACGGCGGCGCACGCGTGGACGTGGGTGTCGGCATCGCCGGCGCGCTGGGATCTGTCGGTATCGTGGACGACCATTTGCTCGTTCATGTCGCCCACGCCGCCCACGCCGAGGGCACGTGCACGCCTGCTGCCGCTGCTGCCGCCACCAGCTTGGCGACCGTGGCCGGTGCGACTGGTAGTGGTTCGTCGTCGGGGAGGTCGGCGCCGAACCTGCGGTTCCAGCCCGGCGGCCGGCCGCCGGCGGCAAGCGCTCGCTCGGCCAGGTCGCGGAGGCGTCTGCGGGCGTTCCCATCGCTGTCGGCCGCGCCAGGGTCGATGGCGATGACCAGATGCGAGAGCCGCTGCGGGGTGCCGGCGCTTGCATCGCTGAGCGGATCGGCGACGTCGCCAGCCAGGTTGGGTCCGACCAGGGCACCGGTGAGCGCCTCGACCAGGAAGGCCAGCGCGTAGCCCTTGGCGCCACCCATCGGGGCCAGCATGCCGGTCAGGGCCTCAGCCGGGTCGAGGGTGGGCTGGCCAGCGGCGTCGAAGGCCCATCCCGGTTCGAGGGGGGTGCTGCTCGCCTGGTGCTGGGCGATGGTGCCCCGGGCGACGGCCGAGGTCGCCAGATCCACGATGGAGGGCCGCGGCGTGGTGGGTATGCCCGCTGCGATCGGGCTGGTCGACAGCAGCGGCGCTCGACCGCCCCACGGGGGCATGACCGCTGGACCGTTGGAGAACACCAGCCCGACCAGGCCGGCGTCGAGCATGGGCAAGGTGTAGAGGCCGAGGCTGCCGCAGTGGCCCGAATTGCCGACCGAGACCATGGCGATGCCCGTGGCGCGGGCTTTGGCCGTGGCTTGCTGGGCTGCGTGGAACACCTGCCAGTGGCCCAGACCGTTGCCGCCGTCGTAGGCAGCGGTGGCCGGTGTATCGGACACCAGCCGCAAGCTGGCTGCCGGATCCGTCCCGCCGTCGGCGAACCGTCGGAGGTAGAACGGCAGGCGGAGCAGGCCGTGCGATCCGAGCCCCCAGGCCTCGGCGGTGACCAGGGCCCAGGCCGTGCGCTCGGCGGAGCTCTCAGGCATGCCCGCCGCTTCGAGCAGATCGGCGCAGAGCCTCCGGGCTGCGCCGGCCGTGACGGCGGTATCCGGGCTCATCGTCTTGGACCCGCTGGCGATCGCGCCAGACGGTTCGGTCATGCGGCTCCTCTCTCGTCTCTCTCGTCGCTGATACTACTGTTCGGCCAGAGGTCATACCGCACGAGGCGGTCCTGTGCTGCGATGTCGGGGCCACCGGCCTGCCAGCCGACCGCTTCGCCGGTGAACGGTCCAGTCGTTGGTCGGCATCCAGGGCGGATCGTCTCATCGAGGTGGCAGATACGACAGTCGAGCGCGATCGCGCGAAGGCGGACATCTACGGCGCCTCGGGTATTCCCGAATGCTGGAGAGGGCTATCCATCTCGGTCAGGTTGGAGGCAACGCGCTGGTGCTGGCGCAGCTCACTGGCTTGAGGAGCAAGCAGGGCCTTCAGGCCAGGCATCCTTGACCTGCGGCGATGTCGTGAACCTGAGTTGGATGGATAGGCCTCATGCTGGATCGTCGATCTCCAAGGCGGCCAGGTGATCACTATGTGCGACCCGGGACCGGGGGGCCACACCGAGGAGCGCGTCGCTCGGGGAGCGGACCCGCTCGGACTAGCGAGCCTGGCCAATCCACGGCTGCGAGCAGGCGAGATGCTCAGGGGCTGAACGGAGGAGGCTGTAACGTTCGCCGAGGCTTCGGTGGAACCTCATGGCTTCCACCGAAGGGCCAGTGTTCGCCAGACATGGTCGTGGCGTGCCCGGAGGTGCGACCGGCGCGTCGGCGAAGCCGTGGACATGGGTGCCGCCACTCGAGGTGACGAGCGCTCCGTCGACGTCGACGATGGCGGCAATGGTCATCTGGCTGGCTGGGTGGCTCAGGCCGACGGCACGTGCACGCCGAAGGTGGATGCGGTGGCTACGAGTTTGGCGGCAGTGGCTGGTGCGACGGGGAGCGGTTCGGCGTCGGGCAGGTCGGCGCCGTACCGATGAGGAAGCCGCCGCCGCCTACGTCGAGATGGGCACCGGTAACCCACGAGGCCTTGTCCGAAAGCAGCCACACGATGGCTTCGGCGATCTCGTCGGCTGTGCCCATACGCCGCATCGGGATGGTGCTCTCGATCTGTGATCTCGCCGCCGGCTTGCCGTGGACTGTGCGGGTCATGTCCGTCATCGTCGCCCCCGGCCGCACGACGTTCACCCGTATGCCGTCGTCGGCCACCTCTTTGGCGAGGCCGGTGGTGAACACGTCGACCGCTCCTTTCGACGCAGCGTAGACGGTGCTCCCTGGTCGCCCACCGATGGTGGCCGCCATAGAAGACACGTTCACGATGGAGCCGCCCGCGCCGCCGTGCTCGAGGGACATTCGGCGCACGGCCTCTCGACAGCACAGCATCACCCCGATCACGTTCACAGCCAGCAAGCGTTCGACACGCTCGGCATCGAGATCGGCAACTTTGCTCGACATGCTGATCCCAGCTGAATTGACCAAGCTCCCCAAGGGATGCATCCGGCGGTCGACGTCGATGAACAGAGACGCGATGTCCTCGGGCCTACCCGTGTCCACCTGGAACGCCGCCGCCTCTGTCCCAAGCACCCGGATCTGCTCTACCGTGGTTTCTGCCGCCTTGGAGTTGGCACGGAAGCCGATGGCTACCGGAGTCCCCTGCCTGGCAAGGAGCAGGGCCGTGGCACGCCCGATCCCGCGGCTTCCCCCGACGATCAAGCAGGTCCTGTTGTCGTGTTCGCGCACTTTCCCTCCCTCGTGCAGGCTGTCGCGCAATGCGTCCCGAGCGGACAGCGACCAGGTCTCTTGGCCACCAAATGGGCCGTTCCGAGCCAATGCGCGACAGCCTGCGTGACGAGCCATCGCATAGAT
>JAKAQW010000221.1 GCA_021819525.1 Actinomycetes bacterium
CACACCCACACCCACACCCACACCCACACCCACACCCACACCCACACCCACACCCACACCCACACCCACACCCACACCCACACCCACACCCACACCCACACCCACACCCACACCCACACCCACACCCACACCCGTGCCGGGAGATGTCTTGCCCGCGCCCGAAGACTTCGCGGCCCGAGAAGCCCTTGCCGCCATCCGCGCCCACCATGCCGGCGGGGGCGGGGTCTATCTCGGTCGCACCGCCAGGGGGTGGGCGTGGTCCGGCGAGGAGCATGCCACCTTGGTACTGGGGCCTCCACGCTCGGGCAAGACCACCGGGGTGGTCGTACCGTCGATCGTCGCCGCCGAAGGCGCGGTGGTCAGCACCTCGACCAAGCCCGACATCGCCTACGCCACCATCGGCCTCCGTCGGCGGATCGGCCCTTGCCTGCTCTACGACCCAACCGGGTCGGTGGGCCAATTGCCGGGGGCGGAACCGGCACGCTGGTCTCCGGTCGCATCGTGCCGGACGTGGGACGGTGCGCTGATCACCGCGTCAGCGCTCGTGGAGACTGCACACCAGATCGCCGGTGGCGCGCGTCGGGCTGCCGGAGGCGACCACTGGAGCGAGCGAGCCGGTGCGCTCCTCGCTCCGCTCCTCCATGCTGCCGCGGTCGACGGAGCCGCCATGGCCGAGGTCTTGGGCTGGATCGACCGTCACGAGGCTGGACGAGCGCTCGAAATTCTCGAGCGAAGCGATGCCGCTGTGGCTGGCGATCTGCTCGCCGGGATCGCCAGCACCGACCCGAGAGAGCAGAGCGGCATCTGGTCGACCGCCTCGGGCGCACTTGCCGCTTATCGGAGCCAACGGGCCCTGGCCAGCACCGTCGACCCCAATTGCGACGCGACTGCCTTCGTAGACGGCGCTGCCACCTTGTACATCTGTGCCACCGGGCGCCACCAGGCCACCGTGGCACCTCTGGTGGCCGGGCTCCTCGGCGACGTACGCGCCGCTGTCTACGCTCGCGCCGCGTCGAGTGTCGCCACTGGGCTATCGAGATCGACCAGACCACCTGCGACGCTCTTCGCTCTCGACGAGGTGGCGAACATCGCACCGCTCCCCGACCTGCCAGCCATGGTGAGCGAAGGCGGCGGTCAAGGTCTCGTCGTGCTGGCCTGCCTGCAAGATCTGTCGCAGGCACGAGCCCGCTGGGGCACTGCCGCCGAGGGCTTCCTCTCCCTTTTCGGCACGACGTTGGTCCTGCCCGGCATCGGTGACATCCACACACTGCGCACCTTGTCCGAGCTCGCCGGCGAGCACGACGTGGTCGACCGGTCGATCTCGTCGCCCGTCGCTACCGACCGCACCCCCGCACGTGCCATAGCCCGACGGTTGCTGCTCGGACCCACCGCCTCCGATCACCTGTCCCACCGGCCTCCCACTACGACCTTGCACAACGTCGCTCGCCGGCGACTGTCGATCGACGAAGCAGCCCACGGCAAGCCAGGATCTGCGCTGGTGATCGACCGGCACAAGCACCTCCACTGGATCGAGCTCACGCCCTGGTTCGCCACCGAGCCGTGGCGGTGCGCCATCGACTGGGCACAAACACCTCGCGCGCCAGCCGTCGAGCGCCTCCAGGCCGTACCCGCACCCGCCGCCAGGCCCGCACCGGCTCCGATCCGAACGGCGGGCACCGCCGGTTTGGGCGTGACCTCGGTAGACACCCCGCACGGCATCGAGCCCGATATCGGCGGACCGGCGAGGTGATGCCCCTGACGACCACGACCGCGACTCCTGCGGAGAAGGAGCACGGTGCCCAAGCCCGGCTGGCGGCCAGTGGCCTTTCTGCGGCGAGCCTGTCGCTCTGCGTCGAAGCCATCTCGGGCGGGGCTCGAGGCCACCGGCGGATCTGCCGATAGTGCGGCAAGAGGAGTAGTCGATGACGCCGTGCCCGGGAGAGCTGGTGGTCCACCGCGACCGATCACTGTGGTGCAGCGAGGTCCGCGCCGGGCGTCGCTGCCTCGGGATCGACCAGCCGCACCGAGCCGTGTGGTCCTGCCGCCTCGTGTGGGGCCCAGAACCGTGCCCTCGGTGCTCCTGCCTGCCAAGCGCCGCTGGCTCCGTCACGAGCACCGGCGACAGCGCACCGGTGTCGGCACCTGCTCGTGGTCGGTGACCGAACCGTGGATCGGCCCCAAGCCGATGCCTGTGCCTGCGCGGCAGTGCCCGCAACGCTTCGGGGTGCCGAACCCCGGATTGGGTGCCGACCGCAGGATTGGGTGCCGACCGCCGGATTGGGTGCCGACCCCGGATTGTGTGCCGACCCCGGATTGGGTGCCGACCGCCGGATCGTGGAGGGATTTCGCTACAGCACGAGACGACGTCTGCCGACATCTCGATGGAGCGGCTGTTCGATGGAGCAGCTGCCGGCTGCCACCTGGCCCACGCGGCGGGGATCGGCGAGAACGGAGGATGTAGCGGTGCGTGCGAGCTGTGAAGGGTGCCTGGTCCTCCATCGCGACGCCACTGTGGCGTTCTGCACCGAGGAGCTCGACGGCCGTCTCTGCCTCGGCTACGACAGACGACATCTGGCCGGAACAATGCCGTGCCGAGTCGAGCCGAAGGTCGTCCGGTGCGAGCACTGCCAGCGATCACTCCAGCTCATGCTGGTTTTTTCCATCCCGTACCAGCCGCCACGGCCGCTGGGGAACCCTGCACTGGTCAACTGAGCGCCACTGGAAGCCAGGCGTGAGCTGCGCCTCCACGCTCTCGGCCTCCACGCTCTGGGCCTCCAGGCTCTGGCGGCACATGTCCTCCTGGAGGTTTCCAGTTGGCGGTCTCCAGCTGGAAGTTTCCAGCTGGCGGGGGAGGGCTCGAACCTCCAACCTCCTGATCCAAAGTCAGGCGTTCTGCCGATTGAACTACCCGCCATCGATTCGAGACCGAACCGCTGCTCCGAAGCCTATCCAGCTCTCCCACGTGAGCCTATCCAGGTCTCCCACGTGGCGCGAGGAGGTGCCGACCCGCTAGCCTCCTGCAGGTCATGGGATCGCTCATCAAGAAGCGCCGCAAGCGCATGCGCAAGAAGAAGCACAAGAAGATGCTCAAAGCCACCCGCTGGCAGCGCCGAGCTGCTGGCAAGTGAGGGTCACCGGTCCACGTGAGGACCGGTGACCGGTACCTCACCCAGGGTCATGTCCGCGCTCTGGACCGTCACGGAGCGTCGAACAGTGGTCACCGTGACACGAGGACCTTCCCGTCGGGCCCGACGGTCCGCACCGGGACCAACGTCGCCGCGGCACCGTCGCACACCAGGGTGCGCACCCCGGTGAGCCCGAGCTCTTCGGGCTCACCCTCGACGAACCAGGTCGAACCGCTGCCTGCCATGCGCGGCCGTTGCCCGCACACCGCCCCGAGCGTGTCTCGCCAACGAGCCAACGCCGGCTCCAGGCGCACGGCAGCCTCCTCGAGATCGTTATCGCCTTCTGAGCCGGTGGAGCCCAGCTCGTCCCAGGCTCGGTAGCAGGCGGCAGTGTCGATCCCGACCGGCGGCAACAGCAGCACGTACGAGCGCGCCTCACTGTCCAGCCGCTCGATCTCCTCCCCCACGCCGCGTACCCGGGCTCGCCCGCCGACCAGGCAGAACGGCACATCGGCGCCGAGCGTCAGCGCCACCGACGGATCGTTGACACCGGCCCACCGCAAGATGGCCGCCGCGTCGGCCGAGCCGCCCCCGAGCCCCGCACCGGCAGGAACCCGCTTCACCAGCCGCACCGCTGCCTGGCGCCCGATTGCCCGCAGCGCTCGGCTCACCAAGTTCTCCGGCCCGGCGCTCACCGTCGGGCAGCCGATGCCGCCGACGACCTCGTCGACCACGTCCAGACGGTCACCGGGAGCGACGAACAGCTCGTCGAACAGGTCCACGGTCACCATCTCCGCATCGATCAGGTGGTACCCGTCGTCTCGGACGCCGACGACCCGCAACGACACCGTCAGCTTGGCTGGGGCCCTCAGGCGAGCGACGGCCGGGCTGAGAGGGCTGCTCACGGGCTCGTACGCATCGTCCACGCTGCCAGCTTGCCCCACTCGGCCACGTCCAGAGTCTCGGCGCGCGCCGCGGACGACACCCCGGTCGCCTGGTACGCCTGCTCGTCGACCACCCCGGCCAGCGCGGAGCGCAGCATCTTGCGGCGCTGGGCGAAACCGGCTCGGACCACCGCCATGAGCCGCGTGAGCGCCACCGTGGCCGGGTCCACCGCCGGCGCAGCACGACGGACGACCGACACGAGGGCCGACTCCACCTTCGGTCGGGGAACGAACACCGACGGCGGCACCCGGCCCACCATCGTCGCTTCGGCCCAGTAGCGCACATGGACGGTCACCGACCCGTAGCTCTTGGTGCCAGGAGAAGCCACCAGCCGGTCGGCCACCTCGCGCTGCATCATCACCAGGAGCCGGGCCACCGACGGCGCCTCGTCGAGCACCCGCAGGATGATCGGAACCGCAACGTTGTACGGCAGGTTCCCCACCACCACCTCGGGGCCCCTACCTCCGAGCAGATCTGCCCACCGCACACGCAGCGCGTCGCCGTGGACGACTCGCACCCCCAGCGGTTCGACCGTCTCGGCCAGCACCGCCAGCAGGTGCCGGTCGAGCTCCACTGTGGTGATCTCAGCCCCCGATGCGACCAAGGCGACCGTGAGCGCGCCGAGCCCCGGTCCGATCTCCACCACGCGATCTCCTGGTCCTACCCCTGCCAGGCGCGCGATCCGCCTCGCGGTGTTCGCGTCGCTGAGGAAATTCTGGCCGAGCGCGCGGCTCGGGCGAACCCCGTGGGCCGCCAGCATCCGCGTCACGTCGGTGGGAGCCAGGCCGCTCACCACGGCGATCACTGGATCGCGAACACGCGTCGAGTGTTCGCGATGGTCATCTCACCCAGGTCAGCGACGTGCATATCGCGGAGTCGGGCGACGGCCTCCCCCACCACAGAGACCCACGCCGGGCGGTTGGGCTGGCCCCGGTGCGGGACCGGCGCCAGGAACGGGGCGTCGGTCTCCACCAGCAGGCGGTCGCTCGGGCACACCACAGCCGCCTGGCGAACCTCCTCGGCGTTCTTGAAGGTCACGATGCCGCTGAACGACAGGTACGCCCCGGCGTCGAGAGACCGCCGGGCTTCGTCTGGACCGCCGGTGAAGCAGTGGACGATCGTCCGCTGCGGGGGGCCCTCGCTGCGCAAGATGTCGAGGGTGTCGTCCCATGCGTCGCGGGTGTGCACCACCAGAGCCAGCTCCAGCTCGACCGCCAGCGCCACCTGCTCGGCGAACACCCGGCGCTGCACCGGCCGTTCGGCGTTGTCGTAGTGGTAGTCGAGCCCGCACTCCCCGATGCCCACCACCGGCTCCCTGGCGGTGCATGCGCCACGAGCCAGTGCCACCACCGAAGCGGCACCGTCGGCCGCGTGATGCGGGTGGAGCCCGATCGTCGCCCACGCCCCCAGGGAGTCGCTGCCCGAACAGCCGGCCGCTCCTGACGCGACGCCACTGTGCCCGCCATCTCGGCGGAGGACGTGGACCACATCTAGCGCCGCCGCCGACGAGGGCTGGTCGGTGCCGATGCAGACGACGCCGATCACACCCGCCTGAGCAGCACCTTCCAGGCGATCGACCAGAGGCAGACCTGCGTCGTAGGAGTCCTGGAGATGACAGTGGGAGTCGATCCAGCG
>JAKAQW010000043.1 GCA_021819525.1 Actinomycetes bacterium
GGTCGGGGTGAGTGCCATCCCCGAGCTGCGCACGCTACGGAGTCGGCTCTCTCATCTCGCCGATGGATCGGATCCCCTGGCCCTCCAGCGCTCGTTCGCCAGCGCCACCTTGGCCGCTGACCCGCCGACCTCGCCCATCTACTACGTCGACGACCACTTCGTCGCCTGTAGCGGGGCCCGGCCGCTGGCCAAGGGCTACAACACCAAGCGCCGTCACGCCCAGCGGGGTCGAGATGACACCCATATCTGTGATGAACGGGGCCGGGCCGTGGTGTTCGCCTCATCGGAGCCCTCGGGGCTGTCCGCCACGATGCCCTCGGTCCTCGCGCAGTTGCGCGAGGTGCTCGGGCCCGATCAGCACATCCTGCTCGGCTTTGACCGAGGGGGCTCGTACCCGAAGGCGTTCAACGCGTGCCGTGAGGCCAACATGGACTGGATCACCTATAGGCGCGGCACCCTGGCCCCGGTCGCAGCACCGCCGAAGCGCAGCTGGGCCACACGAGACGGCCACCGGGTGGTGCTCCATCTCGCCGACGAGAAGATCACCATCACCGGCTACGGGCAGGCCCGCCAGCTCACCCTCTACGAGCGCGGGACAGCGGTGCTCCAGGTCCTCACCAGCGACATGGAGGCCAAAGGGGCGGCGTTGGTGTTGTGGCTGCGGGGGCGCTGGAGCATCGAGAACTTCTTCAAGTACGCCTCCGAGCACAACGGGACCGACTCGATCTCGAGCTACCTCGTCGAACAGGGTCCCGATGAGACCAAGGTGGCCAACCCCAGACGACAAGCCGCCCGCGCTGAGGTGGCGGCAGCCGAGTCCGCCCTGGGTGCGGCCGAGCGTGCCTTGGCCCAGCTGCTCTGCGACCCAGCCACGAGCGTCGAAGAGACCAACGCGAAGCTCAGCGGGCTCACCCACGGCGTCGAAGAGGCCACCGTGGTGCTCGCCGACGCCCGGGGGGCACCCGAGGGGATCCCGGCCGAGGTGAGCGCCCGAGAGCTCGACCCCAGCGCCGAGCGGGCCAAGCTGCGCCTCGAGCGCCGGGGACTGCAGATGGTGTGCCGGCTTCTCGCCTTCAATGCCGAGGCCTGGCTGGCCGAGCACTTCAACGCCTATCTGGGCTACCTCGATGAGCACCGGGCCATCATGCGCAACCTCTTGCACCTCGGGGGCTCGTTCTCCTACGAGTCCAACTCGATCACCGTGACACTCGATCGTCCGGACTCCCCGCGGGTGGCCCGAGCCCTCGAGCTGCTCGCCGAGGAGCTCAACTCGCACTCGGCCCGCCTCTTGGGCGACCGGCGAGCTCTCAGCTACCAGGTAGCGGAGGCAGGCCAGAATTAACCTGCAAGGGTGGGGCTACTTCCGGAGGTCTGGGCCTGCAATTGTTGGCCCTCGCTGCCGCCATCGCCATCCCCGACATCGGTGCCGCCTTGCGGGACCTATCTGGCGAAATTACGGCACCAGATACCGACAGTGGTTCACCGACTGGGCGGAGTCATTGTTCAACACTGGCAATCCCGCGACTTCTCTGGGAGCAGCCGCTTGTTATCAGTTTCGCTGCAAGCTGCTGCACCAACACTCGCAGCCAATACCGGCAGATGCGAACGGAGTGCCGCGGCTTCTGTTTCTTGCTCCTGGAGGTATCACGATGGACGTCTCTCGCATGAACGATGCGTTGGTATGTCACCCGCCACGAAGACATTCGTGTCGAGGACAAGCCGGCGCCGTTCACCCCCCGCGCACCGTTCGTGGCCGCCGCTCCCGCCGGACCGCACGGACCTCGGTCACTGCCTGCGCGAGCGCTGCGTCCTCGTCGAGGCCACTCGTAGAGGCGACACGCTCGAGCAGCTCCCCCAGCTCGTCTCGCACCGCAACGCCGTGGCCGTTTCGAAGATATGACCGCAGCGCATCCTCGATGACGGCGCTCTCGGACCGGTTGGACGTGAGCGCCGCAGCCTTCGCCGCCGTGAGCACGTCGGCGTCGAGGTAGATGGTCGTCTTCTTCTTTGCCACGCCTCGAGTGTACCACTGCTCCGTTATGACGGCATGACGGCATGACGGCATGGCGACGGCCAATCTCCGTCGTGCGGGGTTCGGTGCTTCCCAGGATCACACGGAGCCGCACGGCCTCGAGGCGCTGCGCGCCGCCGCTCCGTTCCGGTACTCGCGGAGGACTCCATCCCCTTCCCTTGACTCGGTGCTCCCGCTCCGTGTCCAGTGCGCGCCCAAGAACCCACACGGGAGAGGAGCGCCTTCATGCCGCACAGCGTCAACGACAGGAGGAGCCTGTGAGCTAGCGGACGGTCACACGGTTCGGCTATCATACGAACAAGTGTTCGCCTCCTCCCAGGAGTCTCCCAACCGTGTCCTTGACGCCGTCTTCCGCACCTCGACTGGGCATCACTCCATTTCACGGCACAGATCCACTTCTTGCACCTCCCACCGCTCGGAGTGCTCCGTATGGCAGGCTGAGCTGATGTCCCTGGCGTCCAGACTCTTCGATGACGAGCCCGAGGTCGTGCGCCGTGGACCCTCGCACCAGCCGTTCGGACTAGAGACCAGGTACGACGCAGCCTTCGTCGCGGCGCTCGCGCTCCGAGAGAAGCAGATTCAGCAGAACTACCGGCCGATCATCGGCATCCACAAGTGGTTCGCCCGGAGGCCAGGAAGTGTCTTCAGGAGTCTCATGCTCTCTGAGTACGTTGACGAACCGCTCTCCGAATCGTACTGGCAGAGCAACGACGTCGCAGCCACTGTCGCGGACCCCTTCATGGGAGGGGGAACCTCGATCTTCGAGGCGCTGCGGCTGGGCTGCGGGGTCGTCGGCTGCGACATCAACCCCATGGCGTACTGGCTGGTCAGACAGGGCGTCCAGCCACTCGACCTCGATGGGTTCCGGACGGCAGCCGAGCACATCGTGCGCCAGACCGAGGACGTCGTCGGCCGCTACTACCAGACGGCGTGTTCCGGGTGTGGCGAGGACGTTCCGGTCAAGTACTTCTTCTGGGTCAAGACCTGCGCATGCCCAAGCTGCGGCGATGACGTCACCCAGAACCTCCTCGGCCGCTATGACACCTACGCCCTCAAGTGCCAGGACATCTTCAGCGTCCACGGCTACCCAGTCGGCCTGATCGTCTGCGAGGACAGCCTGCTCGGCATCCCGGGAGTGGGCTCAGGCTCCTTCGTCCACTTCGTGGAGAAGTTCGCTCTTGCCAAGACCTATGCCAAGAGACCGTACGAAACGCGGATTTCGGCATCCAAGAAGTCGCTCGTCCACATGATGAGTGAACGCATCGAAGCCCCACTTATCCACCGCGAGCCCGCCTCCGGCGAGCGGACCGCATGGCTTGTCTGCGAACCGTCGCAGACGCTCGACCTTGCACCGAAGAGCTTGGACGGTGTGTTCACCGACCCTCCCTACTTCGACAATGTGCAATACGCCGAGTTGATGGACTTCTGCTTTGTGTGGCTTCGCAAGCTCATCGGCGGTGACGTCCCCGAGTTCGTCCGAGCGACGACCCGGACCGAACATGAGCTCACCGGAAACGACACGCTCGGGCGCGGTCTGGAGAACTTCACGGCGGGACTTAGCGACGTCTTCTCGAAGATGGCTGCGTCCCTGAAAAACGGTGCTCCGCTGGTCTTCACCTACCACCACAACGAGCCGACTGCCTATGCTCCGCTCGTCGTTGCCATCCTCGACGCCGGGCTCACGTGCACGGGCGTCCTTCCTGCGCCGGCGGAAATGACCGCCTCCCTCCACATCGCGGGGACGAGGTCCTCGATCCTCGACTCCGTCTTCGTCTGTCGGGACCGCACATGGACGAGCCGGCGCCATGGGCTCGATCACCTCTGGAAGCGGCCCATTGACGAACGTATCTCCGATGACGTCACCCGGATGGCCGAGGCGGGATATCGGTGCACCGACGGTGACCGGCAGTGCCTCCGTGCAGGCCACATCGCTTCGGACGCTGTCCGCAAGCTCGGCAAGAAATGGCTGTCCGCCGCGCCGCTCGCCGGACGGATCACCCGCGTCCACGAGTGCATGGCCGCATTGACACGAGGCACTGCCTGACGCATGCGAGCACCGATCCGTCCGTACCAACTCACGGCAAGCGAGCTCCTCACCCGGCTCGACGAGATGGTTGCCGTCACCTTCGGCGACCTCACGAGCCAGTTCATGCTCCTGCCTCGTGGGGCTTCGTTTCTCACCTACGAGGAGTTCCGCGACGGCTATGAAGTGCTTCGGATCGAGACGAATGGCTTCGAATCGCTGACGCTCGAGAAGTGCTGGAAGGCGCTTCGCAAGAACGCTCGAGCCTTCATCGTGCTCCGGACGATTCTCGGCGTATCCCCTCCGGAGTGGCAGGACCTCACGAACGAAGAGACCGGCTCCCCACTTCCTGCGAACACCGCCAGGATGCTCGAGGACGGGCCAAGCGTCACCCCGCCTTCTTCACCAAGCCGACTACTCTCGCTGAAGAGCGCGTGACAAACATGCTCAGGACCGCGTGCAAGCTCCTTGCCTCCGGACCCGAGGTTGTACCCGACGGTCTTGTGCACCGGCTCGACAAGTTCGACACTGCGCAGGGAATGGCAAGTATCAGCCATGCAGCGCAGCAGCATGTTCCATACGCCGTTCTGCTCTACGAGTGCCTCGGGGGATTATGGAGTGCCTCGGGGGATATCGCCGCGCTCAGAGCGCCCTACACGAGCATCCACGCAGCCGGCTCCTGTCGATAGCTATCTACGATCCGCTATGCTCTGGTGCATGGACACCGCGGCTGCCTTCTTGCGGGAGGCCAGGCATCGCGCGGGGCTGTCCCAGGTGGAGCTCGGACGTCGGGCTGGGGTGACCCAGAGCGTGGTCAGCGCCTATGAGTCCGGTGCCCGCCAGCCGTCGGTCCCGATGCTCGCCCGGCTGGTTGCTGCCACCGGGTTGGAACTGGACATGCGGCTATCGGAGCCCGAGGCGGCCGGGCTGGCCAGCGGGATGCTTGCTCAGCGGGTACACCGGCATCACGTGGAGCTGCAGGCAGTGTTGGCCCGCTACGGGTTGAGCAACGCCCGATTGTTCGGCAGCGTCGCTCGGGGTGACGAGGGCTCTGAGAGCGACGTGGACCTGCTCGTCGACGTACCGCCAGGCGTGGGCTTGGTGACCCTTGGGCGCTGCCAGGCGGAGCTCGAGCGGATCCTTGGCGCACAGGTCGACCTGGTGCCCGCCGGGGATCTGAAAGCGGGTGTTGCCGCCGAGGTCCTCGCCGAGGCGGTAGCGCTCTGAGCCGCCGGGACCGTCAGCGCCTCGAAGACGTCGTGGCCGCCATCGACGCCATCCACGCCCACCTCGAGCGCGGTGACTTGCACGACAGGCTGGTCTTCGACGCCGTCCGGGTTCGTCTCATCGAGATCGGCGAAGCGGTCAAAGGCCTCCCTGCGGATCTGCTCGCCAGCGAACCAGCCCTCCCGTGGGGACAGATCGCCGGGATGCGCGACCGGCTCGCCCACCGCTACTTCGACATCTCCCATGCCATCCTCGCGGCCACCGTCAGCGAGGACCTCCCCGAGCTCGACACCGCCGTGCGGCGTCTCCTCCAGAGGCTGGAAAACAAGAGCTGAGCGGTGTGGCCCTCACGGTGGTCCGGAACTTCGATGGCGAAGGGCTATCCAGGTAAGCGGACCAACCCTGGTCACCGCATTGTGCGGCAACCGACTGCCTGGTCACACGGCCGCAAGTCCGGTCGGATGGACAGCCCTTCGATGGCAATAGGTGGTCGCCAGGCCAGCTCGCGGTCCTCGCGGTGTTGCCCGGCGAGCCGGACTGTGGCCTCAGCCTCGACCTGGGCAGCTTCGGCGGTCTGGTCAGTTGCTTCGGCCGCTCTGCGACTGGCGGCGGCGAGCCGCCAGGTGAACATGGCCAGGACAAGCGTGCCGCCTGCTACGGCGGTGTGTCGGCGCCTGAGACCAGGTTCATGATGCCCCCTCTCTGTCTGGCACCCAGACCCTGCGGAACCGGACCCGGCGCCGAGGCGTCATCGATATGTGACGAGATGTATGCCCAGCAAGGCGACCCCCGAGAGCGCACGACCCCGGGTGGGGGCCCGATGTGGACGCTGGCGCCGTTCCTCACACCCAAATCCCCACCCGAAAGGACCGTCTCATGAGAAGGCTCTGGCTGTGGTCTGTGCCCGCCGGCTGCGTCGCTGTCGCCGCGGCGGCGGCGTTCGTGCTCCTAGGAGCCGGGACATCTTCGGCAGCCGGAGCACCACCGACGACGATCACCGTGGTCGGTAACGCATCTCTGTCCAGCGCGCCCAGCTCGGAGAATTGCAACATCGGCTTCGGCGTCAACTCGACGACTGTGGCTGGTGCCACCGCTGTAGTCGACCGGACCACGGCGCTGATCACCAGTGCCTTGACCCATCTGGGCATCCCCGGTGCCGAGGTGGTCGTCCAGAACACGTCGTTCTCCCTGGGCAACGGGTTTCCTCAGGCCGCCAAGGCGCTCGGTGGATCATCGAATTCCCCATCTGTGCACGCCAACGGCAACATGTCGGTGTCGGTCCCTCTTGCATCGCTGGACACGGTGTTGCCCAAGGTCACCACAGCGCTGGAGTCCTCCGGCGTGAGCACCTGGAACGTCTTCGCCAACAGCTCTCCGATCGCCAAGCTCCAGGGTTCTGCGAGCGCTCCTGTCCCAAGCAGCGTCTACGACCAGGCCCTGGCCAATGCGCAAGCAGAAGCCCAGGCAGTGGCGACCAAGCTCGGCGTCACACTCGGACCGGTCGTCCACCTGGAGCAGGCCACCAGCAATGTCCCCTACGGAACCCTGTCTCTGTCGGTCACCTACCGCTCGTGAGGATCTCGGTCTGAGCTCGCAGAGCCTCGCGCATTGGGGAGGATCGGGCTGAAATGCGGTGGGCCATATGTGCGTGGCCAGGTGCGGCCATGAGCTCCCGCCGGAGTGCTCCACCCGCAGCGCATGGTAGTGAATGCAGATTCCTCCAGTCCCGTGGTGGATTGTTGGCCCTGGCTTCGACGCAGGCCCAGGCGCCCCCGGCCGCCAGGATGGTGTCGCAGGCGTGGCATGCCGACGTCGGCACGTTGCGGACAGCACATCTCGTGTTCGCTAGGCCGCTGGGAAGACCCCTCACCGCACAGGGGGCATGGGCCACATGCCCTCCCATCAGCGTCCCGCCGGCGGCCCCCCACGGCCTCCCCTTTCGCCCCACCGGCGGGGCCCCCACGGCCTCCCCCTGCGCCCCACCGGCGGGGCCCCCACGGCCTCCCCCGGTCAGTGCCGCCACGTCCGCGCGCCCCGCCAGTTGCTCAGGCGCGCGGGCACCACCATCTGGCAGCACGGACCGCGGCTACGGCACCGGTCAGTCGCTCAGGCGAGCGGGCACCACCGAGACGGGGAACGGCTCGGTGGCCACGAGGGTCTCGGCGCCGCTCGCGCGCCCACGCTCGACGTAGGCGGCGCCTTCGAGCCCGAGCGCCACGACGCTCGGGCCGTCTGGGTCCACGATCCAGTAGTGCGGGACGTGAGCCCGGGCGTACGCGTCGCGCTTGGTGACGAGGTCGGTGGTACGGGTGGCGGGTGAGAGCACCTCCACCACGAGCAGGGGCACGCCCTCGAAGCGCGCTATCGGAGCGTCTGGGCGGGCGATGACCATGAGGTCCGGCTCGAAGTAGGTGTCCTCGGCGATGTAGAGGTCGAAGGGGGCGAGCATCACCTTGTACCCGGGCGGGCACGCATCGTCGAGCAGGCGGCAAAGGATGCGGACGGCGTCTTGATGCCGGCTGCCGGGCGCCGGTGTCACGATGAGCTGCCCCCCGATCAGCTCACGGCGCAGCCCGTCGGCCGGGAGCCGCTGGATGTCGCTCCAGGTGAAGGTCCGCGCCTCGGTGAAGGTCACCTGCTCAGCGTACCCGGTGCCACGCGACGCGTCAGGCTCGAGCGAGACGGGAAGCGTCGGGCTCGAGCAAGGCGAGAATCTGCTCGAGTACGCCGACGGCCGGGCTTTCTCCGACCGTGCCCGACGGCCGGGCTTTCTCCGAGCGTGCCTGACGGCCGAAGCGGGCAAACGACGCGTCAGGTCCGCACGGAGAGGTGTCTGCGCTGCTCGCCTGTACGGTGGGCGTGCTTCTCGAGCACCAGGTCGCCGATGACCAGCGCGTCCATCGCCGTCTGCGTGAAATCGGCCAGTGCCTCCTCGGGGCGGTTGACCATCGGCTCGCCGCGGACGTTGAAGCTGGTGTTGAGGACCACGGGCACGCCGGTCAAGCGGTGGAACTCCTCTACGAGCCGGCGGAGCTCGGCGTGGAAGCCGCGCGTCACGCTCTGGAGCCGCCCAGTACCGTCCACGTGTGTCACGGCGGGGATCTCCGCACGCCGCTGTGGTCTGACCGGCTCCACCAGCAACATGAACGGGTTCGTGCGGTAGCCGACGAAGTAGTCGTCCCCCCGTTCGTCGAGCACCGCCGGGGCGAACGGGCGGAACCACTCGCGGCGCTTCACGCGATCGTTGACGACGTCGCGCATCTCGGGCCGGCGCGGATCGGCGAGGATCGAGCGGGCGCCGAGGGCGCGCGGGCCGATCTCGGCCCGGCCCTGGTACCAGCCGACCACGCGGCCCTCGGCGAGGAGCTGGGCGGCTTCGGCCGCCGGATCAGCCGAGGCCCGGACGGCCACCTCGCGCCCGGCCGGGCTCCGCGCCCACGACTGCACGGCGGTGCGAACAGCGCCGGCGTGGGTCCCTGGCCCGAGGAACGGGTGCGCCATGTGCCACGTGCGCGGACGCCCGAGCAGCTGGTGCTGCACCCACAGCGCCGCACCCAGCGCGTTGCCGGCGTCGGAGGACGCGGGCTGGACGAAGAGGTCGTCGAACCCTGCTTCGGTGAGCAGCCGGTAGTTCAGCACCGAGTTGAGAGCGACGCCCCCCGACAGGCAGAGGTGACCGCTCGGGCTCTGCCGGCGCAGCCAGCGCGCGAGGTGCAGACCGGTGTCCTCGGTGAGGGCCTGCACGGCGAAGGCAAGATCTTTGTCGCGGTCGGTGATCTCGGACTCCGGCGGGCGCGGCGGGCCATAGCGCTGGAGGAACCGGTCCGACACAGGTCGCCTGTCCCTCGGGTAGTCGAACCAGCTGAAGTCGACACGGTAACGGCCATCGGGCTCGAAGCGGACAAACCGGCGGAAGTCGTCCACGTAGCGGTCGCACCCGTAGGGGGCCAGGCCCATCACCTTGCCCTCGTCGGCGTTCGCCGTGAACCCCAGGTACCAGGTGAGGGCGCTGTACACCTCGCCGATCGACTGCGGGTTGCGGACCTGGCCGATCGTCGACATCTCGTTCCCTGCACCCTGGCGAAACGTCGTCGACAGGTAGTCACCTCCCCGATCGATCGTGAGCACGGCGGCGGTCTCGTACGGGCTGGCGAAGAAGGCGGCAGCCGCATGGGCGTCGTGGTGGCCGACGTGGACGAGCTTGCCCCGGTAGTGCCAGCGGCGCCGGAAGGCCACCTCGCGGGCCACCAGACGGGCGTCCGTGTAGAGCTGGGCCGCGAGCCGCTTCGGCGCGACACGGCCGACGGCGTCGACCACCCCTCGCCCGAGATCCAGGAAGGGGCGCTGGGCCATCGCCACGACCGCCACGTCATCGAGGTCGAGCGAGGCCTGCGCCAGGCAGAACGCGATGGCGTCGTCGGGGAACGCCCGGCTGTGGCACGTCCGGTCGAGCCGCTCCTGCTCGACCATCGCCACCACCTCGCCGTCCACCACGAGGCAGGCGGCGGTGTCGTGGCTGAAGCAGTTGATGCCGAGGATCGCCATCACAGGTCCCCCAGTGGTAGATCAGTGGTAGATCAGCACCGTGACACGCTGCGTGCACCGATGCAGCGCGCGTCCCCAGCCCGGCTTGCGGGCGCGAGACCCCCTCGGTCACGGCCAACCGGTGCATGCGCAGTGCAATCTTATCCTTCGCCTACCATTGCAGTTCGCGACCGCCCGCTGTGCAGTTCACGGCTGCCTGCCATGGGAGCTCACGGCTGCACGCCACTGCAGTTCACGGCTGCACGCCACTGCAGTGCACGGCTGCTCGCGGACACGGTGCGGCCAGATCATCGGCCCTGATCGCAGCGGAGCACCTGGTCCTAGCTGGTGGTCACATCAGGTGGTACCGGCGCCCGGTGCCAGCACGGACACTCCCGCTGCTCTCGCGCTGCCGGCGAGCCCGGCGTCGTAGGTGACGATCTCGTCGGCGCCGACCCTGAGTGCGACAGCGAGGTGGACGGCATCGTTGGACCGCAGCGGCGCATGCGTCCCGGCGGCCAGCATGTCCCCGCGGGTGAGGTCGATCAGGTCCACCGTGTCGAGCACGGCTCGGACTGCGTCGAGATCGACGTCCTCGGGGTGCCGGCCTGCTGCACAGTGCATCTCGGTGTGCAGCAGCCAGGACGAGACGAGCCGTCGGTCCTCACCTCCGGCGAGCTCCGCGGCCAAGGCCTCCGACTGCGGCTCGTCCAGGACCAGCTTCATGGCCGCCGAGGTGTCCAGGTAGGCGATGCTCACCAGGGGCCGCGGACGTCGTCGACGATCGACGTGCTGCCTGCGTGAGCCTTGCGTCGAGCGATCGACCGCAAGCTGGACTTGGGGCGTAGCGCCGGTCGCACCTGTCCGTGTGAGACGAGCTCGGTGAGCGTGTCGGTGCCCGGCGGAACGATGAGCGCAGCGACCTGGCCGTGGTTGGTCACCTGGATCGTCTCCCCCTTCGCCACGTCGCGAAGTATCGCACCGCTCTCGTTGCGCATCTCCCGGTGGGTGACTGTCCTCATGTCGCACAGCGTAGCACATTCGTCGCCCGTATCGAGCCGGAGCTCCCCCACAGCTCGGCACGGTCGCAGCCGCCCAGCGTCGAGCGGACGCGGCGTCATCGAGGACCTCTGGGAAGTCGATGAGCAGCACAGGTCCTTCCGGGCGATGAGATCGCGTGCTTGCTTCCCCGCAGCTCGTCCGAACCGGAACCTGACGTCCCCGGTCGAGCGCTCGTCACTTGGCGCCCTACACGTTGACACAGGGTCTACAACGTGATTAGCTATCATCAGTTGATAGGTTCATCAGACAAAGTGGGTGAGATGACAGACGCAAGCTACGATGCGGTGGTCGTCGGCGGGGGCCACCATGGGACGATCATCGCCTGCTACCTGGCCAAGGCGGGGCTCAAGGTAGCGGTGCTCGACGGTCACACCGCCCTGGGCGGGGCTGCCGGGAGCGAGGAGGGTCCTGCTCCGGGCTTTCGCCAGAACTTCTGCGCGCACTTCACGCGTTTTTATGGACACCCCGCCTACCAGGACTTCAACCTCCGGGACGAGGGGCTCGAGTACGTCTTCCCCGAGCAGAACGAGGGGATGATCTTCGAAGACGGATCGAGCTTCATCGGCTACTCGGCATTCCGGGTGTCCGACCCCCTGACCGGCAAGACCGAGTACGCGCCGGACAACGTCGCGAAGACCTACGAGCAGATCCGCCGCTTCTCCCAACGCGACGCCGACACCTACGCCACGCTCGTCGAACAGTACCGGCTGCACTGGAAGCAGGCGTTCCACAAGCATCGCTTCACGGCACCGCCGCCATGGGGGACACCCGACGCTCTCGAGGAGCTGATGACGATCCCGGGGAGCGGGATCGAGCCGGTTCACCAGTTCATGTCGGTTCGCCAGCTTGCCTACGACTACTTCGAGAGCCCGGAGCTGCGGACGCTCTTCATGCGCGCCACTCCGACCTCGGGCGGCTGCTTCCCTGACGACCCGATGGGGCTCCAGAGCCTCGTCCACGTGATGGGCCTGGTCCTGTCTTTCGAGCCGGCCGCTATCGCCAAGGGTGGCACCCAGGCGATCACGGACGCGCTCGTGTCGGCCGGTCGCAAGCTCGGCGTCGAGTACTTCACCGCTCACGAGGTGGACAGGATCCTCGTCGTGCACGGGCGCGCCGCCGGCGTCGAGCTCGCAGACGGCAGCCGCATATCCGCGCCGCTCGTCGTCTCCGATCTCGGTGTTTCTCAGACCTTCCTCCGACTCCTTCGCGACGAGCCGATCGCGGACCGCATCCACCACCGCATCCGCAATATCCATTACGACAGAGGGCAGATCCTCTGGGGCAACGTCGCGGTGCACGAGCTACCGCACTACAAGGCTGACGAGCTGAACGAGGGCGTCGGCATCCAGCCGCGGCTCTACACGGGGGCCAAGGACCCTGACTACCTGGCCACGAAGTACCAGCACGAGATCTTTGTTCTCGGGCTCCCCCAGCAGCTGTACGTCTTGACGGCCCCCGACAGCATCTGGGACCGCACGAGGGCACCCGAGTCCAAGCACACGGTTCTCATCGAGGAGTTCACCGCGCCGGCCCGCCTCTTCTCGGCGCGCGAGTGGGGGCAGCTGAAGGAGGACCTCACCGCTCGATGGCTCGATCAGTGGCGCGTCTACGCCCCTAACATGACGCGCGACAACGTCATCGCGGTGCGTCTCTACTCTCCCTATGACGTCGAGGCGAGCCACCCGGACATGATCCAGGGCGGTTGGACAGAGGGCGCGATGTTCGCATCGCAGCTCGGACGCTTCCGGCCGTTCCCCGAGCTCTCCGGGTACCGCACGCCCATCGAGAACCTCTACATGTGCTCGTCCAGCCTTCACTCGGCGGCAGGCATCGGACGGGGAAGCAGCTACATCGCATACAACGTGATAGCCGAGGACCGAGGCCTGGGCCCGCTCGTCTCCGAGCAGGCAGGCTGAGTGTACGAGCCGACCTTCAGGAGTGTGTGGGCGTGATGCGAGCGATCGTCTGTGTGAAGCAGGTCTTCGACATCGATTCGCGGGCACCGGGATCCTCCATCGTCCTCGACCAGGCGGGAAAAAGGATCGAAGGAGCAGCCGGCAGCCGCCAGCTGATCAACGGGTTCGACGAGCAGGCGCTCGAAGCAGCGCTGAGGCTGCGGGAGCACTTGGGCGAGCTCGAAGTCATCGCCTTGTCGGTCGGTGCTCAGTTCAATCAGGACGTGATGAAGCGGGCCCTCGCTGTGGGAGCAGACGATCTCGTGCTCGTCCAAGACGCATCGCTCGACACCTGGGACTCCCGTCACATCGCCGTCTCGCTGGCCGCTGCGATCAGGTATCTCGGCGGCGCTGACCTCGTCGTCTGCGGTCGCCAGGCATCCGACTGGGACAACGCACTGGTGCCCTTCGTACTCGCCGAGGAGCTCGGGATGGCCTGCCTCAGCCTAGCGAGGCGGGTGATCGTGAACGGAGACGAGGTCGAGGTCGAACGTGTCCTCGCGGAGGGGGTCCAGGTCGTGTCTGCGAGGCTGCCGGTAGTGGTGACGGTGACGAGCGAGCTCGGGACGCTGCGCTACCCTACGGCCCTCGCCAAGCTCGCTGCGGCACGACGCCAGGCGCGCCGTCTCGGGCTCGTAGACATAGGGGTGCCGGGCCAGCACGTGCCAGCGGTGGAAGTCGTCGGGCTTGCCTTCCCCGACGGCGGTCGCGACTGCCGGTTCGTCGAGGCAGCGGACGGAGCGGAGGCGGGGAGACGGCTCGCCGGGATCCTCTTGGAGGCCGGCCAGGTGCACGTCGCGGGAGGAGCATGACGATGGGCGGCACCTTGGTCGTCGTGGAGGCGTCCGACGGCGGGCTCCGTCCCGAGGTGTGGGAGCTGGTGAGCGTCGCGGAGAGCCTGTCGGACGGGGTGACAGGGGGGACGCGCCTCGCCATGCTCGGCTGGGACATGGGAGCCGCCGGCGAGCAGGCGCGCTTCTCGGGCGTCGAAGAGGTCCATCTCGTCGAGGACGAACGCCTTGCCGAGCCGTGGCCCGAGGCGCACCTGGAGCTGGTCACGCAGCTTTCGGCCAGGTTCCACCCCGAGGTCGTCCTCTTCGCCAGGACGGCTCTTGGCACCGAGGTCGCTGCGAGGTTCTCGACCCGTCTGCGCTGCCCGCTCATCCAGGATGCCGTCGCCTTGGCGCTTGGGCCCGAGGGCATGCGTGCCGTGCGACCGGTTGCCGGTGGCGCCGTGCTGGCGACGCTGATCGCACCCCACGGGCCTTGGGTCGTGGTGCCTCGGCCGCATGCTTTTGGCAGTGCAGGACCGGCGGCAAGCCCAGCGCCGCTCTCGCGTCATCGACTGGATCTGCCGGCTGGGCTCAAGACCCGGTGTGGGCAAGTGACGCGACAGGCACCCGGTGGAGCGGACATCGAAGGTGCGCGCGTGGTGGTGGCCGGCGGCGCAGGCCTCGGTGGTCCAGAGCCATTCGAGCTGCTACGCGAGCTGGCGGAGCTCATGGGCGGCGCGCTGGGCTCGTCTCGTCCGCCCTGCGACGCCGGCTGGGTCGACCCCGGGCTCCAGGTCGGCCTGACCGGCAAGACGATCGCGCCGGAGCTCTACCTCGCCGTCGGCATCTCGGGCGCGACACAGCACCTGATGGGCTGCTCCTCGGCCGACGTCATCGTCGCGGTCAACAGCGACCCAGGGGCACCGATATTTCGGGTTGCCGACTACGGGGTGGTCGGGGACTGGCGGGAGGTGATCCCAGCTTTGCGCGACGCGCTGCGCGATGAGCTAGCGGTCCTCCACGAGGCCGGGGGGGCTCGCCGGGAACGAGACACTGCGGCATCTCGCGCTGAGCCTGGCTGGATGTCGCGCTCGGCCTCCAAACCAGCTGACCTGTTGGAACGGCAGCGCTCGTGATCCCAGACAGCGCGATCGCGCCTCGTAGGTCTGTTCCCGGGGCGATCATCGAGGAGTTCGTCCGGCTGGTCGCCGAGGGGGCGATCCGGCTCGGAGATCGGCTCCCTCCAGAGAGCGAGCTAGCGAGCACCTGGAAGGTCGGCCGCTCCTCGATCCGTGAGGCGTTCGGGGCCTTACAGCTTCTCGGGGTGGTGGAGGCCACGCCTGGGCGTGGCACTGTCCTCAGCAACACGGCGCCGCTGTTCGCCCTGATCGACTGGTCCCGCTTCTCTCGCGCCGAGGCGATCTCTGACATCGTAGAGGCGCGCCTCGAGCTCGAGCCCGCGATCGCGCGCCTGGCAGCCGAGCGTGCCTCTGAAGAGAACCTGCGCCGGATCGAGGACACAGTAGCCCGTGGTCGAATGTCCATCGGCGACGCCGAAGCGAGCATCCAGGCGAGCCTCGACTTCCACGGAGCTGTCGCCGCGGCGACCAGGAACCAGACGCTGCAATTGATGACGCGCCTGCTCAGGAGCTTGTACTTCGAATCCACACGGCACTCGAGGCGCGACCCTGACAGCTACAGGAAGCTTCTTCGCGATCACGAGGTGATCTACGAGGCGGTTCGCGCTCACGAGCCCGAGCGCGCGGCGAGGGCAGTGCAGGAGCACCTGCGCCAGGGGATCAGCCTTGTCACCAAGACCTTGGCCGAAGATGGCGAAGGAGCAAGCATCCCGGGCGAGTGACCGGTTGGGAGATGTGAGGCAGAAAGTGGGGAGCCATGAGCGTCACGACGCAAGGCGAGCCGGTGGGCTCGGGAGTGGTGGCGGGGTTCGACTTCGAGGAGGAGCGCGACCTGAAGGAGTCGCCGTACTGGTTCCTCGACGCGACACACTCGGTGCCACCTTGGACCCCGATGTTCGGATGGTTCTGGACGCACTTCTGCCGGCATGGCATGCAGTACGGCGCGGAGGCGCTGAGCCTGCCCACCGTGCGCGGCTGGGACTGGCGCTTCAGAGACGGAGGTGGTTATCTCACAGTCCAGGCCGTTAGCGACCCAGCGGAGATCAGGCGTCGCGAGGAGCGCTTTCGCGTGGCGTTCCGGCCGTTCCTCGAGTCCTACAACGAGCAGTGGAGCGGGTTCAAGAACGAGATGCTCGGCCACTATGCGCGCCTGAAGAGCGTGGATCCCGACCAGGCGTCGAACTTCGAGCTCCTCGCGCTCTTGGAGGACACCATCGGGGTCACGAGGCGGATGTGGGAGATCCACATGTACATGATGTACGGGGTCTACACCATCTACCTTCTGTTCGAGGACCTGTGCCAGGAGCTCCTCGGGATAGACGACACCTCGGCAGACTTCCACCGACTGCTCAGCGGCCACGACAACAAAGTCTTCGAAGTCGACCGCTCGCTCTGGCAGCTCGCCAAGGATGCTCGCGAGCTCGGGCTCGGTGACGCACTGGCTGGTGGCGACGCGGCTCAGACGCTTCCTGCGCTCGAGGCCAGCGACGCGGGAAGGCAGTGGCTCGGCAGGTTCCGCGCGCTTCTTGACGAGGACGGTTGGCGGCTGCAGCGGATGGCCGAGATCAACCTGCCCACATGGGTCGAAGACCCGACTCCGGCACTCCAGATCGTGAGGAGGTTCCTCGGGAGCACCGCCGACTTCGACCTCGACGACAAGCGCGAGGAGCTGGCGCGCGAGCGCCGCGAGGCGCAGCAGGCGGTGTTGGCAAGGCTTCGCCCAGAGGACCGCGAGTGGTTCGGCACACTGATGGGCGTCGCGGAGCGGGCCGGCTCGTTCAGCGAGGAGCACAACCACTATCTCGATCTCTACACCCATGCGATGATCCGCCGGACGGTCCTGGGCATCGGGCGCCGCCTTGCTGCCGCTGGCACGATCGACGAAGCTGAAGACACCTTTTTCCTCGTCCCCGACGAGCTCCGCAGGGTGACCGGTACGCCGGAGTTCCACCGGCTGCAGCCTCTGGTCGAGGAGCGGCGCGCGGAGTGGCAGTCGTGGCAGCACAAGGAGAACCCCCCGTTGCTCGGCACGTTGAGCCTCGAGGAGGCGATCGGCAGGCTGGTTGTGTCGAAGGACCCTATTGCCCTCAAGGTCGTCGTCGGAGCGATGCCGAAGGTGGACCCGGCGGTGAACGCCGACCTCTACGGAGTCTGTGGCTCCCCGGGCGTGGCGGAGGGGACGGCACGGGTCATCCTCGACGAGAGCCGTCTTGGCGACGTGCAGCCCGGTGACATCCTCGTGGCCGCCACCACCTCGCCGAGCTGGACGGCGGTGTTCGCGTTCGTCAGCGGTGTCGTCGTCGACCGGGGAGCCAGCTTGTCCCACGCAGCGGTCGTCGGGCGCGAGTACGCCATCCCGGTAGTGATGAACGTGTTTGAAGGGACGAAGAAGCTGCGTAGCGGCCAGCGTGTCCGGGTCGACGGAACCAACGGTCACGTGTTCATCCTGAGCGAGGAGTGAAGGTGGCAGCGGCCGGCTCCGGGCAGCTCAGGTGGCTCGAGGAGTGCCCGAAGGGTACGGGCGGCATCGGGGGCAAGGCTGCCGGGCTCGGGGAGATGCTCGCGCTCGGGTTGCGAGTTCCGACCGGCTTCGTCGTCACCGAGGCCGCGTACGACGCCTTCCGTGCCTGCAGCGGCCTCGAGGCCCATCTACGCGAGCTCGCAGCGCTACACGGAGATCGACAGTGGATGAGCACTGTGGCAGCGACCCTGCGCGAGCACATCGAGGCAACCCCGCTCCCCGCGCTCCTCGTTCACGAGATCAGTCGCGCGTGCGATGAGCTCGAGCGGCGCTGCGGCGTAGAGGAATTCACTGTGGCGGTTCGCTCGAGCGCCAGCGCAGAGGACCTGCCGGGGGCGAGCTTCGCGGGGCAGCAGGACACCTACCTTGGCGTGTCTCGCGACGGCCTCGTCGATGCGGTTCGCAGGTGCTGGGCGAGCCTGTTCTCCGAGCGGGCCGTCGCATACCGCGCGCAGATGGGTTTTCCCCTGGCGGACGTCTCGATCGCGGTCGTTGTCCAGAAGCTGGTCAGTGCCCGTGCGTCGGGCGTCATGTTCACGATGAACCCGGTCACGGGTAACCCGTTCGAGGTCATCATCGAGGCCAACTGGGGCCTCGGAGAGAGCGTCGTCGCGGGAACGGTCGTTCCCGACCGGTTCGTCGTCTCGAAGCACGACTGCACTCTCCAGCGCCAGCTCGGCGAGAAGACGCAGGCCGCGGTGGTCGGGCCTGGTGGCCACCGCATGATCGACCTGCCCCCGGAGCGCCAGCGCGAGTTCTGTCTTACGGACGCGGAGGTCTTCGAGCTCGCCCGACTCGGCCGCCTCATGGAGCAGCACTATGGCGAGCCGCGCGACGTCGAGTGGACCGCCGACTCGGAGCTCCCTTTCCCGGAGAATGTCTTGCTCTTGCAAGTGCGGCCCGTCACGACGACTGGTCTCGGGGAGTGGCACTGTGAACAGGGGAAGAACGCCACAGATCACATCCTCGACGTGCTGATCGGTAAGCGCTTCGGCGGTCGCGGCCGAGCCGAGGCCTGAGTGGCCAGCGTCCTCGGCGGCCGGGTCGTGATCGTCACCGGCGCGGGCCGCGGCCTCGGCCGGGAGCTCTCCGGCGCACTGGCGCGAGGAGGGGCCGCTGTAGCCGTTGCGGACATCGACTTTCGTGCCGCTGAGGAGACGGCGGCTGCGATCACGGCAGCGGGCGGCGACGCGACGGCCGTCGAAGTCGACGTCGCGTCTCTCGCTAGCACCGAGGCCATGGCCGACCAGGTGGTCCGCCAGCTTGGACGGCTCGACGCGCTCGTCAACAATGCCGGCCTCTACGGTGGGCTTTCGCGCCGGCCGTTCGACGAGATCGATCCGGAGGAGTGGGACCACGTGATGGCGGTCAACGCGAAGGGGACGTGGCTCGCGACGAGAGCAGCGTTCCCGCACCTGCGCAAGCGTCCCGGTGCCAAGGTGGTCAATATCGCGTCGGCCACGTTCTTCAGCGGTTCGCCGTTGTGGGCTCACTACGTCGCCTCGAAGGGCGCGGTGATAGGCCTCACTCGGGTGCTGGCTCGGGAGATGGGCGAGCACGGGATATGCGTGAACGCGATCGCTCCTGGCTTCACGCTCACGGAGGCGAGCCGCTCGCTGGTTCCGGACGCGGCAAGCTATGGCATCTCGCGAGGCGCGCTGGCGCGTGCAGAGCTGCCCGAGGATGTCGCCGGGGCGGTCGTGTTCCTCGTCGGGCCGGGCAGCGACTTCATCACCGGGCAGTGCCTGGTGGTCGACGGGGGGAGGCAGCTGCAATGACTCCGCTCACCTCCGGCCCGATGCGCATCGGGTGAGCTTGTGCCCGCCACCTCCGGGCCGTACACGGGAGGTGGGGAACCCGGCCACTGCGGCTGTCGTCGGCTTGCCGGCCTCTGGCGATCCGGTCCGGAAGCGGCTTCTTCGGAAGTGGCTACGATCGGGCCTGTGGCGCTGCAGCGGCGATGCCCCGGCCCCGCCGCCTGGCGACGTGTCGGCGGTCAGAGCCGCACGACCCTTCGCGACTTGAGCTCGGGCCGAAGCAGGGTGCCAGGATCGACAGCCCGGCAGGCCACGCGCACGCCGAGCAGCTTTCGCAGCTCCGTGCTCAGCACGTCGAGCACCGCGTGCCGGCTTGGCTCGACTTCGAGCACCAGCGTGACCTCGTCCATGTGGCTCTCGCGCCGGTGGGTGATCTGGAACTCGATGACGTCGGGGTACCGGCGCACGACCTCCTCGACCTGCGCCGGGTAGAGGTTGACCCCGCGGACGGTGAACATGTCGTCGACCCGTCCGAGGATGCCGCCTCTGGCGAGGGGGAGCTCGGACCCACACGAACAGCCCGCGCGCGTCACGTCGACGACGTCTCCGGTGCGGTAGCGGACGACCGGTGATCCCCAGCGGCCGAGGTTCGTCGCTACGAGCTCGCCCCTGCCGTCGGGAATCGTCCTCCCGGGAACCTGGTCGGCTCCTTCGGGGAGCACCTCGAACACGAACTCATTTTCGACGAGGTGGACCCCGAGCCCGTCGGGGCAGCCGAACCCCGTCGGGCCGAGCTCGCTCATCCCGGTGTGGTCGTAGCACCGGGCGCCGTAGGTGCTCTCGATCAGCGCCCTCGTCGCCGGGATGCTCGCTCCCACCTCACCTGCGTGCATGGTCACGCGGATGGCTGACGCGGCGAGGTCCACCCCGGCGCTCGCCGCGGCGTCGGCCAGGCGCAAGGCGTAGGTGGGCGTGCAGACAAGGACGGTCGCGTCGAGCTCGAGGATCGCGTCGAGACGCTGCTCGGTCGTCATCGAGCCTCCCGTCATCGTGAGGGCGCCGAGGCGCTTGGAGCCCTCGAAGGCACTCCAGAACCCGATGAAGGGACCGAAGCTGAAGGCGAGGAAGACCCGGTCGCTCGCGCTGACTCCTGCCGCGGCATAGACGTGCTCGGCCCAGATCCGGCACCACCACTCCCACGAGTCGGCAGTGTCGAGCCAGCGCAAGGGCCTGCCTCCGCTGCTGCCTGAGGTCTGATGGAGCCGGACGTAGTGCTCGAGCGGGTAGGTGAGGTTGGTGCCGAATGGCGGCTCTGCTGCCTGGTCCGCTACGAGCTCGCGCTTGGTGGTGAACGGAAGGCGTTCGAAGTCGTCCCATGTGCGCACCGGGTGGAGACGCTTGGCATAGAAGCGGTTCGACGCCAAGAGCGCGTCGATGCCGACGCGCACCCTGGCGAGCTGGTGATCTCGGATCTGGTCGAGCATGATCGCTCCCTTTCCATCGGCACGGACCACTGCGGCGAGGTAGTCGTACCCTCACTGTCGACAGCCGCGGGATCGGGTCGTACCGTGCTCCTCGAGCACCGTGCTCTTCGACCCGTGAGCTCGCTTGCCAAGGCGTCTATGCACCGTCACCTCCGAGGCGCCGCAGGTCGCCCAGGCAGCGCCGGGCACCCTCGCTCATGAGGAGGTGCGACTCGACCGTGGCAAGCTCTCGCAGCCGCAGCAAGATGGCGGTGTAGAGCTGAGGAGCGCTGGAGCCCGACATGCCGACCACCAGCCGGGGGCGCCTTCGGCGCGCCGGCACGCCCCCCGCTTGCGTGCCAGGGTGCTCAGCCACGGTGCCAGTCCTCACGGCCTCGCTCTCCTGGAACGGCCCCAGCGCACGCAGCGTTCACCGGGCTGCTCGTGGCGCCCTGCCGGAGGCTCGGGGCACCGATGAACCTTGCCAGCAGCGCTGCGAACCAACGCTCCAGCTCCGTGCCGTTCGAAAATGCACGCTCTGAGGGCAGATCCCTCGGATCGACCAGGCGTGCATCTTCGGCCTCCGATGCCGGCGCCAGACAGCCTCCGGTCACCCTGCCGGTGTAGACGACAAGCACGATCCCGAGCCCAGCAGCAGAGAAGACGCCCTCGAGCCCGTCGAGCGCGACCTCCATCCCCGTCTCCTCCAGCGCCTCGCGCACCGCCGCTTGCTCGACCGTCTCGTCCATCTCGACGTACCCGGACGGTGGCGCCCAGAAGCCCTTTAGCGGCTCGACGCCCCTCTTTACGAGCAGCAGTTGGTCCTCGGCCGCCCGTGCGAGCACCATCGCGACCGGCACGGGGTTCGAGTAGACGACGTGGCCGCACGCCGGGCAACCTGGCCGTTCCCGACCGCCGTCGACGACGGTCATGAGACCGTGACCGCACAGGACACAGAACGCTGCCTCCATGCCGGGCCTCAGGAGGTTCTCGATCGCGCGTGCGGCATGATCGCCCCGAGCCCCCGCCGCTCCTCGCTGAAAAGGTAGCAGTAGGGGTAAATCTCCCGCCAGCCCTCACAGCCGGGTGGCGTTTCCACGTCGAACGGACTTGGCAACCTCTGCGGGTTGCTCTTTGCGCTCACTGTGCCCGCCCCGACCTTGCCCGAGAGCCAATTGCCGAACTATCTCTGCCCACTTCCCTGGAGCAATCCAGCATGGGAACCGCCCTCTCTCAGCTCGCCCTCTTTGAGCTCGCCCGCGTGGCGATCGGCTCGCGCTGGCGCTCCATCCACTCGGGCAACCCGGTCACGTCCGCCAGCACCGCGTCAGGTCGGTAACGGGCAGGAGCGTGCTCGGCGTCCTCGCGGCGTGACGCACCCGAGAGGACGAGGACTGCTCTCGCCCCGACGGCTTTGCCCATGCGCACGTCCTGGTCGAGACCGTCCCCGACGACGACAACCTGGTCGGCGTCGAGGCCGAGAGCTTCGACCGCCGCACGGGCCGCCAAGACCGAGGGCTTGCCCGTCACCTTCGGCCTCCGGTTCGTTGCCCACGCGATCGCGCTGACGATCGCTCCCGTGCCAGGGACAAACCCGTCTGAGACAGGAACCCGCCGGTCTCGGTTGGTGGCGATGAAGACGGCTCCTCCCCACACGGCGCGGCATGCCACCTCGAGCTTGGCGTAGCTGAACTCGGGGTCACGCCCGACGACCACCACCTCTGCGGACTCGTCGTCGACCAGGCACAGCCCGGCCTCTTCGAGAGCACTCCGCAGGGCCGGTCCACCGACAGCGAGCACCCGGCCACCGGGATGCGCCCGGCTCGCGTAGCCGGCGGCGACGATCGCGGAGGTGAGAACCTCTCTTGGATGTGCGCTGATCCCAGCCTGGCTCAGGCGACGCGCCGTCTCAGCGGGCGTCTTCGAGGAGTCGTTCGTGAAATACCGCACGGTGACTGAGCGCTCGCGGAGGAGGGCGACGACCTCGGCAGCGCCGGGGATCGCGCGCTGTCCTTTCACCAGGCAGCCGTCGAGGTCGAAGACGACGCCGCGAAGCGATCGGGCTCTCATGATCTCTGCTGGGGTGACGCACCCTCCCTCGCCGTCGCCCCGGCACCGAGGTAGCTGTCCCGGTCGGCAATGGTCCGCTCGCAGGGCTCCTTCAGAGCTCCTTCAAGCTGAGCGAGTGGGTGCCGGCGCCGAAGCAGCTCAGCACCTCGATCCCCTTGGCTAACGAGGTGATGAAGTAGCGTCCGGTATCACTATGCGAAACCTGATTTCGCACCACAAACTCATCGTAGAACAAAATGCTAATTGTGTCAACGGTCAGCCGACGATTCGCGTGCCGCGAACGGCTGCCCGTCTCACAGCAGCACCGTCTCACAGCAGCACCGTCTCACAGCAGCACCATCTCGCAGCAGCGGCAGACGACGGTGAGATCGTCCTCCTCGAGGCCCGGTGGGCCCATCCCGTGATGTGCGTGGCCGACCCCGTGGACCGTCCTGATCCTGCGGCTCTCGTAGTGGTGGGTGTGTAGAAGCGCACACCTGGCGCGGTGCGTCCTCTGCCCCTGCCTGCCGGTCGCCGGCAGAGGTAGAGTCGGCCCCATGCCCAGCGGCACGGCGCCTCACGGCGAGGCGGTGGTCTCGGCTCACACGAGGACCGCCCCGCCGCCTGCCCGGCTGCTGTGCGACCCATCTGCTCTCAGGGCACGCCTCAGGACCACTTGCGCGGTGTTTGCTCACGGGTTGACCACCCCATCGGGGAATGCAGAAGATCTCGCGCGAGTAGTTCGCCAGAGCGGCCTCAGCACCGCGAGCGTCGCCTGCGACCTCGCGGATGCTCGACGAGGGTGGCGCTCAGCGCGCGGGCTCGGTTGCTGTGCCGGTGCCGGTGCCGGTGCCGGTGCCGGTGCCGGTGCCGGTGCCGGTGGATGGCGGACGGGGGACGGGCTCTCCTGCGCGCTCGAACGGTGCTTGTCATGACCCGAGCCCGGCGTCTCGCGACCCGGATCGCCCTGGTGGTGCTCGGGGCCTGGGGGGCCTCCTCGGGGGCTTGGGGGCCCTGGCCTGGGCGGGGTGAAGGACCGGCGGCGGGCGCCACAGCGACGGCGGCTAGCCACATAGCACGTCCCCAGCTGTCCGGTGGCCAGGGCCTGACGGCGCAGCTGCAGTGGGCGAGGCTGCTCGGCCCGGGATCGGCCATCGTCGAGTCGTCACCGACCGAGATGACCCTGGACGGCTCGGGACCTTCGGTGGTGGTCGGGTCGCGCTTGAACGGCTGCCTGTACGCGTTGCAGCTGGCCAGCGGGGCCACCACCCCGGGCTGGGGGCACGTGTGCCCCGGCGACGGGATCGACGCGACGCCTGCCGCGCTACCCACCGGCAGTGGGACCGATGACGTGGTGGCCTCCTACGGCGAGGTCGCCGGGATGAACCCGCCTGCGGCCAACCAGGGTGTGGGGGGCATCGAGGACATCGCCCCCGACGGCGCGGTGATCTGGAACCGCACCCTGCCCGACGTGTTCGGCACTTACGGCCAGTCGCCGCCGGTGGTGGCCTCTCCGGCCATCGGCGATACCGGCAGCGGGCAGCCGTCGATCGTGGTCGGTGACGTCGGGCTCAGCCTGTACTCGCTGGATCCGGCCACCGGCGCCACCCAGGCGGGCTGGCCCCAGAAGACCGCCGACACCACCTTCGCCACCGCCGCCATCGCGAACATCGACGGCACCCAGGGCATCGTGGCGGCCAGTGACTCCAGCGCCGGCGCCGGGGCGCACCCCGGCTCGTCGAACGGGGGCGTGGTCCGGCGCATGACCGGTAGCGGCAGCACCGTGTGGAGCGACGTCAGCAACGAGGTGGTGAGCTCCGGCCCGGTCGTGGGGAACCTCGACGGCTCGGGGCCCGTCGTGGTCTACGGCCACGGCCACTACTTCGGCGGCAGCGACGAGAACGCGGTGACGGCAGTGAAGGCGACCACCGGCAGCCTCCTGTGGCAGGACCACCTTGCCGGCTACACCCTGGCTGCTCCCGCCCTGGCCGACTTGACGGGCAACGGCCAGCTCGACGTCGTGGAGCCCACCTGGCGGGGGATCGGCCAGCCCACCGGCGGGGTGGTGACGGCCTTGGGACCCACGGGGACCCCCCTGTGGACGTTCACCCCCACGTACTCCACCACCATCACCGGATCGGTGGCCACCGCCGACTTCGGCCAGGGGTACCAGGACGTGGTGGTCGCCACCGGCACCGGCTGGTACATCCTCGACGGCCGCAGCGGCCAGGAGGCCGTCCCCGTGCAGGGCGTCGCCCTCCACGGGTTCGCCGGGGACCCGAACGTGGGGAACCTCGACATGGAGAACACCCCGCTGGTGACGGCCAACCCGTCGGGCGCCGGTCTCGACGTGGTGGTGGCGGGCACCTACTTCGCCGGGGCCGGTGACCAGACCCAGGGCTTCGTGGCTTCCTACCAGGTCACCGGCAGCGCGGGCGGGTCCGCGAGCATCGGCACCGGCTCGTGGCCTACCTACAAGGCCAGCGCCCAGCACACCGGCAGCACCATCGCCCCCGCCCCACCACCGGGCACCTGCCCCGCCGGCGACACCATCTGCGCCAGGCAGGGTTACCTGCTGGTCGGAGCCGACGGCGGGGTCTTCGCCTACGGCAATGCCGCATACCACGGGTCGGTGCCCGGGGTCGGGGTGCACATAGACGACATCGTGGCCATGGCCCGGTCCCCCGGCGGAGGCGGGTACTGGATGGCCGGCGCCGACGGCGGGGTCTTCGCCTTCGGCGACGCAGCCTTCCACGGGTCGATGGGCGCCCAGCGCCTCGATCGCCCGGTGGTGGCCATGGCCGCCGATCCGGCCACCGGCGGCTACTGGTTAGTCGCAGCTGACGGCGGCGTGTTCGCCTTCGACGCGCCGTTTCTCGGCTCCATGGGCGGAGAGCCGCTGGCCGCCCCCGTCGTCGGGATGGCCGCCACCGCAGATGGGGGCGGGTACTGGCTGGTAGCAGCCGACGGCGGGGTCTTCGCCTTCGGCGACGCAGCCTTCCACGGGTCGATGGGCGCCCAGCGCCTCGATCGCCCGGTGGTGGCCATGGCCGCCGATCCGGCCACCGGCGGCTACTGGTTAGTCGCAG
>JAKAQW010000222.1 GCA_021819525.1 Actinomycetes bacterium
AGGTGACGGACCGGCGGGCGTGGTCATGGCGAGACCTCCTCGCCTCCTTCTACCTCCACCTCGCCCACCGATGCGCCCAGGGCCGCCAGCGCCCGGCCCTGGGCGGCGGCGAGCGCCCTGCCGGCCTCTCCCGTGAGGAGGCGGACTTCCATCCGGACCGCCAGCGACGTGGTCCGGTCGTCACCTCGCGGGCGGCGGGGGTGATCCGGGACCTCGCACTCACCAGGCTCGATACTGGACCCGTCGCTGCGAGCGGCGCCTCGCGGATGGCGGGGGTCTTTCGGGACCTGGCCAGCAGGCGGATTGCCCAAACCTTGACGCCGAGCGGGACCTCGCGGGTGGTGGGGTAGTCCCACTCTGTCGGGGGCGGCCGGGATCGGCATTGATGAGGGCTCCCTCATCGCTCACCCCGAAGCCGCTCGCGCCGGTCGGTGATCCGGGCGATCGAGTCGTCGAGCTCGGCCGGGAGCACAGGAGCCTCAACGACGGGCACAACCTGTCCGCCGCAGCATCGACAGCGCACCCCGTGGTAGCCCGAGATGCCCGGATCCTCGTCATTGTTGCGGGGCACGCCACAACGCGGACAGACGCACAGGTGGCGGGCGTCGTAGGCGGCTTCGAGCTCGGCCCGGCTGGCGAGGAGACGCCGGTGGAGCGGGAGGGTCTGGAGCTCGGCCGTGACGGCGACCTCCCGACGGCGCTCGTGCTCGGCCATGGCTCGGGCTACCGTTGCGCGCCCGTCGATCGGCTCGGTCCGCTGCAGCTCGTAGTCGGCGACGAGATCTCCTGAACCAAGCGCCTCGGCTGACCGGCGAAGGAGCGGGTCACCGAGTGCGAGAGCCTCGTGCTGGGCAAGCAAGCGTTCTACCTGTTCGAGCCAGCATGCTCGGCCCACCGACCGCCAGGCATCGACGAGGGGCACCGGTGCCAGGGCGTCGTTCACCTTCGCCTCGCGCCACCAGGCGAGCGTGGCGTCCGCGAGGTCGGGGTGCTCGTCCACCCAGTCGTGGTGTCCCGAGCTCTTGTGGCCGAGCAGGTAGCGGAGCGCGCCAGCGGCCTCTGCGTCGCCCAATGCAGAAGCGATGTCGTCGGCGTCGCGCGCGAGGTCCCATGCGGCCGAGCGTCGGAGGGCGTCGTCTTCGGCACGCCAGGCGGTCTTCACTCGGGCGACGACCTGGCGGTACTGGCGCACCTCGGCCATGAGCAGCGCCGAGAGCGTGCACGGCGCGTCGTCCACCCCTGCACGCCACACAGGCGAAGCTACGGCCGCCTCGGGCGAAGCGACAGCCGCACACGCCGCCACCAGCTCGTCGTAGCGAGCGGGGTGGTCCTTCTCGTAGGGGTTGCGCTGCGGCCGGTTCTTCTCGACGCCCGCCAGGAACCGGCTCACCCGGGCCTCCGAGGTCGTGACGAGGAGCAGCGCCGGGCAGCACGGATGGCGATCCCACCAGATCGTCTCGTTGACATAGCGGCGGTGACGGGCGACCTTGGCTCGAAGGCGCGCCTGGTCCATGGTCGCGAAGTCGACCTCGATGAACGCGCCGGCGCTGGCGGGCTCCCCGTCGACCTCGAGTTGCACCTCGACAAACGCGTCGGGGCGGATCCGACCAGGATGCCCGAGGTGGTCCCAGTCCTCCCAGGACTCCTCGTCGCGATGCCAGGATGTGAGCATGAGCCCTGCATCGGGGCCGACGTCGAGGAGGGCCACGTAGAGGCCGGCGGTGGCTGCGGTGTGGCGAAGGAAGAGCGGGTTGGGCTCACCCTTCCCCGGGGCCGGAGAGGTCCCATCGACCAGACGGGCGCCGGCACGGGTCAGCCACCAGTAGTAGGGCGCCGATCCCGACGCCGCGTACGGCCGGGTACGCGCTGCCAACGAGCGCTCCCTCAGCCGGGCGAGGCGGTAGTCCACGGTCCGCTCCGGGCGGCCGGTGAGCGCGATGAGCTGTGGCGTGGTGAGCACCCGGTGGACGTGGAGCAGGCAGAGGATTTCGTGGTCGATGTCGGAGAGCGAGGCGACCCGATTGGTGATCTGCGACGACGAGCGGCCCACGCTCACCGCCGCCCGCCGATCAGGCGAAGAAGCTCGATTGCCAACCTGCCCGTACAGTCGGGGTCTCGCGCGACCGCGGGACTTGCACCCTGACCAGCAGGTCTGCGATTCCACGGCTCGCGGGTCACAGCCGGACCCATCCGCGAGGTCCCCGGGGCACCTTGGGAGCCAGCCGGGGCTGGATGGCGACGCGTGCTTCGGTGGGCCAGCTCGTGATGTCGACCGCACTGTCGGCTCGACGCGGGGTGCTGGCATGGTGGGACGTGGTGGTGCATGAACCTCTCCTTCGTGACGGTGACGGGCTCCACATAAAGAACAAGGGGATCCGGGCAGAATTTGGACAACTCTCTGGTCCTCGGCGGCATCAGCTGCCACGCATCCTCTCCACAAAGAACATGGGGGTCGGGGCCGAGAATCAACAAAAGATCTAGCGCGTGTTGGCCCCAGGCGACCGTGGCGGCGATGGTTCGTACGTACGGGCACATCTGGCCATGACCACGAAGCCGGTCGTGGGTAGGCCCCTGCCAGGGCGGAAGTGCGCGGCGACGCCTGGCCAAGGTCACCTGGCACGTCCAGGCGGTAGTGCTCGACGAGGTCGGGTGCCGGAGCACGCCCTCGATGCCACCATGGTCCATGCCGACGCCAACGCGCCGCGCGATGTCGCTCGGCCCACCAGGGGTGGAGTCCAGGCTCGCCGCTCAGGGCTTCGGTACCCTTGAGGTGACCGACAGTCGACATCGGCAGCGAGGAGGGATGGGCACCGCCATGGCTGAGAGCAGGATCAACAACCACGCCGCGTTCATCTGGTCCGTCGCCGACCTGCTCCGCGGTGACTACAAGCAGTCCGAGTACGGCAAGGTCATCCTGCCCCTCACGGTGCTGCGCCGCCTCGACTGCGTCCTGGAGCCGACCAAGGCGGCCGTCCTCGCCCGGGCCGCCAAGCTGCGCGGCCAGGTCGACAACGTCGAGCCCGTGCTGTGCGCGGTGGCCGGGCAGCGCTTCTACAACACCTCCCCGCTGGACCTCCCCCGCCTCCTCGACGACCCCGCCCAGGTGGCGGGAAACCTGCGGGCCTACGTCGCCGGTTTCAGCTCCGGGGCCAGGGAGGTCCTCGACAAGTTCGACTTCGACACCCAGATCACCCGGCTCGCCCGGGCGGATCTGCTCTACCTGGTGCTCTCCCGCTTCGCCGAGATCGACCTGCACCCCGACGCGGTGTCGAACCTCGAGATGGGCTACCTCTACGAGGAGCTCGTCCGGCGCTTCTCGGAGCTCTCCAACGAGACCGCCGGCGAGCACTTCACCCCGAGAGAGGTCATCCGGCTCATGGTGAACCTGTTGTTCGCCACCGACGACGACATCCTGACCGACGCAGGCGTGATCAAGACCCTCTACGACCCGGCTTGTGGGACCGGGGGGATGCTGTCTGTGGCAGGAGACCACCTGCGCATCCTCAACCCGTCCGCTCGCCTGGAGGTCTTCGGCCAGGAGCTCAACGACGAGACGTATGCCATCTGTCGCTCCGACATGATGCTGAAGGGCCAGGACGCCTCCCACATCGTGGCGGGCAACTCCTTCAGCGACGACGGCCACAAAGCGGCGCGCTTCGACTACATGCTCGCCAATCCCCCCTTCGGGGTGGAGTGGAAAAAGGTCGAAGAAACCGTCCGCGCTGAGCACGAGACCCGTGGCTTCGCCGGGCGCTTCGGGGCAGGCCTGCCCCGGATCAACGACGGCAGCTTCCTCTTCCTCCAACACATGCTCTCCAAGATGAAACCGCCGGAGGAGGGCGGGAGCCGCCTCGCCATCGTCTTCAACGGCTCGCCGCTGTTCTCCGGGGCTGCCGGATCGGGCGAGTCGGAGATCCGCCGGTGGATCATCGAGAACGACTGGCTCGAAGCCATCGTCGCCCTTCCCGACCAGCTCTTCTACAACACCGGCATCTCCACCTACTTCTGGGTGCTCACCAACCGCAAGCGCCCCGAACGCCAAGGCAAGGTCCAGCTCATCGACGCCCGGGAGTACTGGGTGAAGATGCGCAAGTCCCTGGGCGCCAAGCGAAAGGAGATCTCAGCCGACCAGATCGCCGAAATCACCCGCCTCTACGCGGAGCTCACCGAGGGCGAGAAGGTCAAGATCCTCCCCAATGAGTCCTTCGGTTTCCAGCGCATCACCGTCGAACGCCCGCTCCGGCTCCGCTTCGAGGTCACGGCCGAGACCGCAGAGCGTCTGGCCGCCACCAAGCAGTGGGCGAAGCTCACCGCCGACCAGCAGCATGACCTCACCACCAGGCTCTCCGAGCTGGTCGGCGTCTCGACCACCGAACGCTCCGTCATGGCGACCAAGCTCGGAGCACTCCCGAAGACGATCGAGAAGCAGGTCTGGGACACGCTCGCCGTCGCGGACCCCGAAGCCCCGGTCGTCACCAACCGCAAAGGCGAGCCCGAAGCCGACCCCGACCTTCGCGACAACGAGAACGTCCCCCTGCCGGCCATCCCGGTAACCTGGGAAGCCGATCCCACCGAACGCCTGGCGAGCATCGAATACCGAAGCGCGGTCGAGGACTACATGGCAAAAGAGGTGCTGCCGTATGTCCCCGATGCCTGGGTCGATCACACCAAGACCAAGATCGGCTACGAGATCCCCCTCACCCGCCATTTCTACAAGTACGTCCCACCACGTCCCCTCGCCGAGATCGACGCCGAGATCAAGGCCCTCGAAGCAGAGATCCAGGACCTGCTCCGCGAGGTGACCGAGTGATCGATCCAGCCAAGCTCGCGGAGATGGTCAAGAAAGCCTTGGACACTCCTCCCAATGTAGTGGACACCAACTCCTTTCCAAGTCGACTAGGGCAGGAGAAAACCAACCAATGGGAGCGCATCCTCGACGTATTCGTGGTCGCCGCGGATCTGAAGAACTCCACTCGCATGGGCACTGGCAAGTACATCAACGGCACGGTTGGGATATACATGGCTGCTACCGATATTGGTGTCACGCTTATCGATGACTTTTGTCCTAGTTTCATTGATATTCAGGGTGATGGATTCTTCGGCATATTCCACGGAGACCACGCTGGACAGCGAGCACTCGCCGCCGCGATGATGCTTGCTCACTTCAGCAAGTACCAGTTAGAGCCGGGCATACGCCAGAAGCTAGGTAAGGAATGCCCGCCAACTGGCCTTAAGATCGGCGTGGCAACTGGACGAGTCGCAGTAGCGTCGATAGGTGTCCATGATTACGCACGCCCCGTTTGGGCAGGCAAGCCCGTAAACTGGGCCGCAAAATGCTCAGAATCAGCGTCGGCACATCAAGTAATCGCAACAGGACGCGTCTTCGATCACCTTATTAATACCAATGACTATCTCAAACAGCCATGTTATCATATCGGCCATCCTAGAGAAGGCTTCTTGGGGCATATCGACGGTACTATGTGGAGACGTATCTCAGTCCCCGGGCTGCCGCCGGATGTCAAGTGTGTTGCGCGAGACGTGCCATGGTGTGATGGTGATTCAGGGCTCTACGCGGCCAGGCGTGGGGAGCGTCCCCGGATTCGTGCAGTTGGACGAGTCTCCCATTGGACCCCTGAGTGGAGCAACAAACGCAGCCGATAGTTCTCGAAGTTCCGGAAGCCATGG
>JAKAQW010000044.1 GCA_021819525.1 Actinomycetes bacterium
GATCTGATCGTGGCTCCTTGCACGACGTCGGGCGCGAGGTCGGCGTCGGACCAGAAGAGCCCACCAGCCCGCTGCCGCCAGGCACCGACCTTGCGAGGCCCGAGCCGCACGAACCTCCCTCACCACCACAGGACCCGCCATGACCACCACAGGGCCCACCACCCTCACCACAGGACCCACCACCCCCACCACACAGGACCCACCACGGCTACCACCGACCAGATGGCCGACGCCCAGGACGGCGCGGCGAGGGCTCGACCGCCCCGCACGTGGGCTACGTGCCCCTCCCGTTGCTGCACATCGACACATAGACACGAGGTGGAAGTTCCGTGCGATGTGCGTGCTCCGGGAGCAGGTCGCGTGCGAGCAGAGGTCCCGGGCCAAGGAACGAGTGCTCTCGGTGCGCAGTGCCGGCCACCGCTCGAACCCGCAGCAGCAGCGCCCCGAGCTGTGGCGGCTCTACCACGCCCGGACCGCACCGGGTGGCGGGGGCAGCTCGACCTCGGTGCAAGATGCACCTGACGCTGTGCTCGACCCGCCGTCGTCGCTGTTCACCACGGAAGACTGGTCGTGCGCCATGCCGAGATCAGGCCGACTTCTCGTCGTGACCGCCGAACTGCTTGCGCATGGCAGAGAGCACCTTGTTGGCGAAGTCGTCGAGGTCGCGCGAGGCGAAGCGGGCGTAGAGTGCGCTGGTCAGCACCGGCGTCGGTACTCCCTCGTCGATCGCCGCGATGGAGGTCCAGCGGCCCTCGCCGGAGTCCGATACCCGGCCCGCGAGCTCCGCCAGGTCGGGCGACTCGGCCAGGGCGGCGGCGGTCAGATCGAGCAGCCATGACCCCACGACGCTGCCGCGGCGCCAGAGCTCGGCTACCTCGGCAGTGTCGATGTGGTACTGGTAGAATTGGGGGTCTTCGAGTGGTGCGGTCTCGGCGTCGGCCTGGCGCTCCTGGGTGCCGGCATCCGCGTGGCGCAGGACGTTCAGTCCCTCGGCGATGGAGGCCATCATCCCGTACTCGATGCCGTTGTGGACCATCTTCACGAAGTGCCCGGCGCCGTTGGGTCCGCAGTGCAGATAGCCTTGCTCGGCCTGGCTGGGGGTGCCGGTGCGTCCCGGCGTGCGCTCGGCGCTGTCCACGCCTGGGGCGATCGAGGCAAAGATGGGCTCCAACCGGCCGACGGTGCCGCTAGGGCCGCCGATCATGAGGCAGTACCCGCGCTCCAGGCCCCAAACCCCACCACTGGTCCCGCAGTCGACCAGGTCGATCCCGGACGCGCGCAGCGTGTCGGACCGGCGGATGTCGTCACGGTAGTAGGAGTTCCCCCCGTCGATGATGGTATCGCCAGGCTCCAGGAGGCTGGCGAGGTCAGCCACGACCCGGTCGGTGACGTCGCCTGCTGGCACCATGACCCATACCGCTCGCGGAGCGGTGAGCTTCTTGACCAGATCGGACAAGGACTCCGCTCCGACTGCCCCGTCTGCTGCCAGGTCTTCGACTGCGCTCTGGCTCTGGTCGAACACGACGCATCGATGACCGTCACGCATGAGGCGCCTTACCAGGTTGGCGCCCATGCGGCCGAGCCCGACCATCCCTAGCTCCATCGGGTGCTTCGTCGGCATCGTCCCTCCGCCTCGTCGAGTGGATCGCTCCACGGTGCTCTAGCCGTGTCGACGGTGACGGCGGGCGTGCGATATGGCTCGGTCACCGGCGCTGCAGGCCTCTACGGCCACGCTACCGTTCACGGCGCTTCATCGAGCAACCGAGGACATCGCAGGCAGCGACCGGTCAGCCCGGAACAGGGGCCCTCGAGGGGAAACGACCAGCTCGTCGGCTGAAACACAGTGAACCGTACTACGCGGCAGCCTGACCGATGGTCCGGTACCGACCCGGCACGGAAGGCAACCAATTCGGTCGCTGCCTGCCCCTGACCGCACGGCGAGCACCGTGATCCGACCTTCTCGTGGCGGGGGCTGCGAAGATACCTTCTGGACAACGCGGGGACCAACGCGTCTGTCCTGGTCAAGTGCTCGCGGTTCGCGGAAGCGGCTTCGCGGCACCACGACACGGCTCGACACGGAAGTGGCTTCGGAACCGGCATGGGGAAGCGACCGAGATCAGCGCGCGGGCCGGTCGCCGTCAGCTGCCCGCCCGGTCCCTCTCCACGCTTCGATCAGGCTTGGTGCGGCGGCGGCGAGCAGCGTGACAGCCGTGCCCACCTCGGCGAAGATGCTCAGGCCACCGGAGTAGTAGATGCCAGGTTCCTTGAACAGGAACAGGCCGTCGGGGAGGTACAGGGTCAACAAGTAGCCGCCCAGGACGCTGAGCGCGAAGAGCGCTCCGACGATGTCGACGATCGGACGCTGGACGGTGACGACTGCTACCGCCAGCACGACCGCGACCACGGCGGTCATCATGAACAGCGGCCCCACCGTCGGGATGAAGTGGTACTCCTCGGCCGCGTACAGGTAGAGGTGCACGCCCGAGACCAGCAGGAGCAGCGCGGCACCGGCCAGCCGCCACGGGAGTGCGGCGCGTCGACCGGCTACCAGCGCACGGGCGACACGTGACGCACGTGACGCCGACGGATGGGGACGGGAGGTGCTTGCGGTCATGACTGACAGCTCTAGTATCTCAGGCATGGCACGCCAGCGGTCACCGGCGAGCCACGTGTCGTCGGCGGTGTGGCTCGTGTTGGTGGCACAGGACCAGCTCCCCCCGAAGTCTTCGAAAGGGGGGAGCCCTCACACGAAGTGGGCGATGTCTCCTGCCAGCAGGAAGCTCACCAGACCCATGACCGCCAGGTAGATGAAGGTGATCGGCCAGCGCCAGCGGTGGTTGGCCAGCCAGAAGCGACGGATCCCTCGGGCGTCGAACACCAGGGCCACCACGGCGATCGGGATGCCGATGGCCGGACCGACCCCTGCAGCGCTGCCCAGCAGGGGGGTCAGGATGGGGAAGACGATGTAGCTCAGCAGGCACCGCAGCGCCGAGATGGTCATCGAGGTGCCGAAGAGCTGCTGGGCGGCGTGCTCGGTGGAGGCCTTGCGTTCGGGTACCCGCAGCAGCCGGCGCATGACTGTATCGGGCGCCGAACGCTGGCGGGGTGTGGTGGCGGCGGTGCGGACGTCGGACATTGCCACGCACGTAGGCTAGGCGCGCCGACCCGCTGAGCGACAGTCGCGACGCCCGTAGCCCCGGGACAGCCCTGGCGGCCCGGGCCGTGGTCCGACAGTGGCGCGCTGCGGCCACGCAGAGCACCTGGCCAGCGCACCAGGTGACGCGTGAGCACCACCATGGCGCGGCGGCATCGTCGGCATGGCCGGGGTGGCCCGCAAGGTCGGTGTGGTCGGGGTGGTCGGGGTGGCCGGGGTGGCCGGGGTGGAGAGACGTTGACCTGGCCGGCGCCACCGCATAGACTGTAAGCGTGCAAATGCTCTCCTCGATCCTGCTGCTGACCTGACGGCGAGCGCACAGCCGCGCTCGCCACTCGACCTCCTGCCTCGGCAGGAGGTTTTTTCGTTCCAGGGTCCGACGTGGCCAGCTGTCTTCACAGACCACCGACGACCGGCACCTACCGCAACGACCACCTTCCGCAGCACCATCTGATCCACGACCATCTGATCCACGACCATCTGATCCACGACCATCTGATCCACGACCACAAGCCGTCGGGCGTCCCCCGCGGCGTCACGAACAGACCGGAGACGACCACCATGGCACCAGAGCCCGTGCAGCCCAGACCGATGCCGTTCGAGAAGTACCGGCCGTTCCTGCCGCTGCCGCTGCAGGTCGCGGATCGCCAGTGGCCCGGTCGCCGGATCGAGAAGGCCCCGCGGTGGTGCTCGGTCGATCTGCGCGACGGCAACCAGGCGCTCATCGACCCCATGGATCCGGTCCGCAAGCGACGAATGTTCGAGACGCTGGTGCAGATGGGGTTCAAGGAGATCGAGGTGGGCTTCCCGGCCGCCAGCCAGCCCGACTACGACTTCGTGCGCCAGCTGGTCGAAGAGGATCTGGTTCCCGAGGACGTCACCGTGCAGGTGCTGGTGCAGTGCCGGCCAGAGCTGATCGAACGGACCTTCCAGTGCCTGGTCGGCGCGCACCGGGCCATCGTGCACTTCTACAACTCCACGTCGGTGCTCCAACGTCGGGTGGTGTTCGGGCTGGACCAGTCCGGGGTCACCCAGATCGCCGTGGACGCCGCCCGCTTGTGCCGCAAGCTCGAGGCCGACGTGCTCGGTGGCACCGAGGTGCGCTACGAGTACTCGCCGGAGAGCTTCACCGGCACCGAGCTCGACTACGCGGTGGAGATCTGCAGTGCGGTGATGGACGTCATCGAACCCACGCCGGAGCGCCCCATCATCTTGAACCTGCCGGCCACCGTAGAGATGTACACCCCGAACATCTACGGCGACGCCATCGAATGGTTCGACCGTACCGTGCCGAACCGCTCGGCGGTGATCTTGTCGCTGCACCCGCACAACGATCGGGGAACCGCGGTAGCGGCTGCCGAATTCGGGGTGATGGCCGGTGCCGACCGGGTGGAAGGCACCCTGTTCGGCAATGGAGAGCGCACGGGCAACGTGGACGTGGTCACCTTGGCGCTCAACCTCTTCTCCCAAGGTGTCGATCCCGAGCTGGATCTCAGCGACATCGACGGCCTGCGCCGCGTGGCGGAGTACTGCAACCGGCTACCGGTGCATCCTCGGCATCCCTACGTCGGCGACCTGGTCTATACGGCCTTTTCCGGCTCTCATCAAGATGCCATCAAGAAAGGCATGGAGGCACTCCCTGACGACTACGACGTGTGGGAGGTGCCCTACCTGCCGATCGACCCGGCGCACGTCGGGCGGACCTACGAGGCGGTCATCCGGGTCAACAGCCAGTCCGGCAAGGGTGGCGTGGCGTACATCATGAAAGCCGAGCACGGGCTGGACCTGCCCCGGCGCCTGCAGGTCGAGCTGTCCTCCGCCGTGCAGACCATCACCGAGGACACCGGCACCGAGATCTCGCCGAGCGAGATGTGGGCGGTCTTCGAACGCGAGTACCTGGCCGAGCACCCTACCGTCGAATTGGTCGGCCACGAGACGACTACCACCGGCGCCGGCGCCTCGGTGACTGTCGAGCTGACAGTGGACGGCGAGCCACGGACAGCATCGGGTGAGGGCAACGGCCCAGTTGCCGCCTTCGTCCACGCGCTCAACACCGTGCTCGGAACCGACATGGAGGTGACGGACTACGCCGAGCACGCCCTGCGAGCCGGGGCCGAGTCGGCGGCGGTCTGCTACGTCGAGGCCCGCACCGACGACGGGGTGCGCTGGGGGGTGGGCATGGACGACAGCATCCTCACCGCGTCGTACAAAGGGGTCCTGAGCGCCTTGTGCCGGTTGCAGGCCCTCGCCGAGCGAGACTGACCGGCACTGCTGGGCGGAGGGTGCCCGGCTGGCCAGGTCGAGATCGGGGATACACGGGCGGCGTATACTGCGCGTACCAGCACCGCCGGTGCCGGACGGCCACGGACTGCTGGTGCGAGGCCGGGGAGGGTTCGCCCTGATCGGAACAGAGGGAGGTGCGGCCGTGCTCGTGCTCAGCCGCCGCACACGCGATTCGATCATGATCGGCCACCAGATCGTGGTGACAGTCCTGTCGATAGGCCGTGACCAGGTCCGCTTGGGGATCGACGCACCTCCGGACGTGGAGGTGCACCGTGAAGAGGTCTACCGCTCCATCCAGCAGGCGAACCGGGCGGCGGCCACCTCGGCCGGCGACATCGCCCAGCTGGCCCAGGTGAGGACGGGATCCAAGGCCGAGCATCGCTCGCAGCGCCCGGTGGTTCCAGATCCATCCCGGCCCGGTGCTCGGGCAGGAGATGGTCAGCTCGACGTTCCTCGCATTGGGGTCGTGTCAGATGCCCAGACAGCGCCAGGCACAGCGTCAGGGCCAGTAGTGCCAGGCACTGTGTCAGCGCCTGGCGACGCTCCGGCTCACGATCTTCACGAAGCGGAGCGTCCCCCAGCGCCCGACAACGGCACTGCGACCCCATAGGTCGAGCCGTGCTGGACCACCTGGGCCGCCGACCGGGTGGAGCGATTGATGACCAGGGGGCCGAGCAGGTTCACCTTGGGCGGATCGGGTGCTACGGCCAGGGTCACGATGGCCAGGACCACCGCGTCGTCTGGTGAACGCAGACCGAGGCGTTCGGCGGACTCCTCGTCGATGGTGACGGTGTAGTCCTCGAAGAGCAGCCCGGGGGGCACCACGGTGAAGCACAGGTCAGCCGGCTCCGCGCAGCGCATCCGGCAGAACGGGTCGAGGGTGGGGCCCATGGTCTCGAGCACGAAGCGGGTAGCGGCGGGGAACCCCGGCAGCCCAGTGGGAAAGGCGATCTCCACGGGTTCGGGATCCTCGAGGCCCCCGGGCCCGGGGGCCAAGGGGCTCATGGTGGTTGCTGTCTGGGTGATGGGCACTGTCGGGTTGCTCCGTGCTCGGTCAGCTCGAGGCCGACGGGTCGGGGGTCAGCTGAGGAAGTTCACCAGCGAGTCCTGCGATATCTGCGAAACGGCCCACAAGGCAGCCTGATAGGACTCCTGGGCTGCGGTCAGCTGGGTGGTGGCTTGGGGGAGGTTCACGTCGACCATGGTGCCGATCTCGGTCTGCAGGGCCTGCTGGGTGGCGGTGGCTTGCGCGGTGAAGGTCTGCATGTTCTGGTAGTTCGCGCCGAGCGTAGCGGCGGCAGCGGCCGTCGTGCTCATAGCGGCCTGCAGGTTACCGAGCAAGGGGGCGACGGCGGTGGTCGGGTTGGAGCCGTGCAAGGCGGTCACGATCTGAGAGAGGATGCCTGAGGTGCCGAGCAGGCCGGTGGATCCCGTGCCGAAGGCCGCAGACCCCGGGATCGCGACGTTCACCGTGGTGCTTGGGGCGACGGTCCGGCTCGGCACATCGGCCGTGCCCACGTAGTTGCCTGCCGCGTCGTAGGGCGGTTGGCTGGAGGTTCCAGAAAATATGTACTGCCCGTCGTAGGTGGTATTGGACAGGTCGGTGAGCTCCTGGAGCCCGGCAGAGACCTGGGCGGAGATACCGGTGATCGCCCCCTTCTGGCCGGCGAGGGACTGGCCGCTCACCGATATGACGGCTTGCTCGACGTTCTGTAACACCGACATTGCCTGGTTCAGTGTCGAGGTGCCTTCTTGGAGCCACCCTTCGCCGTCGGTGGCGTTCGACACGTACTGGCCGGCGCGGGTGAGCCCCGCGTTCAGCGTTAGGTACTGTGCGGTGAGCGCAGGGTTGTTCGACGGCTGGTTGATGGTGATGCCGGAGGAGATCTCCTCCTCCAACGTGGCCTGCTGAGCCTGGTCGGTGGTGATCCCGGAGATGAGCTGCTGCGACACGGTCTGTGGGGTAGGCAACAAGCCCGGCGATGCGACGGGCATGGTCGTCATGGCGTGCTCCTCATATCGCGCTCAGCAGTGACTGGACGGCCAAGTTGATGGAGCTGACCACCTGGGCGGCAGCCTGATATGCCTGCTGGTAGTTCAGCATGCTCACCATCTGTTCGTTCGTGTTCACCCCGCCGATCTCCTGGAGGTGCTGGCTGGCAGCGTTGACGACTGAGGTTTGTGCTGAGACCTGGCTGTTCGCCGACTGAACGTCGGTGCCGATCTTCTGGATGAAGTTGGTGAACGCCAGGTCCGGTCCGGTCGTCGACGATCCGAGATCGGCGATGGCCTGGGCGTTTGCACCGTTGTTCGAGGCGGCCGGCATGCTCGAGGTGTTGGAGACGGCCAGGGTTGTCTGTGGACTGGCGACAACGGTCGGGTTCACGGTGATGTTCGCGGCAGTGACACCGGTCGTCGTGGCCGACGTGCCGTCGCTGCCTGACACGGTGAACAGCGGGTCACCGGCGGACCCCGAGGTGGTGTAGCCCGCGGCCAGTTGGGTGTCAACGGTGGAAGCCAGTGCTTGGGCGACGGTGTCGAGCCGGCTCTGGTAGCCCGGGAGGTACGTGTTGAGGGCGGCGAGCAGACCGGCGGCGGTGCCTGAGGTGACGGTCAAGGGCACCGAGGCGCTGGCCGAGCCCGATCCGGCCAATGCTTGTACGGCAGTGGCCCCGGTGGTGGGGTCGGTCTGGGTGGTGAGCTGGTCGGCGGTGGTGCCCTGGACCAAGGCAGTTCCTCCCACCATGACGTTCACCGTGCCGTTGGCCGACGTCGTGGTGGTGGCACCGAGGGCGCTGGCCAGCTGGTCCACCAGGTGGTCCTGCTGGTCGACCAGCTGGTTCGTCGAGCCGCCGGCTCCGGCCACCTGCAGGATCTGGCTGTTCAGATTGGCGACCTGGCCAAGGAGGCTGTTGGCGTTGGTGACCGCGTCTGTGAGCTGCTGCTGGGTGTTCGTCTGGGCCTGGGTGAGCTGGGTTGACGCTTCGTGGAGGCTGGTGGCGAGCCCTTGTGCGAGGTCAGTGACCTGGGTGTAGGGGGCCGCGCTCGAGGGGTTCTGGTTGATGTTGTCCCAGGCAGACCAGAAGTTCGCCAGCTGGGAGGAGATGCCGGTGCCACTGCCGGTGGGGAAAGCATCTTGTGCCTGGGACAGCACCTGCTGCAAGGCGGTGGCCTGGGAGAGCGCCCCTTGTGCCTGCTGGTTCGCCACCTGGGCCAGCTGGTCGGCGGGCTGGGTGATGCCGGTGACACGCACCCCGGCACCCACGCCGCCGCCGGCGGCGGCCGGGTTCACGCTGAGCACCGCGGTCTCGGCAACATATCCCGGCGTGTTGGCGTTCGCCAGGTTCTGTGCCACTGCGTCCATGGCGGACTGCTGTGCGGCGAGTGCGGATCCGGCGATGTCGATCCCGAGGTTGCTCATGGCACCCCTACGCCGTCGTGTCGAACAGCATGCCCCCACCCGTGTGCGCCGTAGCTGTCTGCCCAGGGTGGCTCGGCGCGTAGCTCGAGGTGACCCCGAGCAGCGCCAGTGCGTCGGTGGTGGCGGCCAGGTTGCGGGCCAGCAGCCTCCGTGTCTGTTCGGTGAGGGTCTCCACCTCGCCGACCAGGTGGTGGAGGTGCCTGGCATGGGAGCGAAGCACATCGGATCCGTCTGGCAGCGCGTCAGCCAGCTGCTCGAGGGTGGCACCGGGTGACAAGCCCAACGCGGTCGCCAACTCGTCAGCCGCCATCGCTCGTCGGGCATCGGCGACCAGCAGATCCGCCAACGCCAACTCGGTGGCGGCCGTGCTGCGGGCGAGCCCCTGGCTGCGACCGGCTGCGGCCATGAGCATCTCCACCTCGAGTCGGTAGGCGAGGGTCTCGAGTGCTTGGCGTTGGGTCCATAGGCAGGTCGACAGCTCGTCGGAGACCATCAGGAGGCCTCCCGGCAGCAGGCATCTACGGATCTCTGGGAACGCACGAGAACGGTATCGGCTGGCGACGTTCGATACTGAAGCAGGACTTCGCTTGCGGCTCGTCATTGGATGACGAAGCTGCCGGTGAAGTACACCTTGGTCACCTGCGGCGAGCCGTCTACCGGCCCGAGCAGCTTCTGTACATCAACCAGGATCTCCTGCGCGGCTGCGGCTCGTCCCGATGGGAGGAGGAGCTCGGTGGAGGTCAAGGAGCCGAGGACCGATATGACGTCACTCTCGATGGCAGGTTCGTCGTCGGTGAGTTCCTTGGTATTGGCCACTGTGGTGAGCTGGAGGGCCACGTCTGTCTGGACGAGTTGGTCGTTCACGGTGGTGACCGTGAACGGCGTAGTGTTCGCAAGCGGGTACATGACCCCGTTCGGTGCAGGGTGCCCGGGCGTGTAGTGCGGCTTCAAGAACATCCCCTTTTCCTTGAAGGCGACGAGCGCCAGGAGGACTATCACCCCGACGATGATCTTCAGCTTCTTCTTCTTCGGTTTGGTGGCAAGAGGGGGAGCAGGCAGTGAAGTGGTCGTGGCTTGTCTTGGTAGTCGGGGTGACGGCTGGCGTGTGTCTGAGGCGGGGGATGGTACAGCGGTCATGGCTGTGGTTGTCCTGGAGCGAGGACGACGACGTCGACACGGCGGTTCTGTGCCATGTTGGCCGGCGTGGTGTTAGGGACGAGGGGGTGGGTGGAGCCGTAGCCTATAGCCGCCAGGCGGCTTTTGGCGATACCATCGACCTTGTAGAGTCGCACCACGACATTTACGGCCCGCTCTGCAGAAAGCTGCGTGTTCGTGGTGTACGGCCCGCCGTAGATAGGGGCACTGTCGGTGTAGCCCTCCACGTCGATGTTGTTCGTGTCGGTGCGCAGCACGCTGGCGATGGTGTCGACCACCTCGTTGCCCGTAGCATTCAAGGTGGCTACGTCAGTGGCGTAAAAGACATGGTCGCTCAGAACCTTCACTACCAGGCCCTCATGTGTGATGGTCGCGGTGGCGTCTTGCTGAAGGTTCTTGGCCGCCAATGCTTTCTCTATCTGTGCCTTGATGACGGCCAACGGCAACTGCCCAGGGAGCCCCTTCGGCGGGGTGATCGTGCCCGAGGTGGCCTGACTGTCCGTACTGGTCGCACTGGTGGGGTTGGTGGGGTTGGTGGGGTTGGTGGGGTTGGTGGGGTTGGTGGGGTTGGTGGGGTTGGTGGGGTTGGTGGGCAGCGCAATGCTCTGGGCCTGGTGTGCCCCCGCGGTGGGTGTCGCCGACGCGTTGGAAAGCACTCCGTTGCTGGCCGGCAGGATGCCGGGGTGCGGATTGAACGCCTGCTGGAACCCGGCAGCCACCGCTAGGAACTTCTTGGTATTGATGGTGCTGACTGCGAAGAGCACGATGAACAGAGCCAGCAGTAGGGTGATCATGTCCGCATAGGTGAGCAGCCAACGCTCGCCGTTGTGCACTTCCTCCTCGGCGTCGTCGTGCCGATGCCTGCGGCTCACGCTGCTTCCTCGACAGGGGTTGCCCTGGGCCGTTCCGCTCGGTCTTTGGGGGCCAAGTAGGCTTGGAGCCGGGCTTGGACCATGCGTGGGCTGTTGCCTGCTTGGACTGCCAACAGCCCGTCGAGGATGAGTCGTTTGCCGCGGATCTCGATCTCGCTGGAGCGCTTCAGCTTGTTCGCTATAGGTAGCCAGACGATGTTCGCCATCATCACGCCCCACAAGGTGGCGGTGAATGCGGAGCCAATGGCCGGCCCGATGTCCGAGGCATTGCTGAGCGAGCCGAGCACGGAGATGAGGCCGATCACGGTCCCGATGATGCCGAGAGTGGGGGAGAAGCCGCCGAGGTCGGTGAAGAACTTGGCCCCGGTGCGGTGCCGTTCTTTCAACGCCGTGATCTCGCCTTCCAAGATCTCTTCGATCTCTTCGGGATCGATACCGTCGACGGTGAGCTCCACCCCCTTGCGGAAGAAGGGGTCGTCGGTCGCGCTGGCTGCTTTCTCGAGGGCGAGAAGACCCTCGTGTCGAGCCAGATCGGCCAGGTGCACCAGCCGCTCGATGTCCTGGTCAGGGGCGTGCTCTGGTGAGCCGAACGCTTGCTTGACGACGTTCTTGATGTTCTTCACGTCGCTTCTCAGGAAGCCTGCCGTCGCAGCCATGATGGTGCCACCGAACACCAGGATGATCGGTGCCGGCTTGAACAACACCACCGGGCTGGATCCTTCCATGATCATGGCGACGAAGATGGCGGCGAACGCGCCAGCCACCGCGATCGGGGTCATACGGTCGAGCTTTTTCACAGCGGTACTCGCCCCGCCTGGTCGTGGACGCTCGGATCTGGTGAAAGCGCAGGTGAGCGCCGTGACTGGGCTGTCGGGGTCGGCTCGAGGGGGCCCGATACCGGAGCTGGCTCACCGATACGGCGCAGATGTCGCCCAGGCACCAAATCTGCGCCGCGGCCGCTGGTGAAGAGCCGCCGGCGCGCAGGCTGGACGCTGGCCGGCGGGGGTGGCGGGTCTTGGTCCGCGGTTGACGGCGGATCTTGGTCCGCGGTTGATGGCGGGTCTGGAGTGGGTCGACCTGTGGGTGCAGCGTCGTCGATGCTCGCTGCCGCGACGACGCGGAGGCGAGATGTGGGGTTCGAGTCGGTAGGCGGGGTGAGAGTTCCGGCGAGCGCCAGGATCTTCGCGCGGCTCAGCTGGGTTGCGGCCGTTACCTCGTCGAGCGTCTCGGCGACGACGTACTTGGTACCACTGGTCAAGGTGAGGACGGTGTCTGGCGTGGCCTCGGCGCGTTCGATGAGGTCCGCGTTGATCACGATCTGTTCACCGTTCAAGCGCGTCAGCAGGATCATCCGTTCTTCTCCTGGCGCTTACGGACGGGTCCGTCCGCCCAGCAGATGAAGTATCGGCACGCTGCGTGGTGATCTTGAGGCCAATCCCACGGGAATCTGGTGCGGGCGGCTACTCGGCATGAACTGCCATGTCAGGTAGGGGGAGGTGCTGGGGGAGGGTGGGGCTCGTCGGCGGGTCGGGCGGCCAGGCGCTGGGCATCCTCCATCATGCGTTGCAGCTCGGATCGACGGCTCTGCTCGCTGTAGCGTCGGAAGGTGGAGCCCACCACGGCGCCGGCGACCCAGCAGAAGATGAGGGCCACCAAGAACCGCACCAGAGCATCGGTGGGATCGATAGCTCCGTCGAGGATGCCAGGCGCCATGGGCAGCGACAGCACGATGGCCACGGCTACGACGAGGCCTGGGCGGTGCACGGTCATGCGGCGATGAGGCGTCCGATGGTGGCCGCCCAGTGCTCGGGGGTGGCCGCCAGGCCGTCGAGACGAGCGACAGGGATCCCACAGCGCAAGATGGCAGCGGGGCTGACCGTAGCAGCCACATTCGTGACCACGAGTGCATCGAGGCCGCCCAGGGCGGTTGCCCAGGCGGTGACGTCTTCGGGTTTGGCAGTGGCGTCAGCCACTCCCCACACAGCGGCAGGGGCGATGGTGGCCAGCATGTGAGCAGCTCGCAGCCGTGAGGCACCGGTCATGGCACTTCTCACTGTGACGACTACCGGAGAAGCCGGCGAGCTGCCCGATCCAGAGCTGATCGCCGCCTGAAGCGGTGGCCGTTGGTCAGGAGCGCCGTCTCGCCGTGCACCCGGTGTGTTGGATTCGGGGATCGTCACGACGGATGCTGGTGGGAGACCGAGGTCGGTGGCGATCCGGGCTGCCGACCTGGTCGCTGCTGCACGGGTCCCGACCACAGCGACCACCGCGCCTGGAGTGCTTGGTAGCGCCGGGGGAACCGGAGCCTGGCGGAACACTTCTACCAGGAGGTCCATGTAGCGCCGACCCTCGTCGAGAGCTCGGAGCACCTGCACCACGTCGTTGTCGGGGAGCCCGGTTTGTCGGAGCTGCTCAGCAAGCACAAGGGGACGGGGGAGGTTGCGGGGCGCGGCACACCGGCTGCGGTGGACGGCGGGCGGGTCACAGCGAGAGGCGATCTGCAGGGTACGGGGTGGGTCAAGGTCACGGTGCGGATCGACCGATGGACCTACCTCTCGGGCTGGACGGGGTGAGGGTACTGCTTTCGGCGTGCCTAGCGTGGCGTTCGTGCCTGCCTGGGTAGTGGACGGCTCTGGTGTACCCCGGTCTGTGCCTGCCAGTGTCGCACCGCTTGCTTCCATGGCGGCTTGGCGGAGCACGTCTGCGAACTTGGCAGGTGGTACATGCCGGTCCGCGGCGTCGGCTATGGGATCCGAGGGGCTGACGACGGCCAGTTCGTCGTGCATGGCGTCGGCGAGGGCGGCGAAGGGGTTGGGGGGATCCCAAAGGCCTTGGTCACCTTTCGCTGGTCGGTTCGGCGAGTGGTGCGGAGTGCGGAGGGTGCTCTCTGCGCCGCTGGTACGAGAGGCAGGGGGTTCTAGCTGGCGAGTCCCCCGCACCGGTGCACTGGGAGGGCAGGCAGCGCGCGCGGTCGGCTTGGCGGTGTCCCTGGCCGTCTTGGCCGGTCGACGTCGTTTGGCAGACGGTGGTGGCTCCACGGTCAGGTGGTACCGTTCGCGGGCGAAGAAGCCCATGACGCCGCCGTGGCGGGACCTCTCGGCTCGCAGGATCTTGGCGTTTGGGCCGACTTCGCGGGTGATCTGCTCGAGCAGTGGCTCGAGGGCTGGTCCCTCAAACAGCTTCAACTGGGTTGACAATGTTCACCACTCCAATCCGGTCGATCTTCACCTGCGGACCGAGCTCGTTGACGGACAACACGCCGAGGCGCGGGACTGCCGCTGCCAGCACCCGGCGCAAAGCCGGTCGCAGGCGCGACGCGCACAGGAGGACCGCCTCCTTGCCCTGCTGCTCGATCTGCTGGGCGAGGTCGTGGACCTCGCGCACCAGACCTTCTACGACCGGTGCAGCCACGGCGAGCACGGAACCGTCGTCGCCGGGGCGTACCGCTTCGGCCAAGGAGCGTTCGAAGGCGGCGTCCAAGGTGATGACCGCCAGTACCCCGTCACGCGCGTAACTGGCGGATATGGCGGGGCCGAGCGCCGAGCGAGCTGCTTCGAGGAGGCCTTCGGCGTCCTTGGACTGCCGGGCTCGTTCGGTGACTGCCTCCACGATGCGGACCAGGTCTCGTACGGGCACACCTTCGTCGAGCAGGCCGCACAGCACCCGGTGGAGGTCGGTCAAGGTTACCTGCGCGGCGCCCATCTCCTCGACGAGCGCCGGGTTCGTGGCTTTGAGCGAGTCGAGCAGGATCCGGACCTGCTGGGCGGAGAGGAGCCGGCCGGCGTTCGCCGCGGCCACTTCGCCCAAGTGGGTGGTGATGACCGAGGACCGGTCGATCACCGTCGCCCCGCCGACGAGCGCCTGCTGGCGGAGCTCGGCAGGGATCCACTTGGCAGGCAGGCCGAACACCGGCTCGGTGGTGGTGCCGCCGGGCAGGGCGTCGATGCCGGCGCCGATGGCGAGCATGCGGCCGGGCGGCGCGGTGCCCTGGGCCACTTGGACCCCGTGGAGGCGGATGGCATAGGCGTCCGCGTCGAGCGCAATGTTGTCCCTGGTACGGACGGTGGGGATGATGAGCCCTTTGTCCATGGCCAGCTTGCGGCGCAGGGCCTTCACTCGGTCGAGAAGATCACCGCCGCGGTTCGAGTCCACCAGGTCGATGATCGACGGGGCGAGCTCGAGCTCGAGGGGCTCCACGCGCATCTCTGCAGCGAGCGCCTGAGGGGTGTCGAGCGTCGGGGCGGCGTCCTCGATCACCTGGGCTTCGGCAGCTTCGGTCTCGGCGGTGACGCTCGAGCCGAGGCGATAGCCCAAGAACCACACGAAGCCGCCTATGACCAGGAAGGGCAGCTTCGGCAGGCCGGGCACGATGCCGAGGACCACCAGGATGACGCCGGCGATCTGCACCGCCCGGTACTGGCGCCGGATCTGGCTGAGCAGATCCGCGCCGAAGTCGTCCTCGTCGGTCGCGGCTCGGGTGACGATCATGCCCGTCGAGATGGACATGAGCAGGGCCGGGATCTGCGAGACCAGGCCGTCGCCGACGCTCAGCAGGCTGTAGGTGTGCACGGCGACGGAGATGGAGTCGTGCTTCTCCAAGATGCCGACTGCGAGACCGCCGAGCAGGCTGATGGCCACCAGGACCACCGCAGCGATGGCGTCTCCGCGGACGAATTTCGACGCCCCGTCCATCGCGCCGTAGAAGTCGGCCTCGTTCGCGATGTCCTGGCGCCGGCGGCGGGCCTCGTTCTGGTCGATGAGCCCCGCGTTCAGATCGGCGTCGATGGCCATCTGCTTGCCGGGCATGGCGTCCAAGGTGAAGCGGGCGGCTACCTCGGCCACACGACCTGCACCGCTTGTCACCACGACGAACTGGATGACGATGATGATGAGGAAGACGACCAGGCCCACCACGAGCTGGCCGCCGACCACGAAGTGGCCGAACGAGGCGACCACCGAGCCGGCGTTCGCGTTGAGCAGGATGAGCCGGGTGATCGAGACGTCGAGTGCCAGGCGGAACAGCGTGGCCACGAGGAGCACCGAGGGGAACACCGAGAAGTCGAGGGGGCGCTTCACGTGCATCGTCATGAGGAGGATGACGATGGCGCCGGTGATGTTCGCGCTGATGAGCAGGTCGAGCAGGATCGTCGGCATGGGGACGATCAGCATCACCACGATCATGATGACCGCAGTGGGCACCCCGACCAGGCCGAACCGCTTGCGCATGACACCTTCCGGACACGACGAACAGGCTTCGTGGAGCCGGCCGGTCCGTGGCCGGGCGATGGTGCCGTCCTGGCAACTCCCGGGAGGTATCGGACGGGAAGCTCAGCGTCTTGAGTGCCGGGATGGGCATTTTGAGCTCCAGCTCCTGGTCCGGGCTCACCGCGTCCGTGCGTCGAGCCCGGCGTACAGCTGGTGCATGCACGCGCTAGCGGCGGCGGCCGATCACCGCGAGATGACCGTCGACGGCAGTCTGCGCGCCGAAGTCCGAGGTGGCGATGGCCTCGAGACCGTCGCGGACCTCGTCGTAGCTGAGCAGGCCGAGCATCACGATCTCGTCGGCCACAGCGGCCAGGCGGTCGTGGAGCAGGCACCGGCCGAGGCTGGACGGCGGGACCACCCCGTAGCCGGCCTGAGGCATCACCAGCACCGATGTGACCTCCACCCCGACATCATCGAGGAGGCTCGCCACCTTGCGTCCCATGAACCGGTCCCCCCCACGGGCGTGCTGGGCCGCCACGTACGCGTCCTGCAGCCGTCGGACCACAGCCGGCGGCTCCGGGTAGGTGAGCGACAGCCCGTCGTCGGCTTCGACCACGCACACCACCCCGCCAGGGCGCACCACCCGGACCAGCTCGGCCGCTGTCGTGGTCGGCGATGGCAGGTGCTGCAGGACGAAGCGCGCCGTCACCGCGTCGAACGCTTCGTCCGCGAACGGAAGCTGCCTGGCGTCGCCGGCGGTGAGCACGACGTCACCGGCCACATCCGACGCCGAAGCACCAGGCGCGGCCATCTCGGTGTTGCCTGAGGTGGGCCGTCCACCTGGTGGATCCGCCAGCCAGGTTGAACCTCGAAGGGCGTCCCGAACGCGCGCAGTACGGGCCAGCACATCGACATCGACATCGACACCTACAGCCAGACAGCCAAACGCACCGGCTGCCTCCACGGCCACCGGACCGAACCCGGTGCCGACGTCGAGCAGCCGCCACCCGGGCTCCAGGCTCAGCGCTCCGTAGAGAACCCGACGCGAGACGGTGGTGGCCAGCGTCTGCACCAGCAGCCATGGATGGGGCTCGGAGCGCTGCACGTCCCGGAGGAGCTGTTGGTAGGCGGCGTCGACCTCTTGCCAGTGCCGGGGATCCGCCGGGTTCGCGATGGCAGTGTGGGCTGCTGTCATGGGGCCACCCGCCGAGCCGGCGACACGGCTGCTGTCCTCGTGGCGATCAGGCTGTAGCGGTCACAGTTCGCCAAGTCGGCCGACACTTCCCCGCTCGAGTCGGGAAACCAGATGGTCGCCTCGTCGAACCCAGCACTTGCCGCCAGGACGACGAGCGTCTCGGGGAACAGCGGGTGGCGGTGGGTCGGATCCAGCCAGAACAGCTTGTGAGCGATCAGGTTGTGCGGGTTCACCGTCTCGGCGAGCAGGATGCCGCCGGGCTCGAGGACGCGGTGGGCCTGCGCCAAGAGCTCCGCAATGGTGGTCGGGTCGAGATGCTCGAGGACTTCGATGGTCACGATGCCATCCGCGCTGTTGTCAGGCTGACCGGACAGATACTCCAAAAGGTCTGCTTCGGCGACGTCCAACCCCTGCTGGCGCGCTCGTGACAGCATGCCCTGGTCAGCATCCACACCGCTGGCACAGACACCAGCTTTGGCCAGCAGCGATAGGAGCTCGCCTCGCCCACAACCCAGCTCGATCACCTTACGTCGACCTGCCAGCAGATCGACGTAGGGTCGAACCAGCTCCCGCACCCTTTCCGAGGAGCCTCGGAACACATCTTCGAAGGCGAGGTAGGCAGCTGGGCTGGTTCCGGCACCACCTGGAGGGCGGCGGTAGCCCATGACAATCCGCCCGGTAGTGTCATGGGTTCTCAGACCACTGGCCGACGCGCAGAACGGTACCGCTGCCCAGCGCTGCGTCATGTCGACTGCCCGCGTGAGCTGGCGTTCCAGCTGCTCGATCCGGGCGTGGAGCGAATCGATGCTCGCCTGCTGGGAGGAGAGCAGCTGGTGCACTTGGGTAAGCGCATCAGTGACCAGGTGGGTGAGGTTCTGCAGCGCGATCTCGCCAGACCGTGGCTGTGGTGTCTCGGTGGTAGCTGGGATCTTGACCGTACGTGGCTGGCAAGCGGCAGTGGTGAGAGCGTCGATACGCTGAGCAGCGACGGCAGCGGTGTGCTCCCACGTCCACCTGCTGGAGCGCGCGACACCGGCCTCGGCCTTGGCCACCAGGTGGCGATGGTCGGTCATCGCACTGCGCATGGCCGTGGCGAGCGACCGGCGGTCGGGTTCGAGCCAGGTGAAGGACCCCTTGGCCGGTTCGAAGCCCTCCATTTGGAGCGGACGTAGCGCAGCAGGGATCATCCACGAGGTGTCGTCGTCGCAGAAGCCGTCTGCACCGCCCCCGGCGGTGACCACAGCCGGCGTGCCACAGGCCATGGCTTCTAGGATGTGGAGGCCGAACCCCTCGCCGCGATACGGGGCGAGGAGCACATCGCAGGAACGATACAGTGCAGCGAGCTCGTCGTCTTCGAGGTCTCGGTCGATGACCTCGATACGCGGCGAGCTGGGATCGGCGGCATGCGCACGGAGCATGTCGTCACCGTTCATCCCCTTGTACTGGGCGCCGGAGAGGAACGGCTTCACCACGAAGCTGACGTCGTCAGAGCGGGTGAAGGTGTTGAGGTAGGCGGTGAGTGCGATGTCAAAGCCCTTGCGAGCGATGGTGCCGCCCACGTAGAGAAAGCGGCGCGCCGCAGGGATGTCGAACTCGTACCGGCGGCCGGGGGGGTGGAACACCGACCGGTCCACGCCAAGGGGCATGGTGACGACTCGTTCGGCGGGGACTCCGCCTGAGACGAAGCACTGGCGTGACGCTGCGCTGTATGTCCACACTTCGCTGACGTGCTCGAGGATCGGCTGGATCCACGTCCGGGGCACGACGCCGAACTCCCACGGCTGGGCCATGACGAGCCGGGCGCCGCGTGGCAACCCCAAATCTGGTGGCCAACGGTGACGCACCTCGAGGGCGCAGGGTCCGGTCGCCAAGGGGAGCGCGGTGAGTCCGGGGAGATCCACACCGCTCGCGACCTCGGGCTCTGGTGACACGACCTCGACGCTGAACCCTGCAGGCATTCGGACAAGGGAGCGGCAGAGCTCCCGTGTCACCCGTGCCAAGCTGTGGCGGCCGGCGACGTCACCAACAAAGCGTATGAGCGGTCGATCATCTGACTCTCCCGGGATCGCCGTCCGGGGCTGCTCGCGTGAAGCTGCACTGGCAGTCAGGCCGTTCGCGCGAGATGGGCTTCTGGCGATGGCCGGGCTTGGTCTGTGTGCTGGCATCGAGACAGCGCGTGACCAGGATGGTCGGGTCAACGCGTCAATGCGTGCTTGGGCGACCGACGCAGCAGATGACCACGACCAGCGACGGACCATGTCTTCACGTCCACGGCGACCCATGCTGGCACGCTCATCGGGATGGCTGGCCGACCACCGCAGGAGCTCGACCAGGTGGCTGGCGTTCGGCGATGCCCAACGCTGGCCCCGATAGTGCGCGACGTCCATTTGCCCGTCGATCACTGCCAGGCCGTCGATGTCGATCAGCAGGACGGCGGCGGGGTCGAGGACGGCGGCGGGTGCGCTCCAGTTGGTGGTGATCACCAGCTTGCCGCATGCCTGGGCCTCGACCAGTGGCCGCCCCCACCCTTCGCCCCGGGTCGGGCTCACGTAGACGTCGGTGCTGCACACCAGGCGCCGCAGCTCATCGGGGGAGAGATGGTGGCCGATCACTGTGATGGGGGCGACGTCGCAGCGACGCCGGCTCATGGCGCTGAGCTCGCTGTCGACCAGGTGCTCGATAGCGGCCGTCGCGTCGATGTCGCCGAAGTGCCCCCGTGGGTAGCAGCGCAGTACCAACGCGACGTCATCGGTCGGGTCGAAGGCTTCGGCCCAGGCGCGCAGCAGCACGTCGGGTGCCTTGCGGTGGCTCCACTCGAAGATGGACAGGAACGTCGTCGACGCTGTCACGGGTAGTGCCAGAGGAGGCAGATCGGGACGGAACCACGAAGTGTCGACGCCTCCGGGGACGACATGGATGTCGGTGGTCACGCCGGCGCCCCGGAAGGTCTGCTGATTGCATCGTGTGGGCACCCACACCTCGTCTACTGTGTTCAGGCGCTGCACCCACGCCGGGGGTAGGCCGTCGGTCTCGTACATGGTGCGGATGACCGTCGGCCCGGGGCCAGGGACTCGCTGGGCCAGATCGCCGGTGACGTGGAGCACGGCCATCTTCGCGTTCGTGGCTGGACGGCGCAGCGCTCGTCGAACCGCTGTGGCGACGCTCGGGTTGTCTCGTTCGAGCTGTGGCTCGAGGCCCGGTGTGGTCGGACCAAGATCCTTGGCCGCAACGGTGGTCCCCGCAGCTGCAACCTCGCTGACAAAGGCACGGGCCTCGTCGGCATACCCGCTTACGTTGTAGAACGGCGCCACCCAGATGACATCTGCCGTCGAGGGGCCTGGGGGGGTTGGGTGAGGGGTGCCAGGGAGAGTCGCCCGTCGTGCACCCTTCGGCCGGCGGGCGGTGGAACGCTGGTGAGCCACAAGGTCCTCCGAGGATGTGAGCGGGCACGGCAATCGCGTTGGGGCGACGAAGGGTGAGAGCGGGCATGGTGCTGATGACCTTGGTTCGGTATCGGCACCTGTCGGCCGCAGGTTGAGCAAGTCCCCGCGTCCCGCCGCGAGGAGTGCGGCGCGGCTGCGCCAAGCCAACTATTCAGTATTGACGGCAACGATATGAATGGCAAGGTTGCAACGCCGCAGAGGCCCTCAGTGCGCCGCCATCGCCCGCCACAACTCGAAACGTGTGCCGGGATGCTTCACCTTTGCGCGGTGCCTGCCGATAGCGGGGGGAGACCGCAGATACAAGGTCGACAGGGATGCCACCAGCCGAGGAGCTTGGATGTCTTCACGATCCGGTCGCCGTGCACGATCTGGCCCACGAGCACGAACTCCAGCTCAGGGGCGTGCTCAGGCCAAGCATCCCCTGGTCACGGCCTGTCTCATCACCAAGGACGAAGAAGAGAACCTCCCGGGGTGCCTGGCGGCAGCACGGCGGATCGCCGACGATGTCGTGGTCTACGACACCGGCTCCACCGACGCCACGGTAGCGATCGCGAAGCAGTGGGGAGCGCGGGTGATCGAGGGGTACTGGGATGATGACTTCGCCCGGGCCAGGAACGCGGCGTTGGCTGAATGCCGGGGGGACTGGATCCTGTGGGTGGACGCCGACGAGACGTTCGAGTGTGACGACCCCGCCGAGGTGCGCCAGTTGTTGCGAGCAACGAAGGACGAGATCGACGCCTGGTCAGTGCCGATCTGGAACCTCACCGGCTCAGGGGTCGGAACCGGCTTCACCCATCATGCGGCCAGGTTGTTCCGGCGCAGGCGCTGCGAATGGGTGGGTCGGATCCATGAGCAAGTCACTCGCACGAACACGACGATGGGCATCACCCAGGCCGTCTTGGAGATCGGGCGCATCCGCCACACCGGCTACCTGGACTCGGTCCTGGTAGGTCGCAACAAGTCTGATCGCAACATCCGGGTGGCCGAGCGGGAAGTGGCCGAGGCCGACGGCTGGGAGCTGGGGCACTCGCTGGCGTCGTTAGGGCGGTCCTGCATGATCGCCGGCCGCTTCCACGACGCCATTCGGCACTGTGCCGAGGCGCTCGACCATACGGAAAATCCGATCACGCGACGGCTCGCGCTACGGACCTGCGCCGAGGCGCACCTCGGACTGCAGCAGTACGACGACGCTGAGCGGTGGATCGAGCAACTTGCCGGGTCGGGTGCGTCGCCTAATCTCGTAGCCACTTTCCGTGCTCGGCTGGCTGTGGCACACGGTGAGCACGCATGTGCTCTCGAGCTGCTCGATCAGGTCGCAGTCGAGGACGACGATGACGACGGGTTCAGCCAGACTGCTTCGATGGTGGCTCCGCTGCGCGCCGAGGTGCTCGCGGCACTAGGCCGGCATTCCGACGCCGCCGACACGCTTCTCGGTGTCCTGTGCGGCGAGGGGGCACTCGACGTCCATGTCGGAAGCGTCGTCGAGTACCTCGACCGGGCGGGTCGCCCGCTTTGCGACTTGACGGCCGCCATTCCCCTGGACAAGGCAGAGCTGTTCCTGGGGCAAATCCGCCAACTGCAGGTCGACGTGGCAGACCGGCTTCTCGAAGGCTTGTGGGAGCACGGGCGGCTCCAGCCGTTGGCGGTACTGGCCACGGCAGCGGGTACGGCCGGCCACCTGGGCGTCGACCGGGCGCTGGTCTGGTCGACGCGCTTGCGCCAAGCGGGGGTCGCTGACGCATGCCCATTGATGGCTCTAGCCCACGATCCGGAGCGAACGCCAGCAGAGCAAGCTCGGGCCGCTGGTGTCGGATGGCGCATGTTCTGCGATGTGGCATTCCGCGACCGCTTTCGAGTGGTCTACGCGACAGCAGACGAGGTCGCTCGCACGCAGATCCTCGCGGAGGCCGTTGCTCTGTACCCGGACCTTGCCGGCAGGCACGCAGATGGCCGGGTCATGGCAGCATCAGAACCGGTCACTATCGTCGTCCCGTGCTTGAACCACGCGGAAGACACGCTGCGCCTGCTGCGCTCCGTCGCCGTCCACACTGCCCCTGACACGTACCAGGTGATCCTGGCAGATCGAGGGTCTACCGACGCCATGACAGCACTGAGCGGTGATCCGGGGAACCTGGCACTCGTCGTCCTCGATGCCGGCTGGGGTGCAGAGGTTGCGACTGCGTTGGCGGTGGGCGTCGGGGCAGCAGCCCACGAGGTAGTCGTGTTCCTCGACCAACGAAGCGAAGTGCTCCCCGGCTGGCTGCCACCACTGGTCGAGAAGGTTCATGTCCTTGGTGAGCAGGCACGGGTCGTGCCCCAGGTGATCGGCCGTAGCGGCGGACCCACAGCAGCGGGCGAGGTGCCCGGCACCGCTGTGTGCATGCCGATGGTCGTTGGCTCTGCAGATGCTGCCAGGATGTTCCTGAGAGGAGAGACTGGAACAACGAAGCTACCAGGTCAACCAACGATTCCTGTTGTGGTCGAGCCTGCAGGGTGCCTGCGCATGGCGGCCGAGGAGCCGTTCATGCCGGGCTCGGAAGATTTTCGTCAAGTTCTCGGTGTCGCCTGCCGATAACCCGTTCGGGGCAAGCCCCAGACGTTCGAGGAACTGTCGACTGTCCTGGGTCTGGCGCCAAAGAAGTGGACCATCTTGGTCCCACGGACGGAACCGAAGCTAGGAGGCACGGATGTCTTCCCTGGTAGTGAACACCAACCTGTCGGCCATAAACGCCTACAACAACCTGAACGCGACCGACAACGCCATGAACCAGGCGATCTCGGAGCTGTCGTCAGGTCTGCAGATCCAGACCGCGGCCAACAACCCCGCCGGCTACGTGACCGCGCAGGGCCTCGAGGCCCAGTCCAACGGCTACACGCAGGCGATCGCGAACGCACAGAACGGCGTGTCGCTCATCCAGACGGCCTCGGGCGCCATGAACCAGATCAGCTCGATCCTCCAGACGATGAACCAGCTGGCGCTGTCCTCTGCGAACGGCGCCACGAACGACTCGCAGTCGCTGGCCGCCAACCAGGCGGAGTTCGCGGCCTTGCAGAGCCAGATCGACCAGATCGCGAACACCACCTCGTTCGGCACGACACCCCTGCTGAACGGCAGCTTCAGTAACCAGGTTCTACAGGTCGGTGCGTTCGACAACACCGATCAGCAGATCTCTCTCAGCATCGCCACCGTCACCTCCTCAGCTCTTGGGGTGTCGGCGGCGTCGGTCAGCGTTGGGTCAGCGGCGTCGGCGCAGGCGGCGGTATCGGCTGTCCAGCAAGCAATCCAAAACGTGGCTGCAGACGAAGCGACGGTGGGCGCCATACAGAACCAGCTCCAGGCGGTTGTGGCGAACCTGACAGTCGGTCAGCAGAACCTGACGGCTGCCTACAGTGGCCTGGTGAACGTCAACTTCGCCCAGGAGACCACTGCCTACAGTACCGACCAGATCCTCCAGCAGTCGGGTGTGGCCATGCTGGCTCAGGCGCAACAGGCACCGGCACTCGTGTTGAAGCTGCTCACCTAGGCCGGATCGGACCGGTGACCGGCGGCGGCTTGGGTCTTCCCTGGTAAAGACCTAAGTCGCCGCCGGCTTGTCGTCGGAGCCCACCTGCCGGGAAGGACGCCGCACCATGACCATCATCGATCCCTCGAACATCGGTCTGCAGACCCCGCTCATCACCGACGGCAACCTGGTCGGCAACCTGAACACCTCGGCGCTCATCAAGGCCGAGATGCAGGCGTACGAGCAGCCCATCACCAACCTGCAGAACCAGCAGTCGACCCTCAACAGCGAGGTCAGCGACTACCAGAAGATCAACACCGACTTGCAGGCGTTGCAGAGCGCGGCCAGCGCGCTGGGCTCCACCGTGAGCAGCACGTCGGCCTGGCAGTCCGCGCAAGCCACCTCCTCGGACTCAGCAGTAGCCACTGCCACCGCATCTGCTGGCACACCGACCGGCTCGGTGTCGTTCACCGTCGCGCAGCTGGCTGCAGCGGACTCGCTGGTATCGGCAGGCACGGTGGCCTCCACCTCGGACACGGTGACCTCGGCATCGGACTTCCTCTTGTCGAAGGGGGCGTCCCAGCTCGGCTTCTCCCAGCTGTCCAGCGGGAGCGGCCTCACCCTCGGCCAGCACACCATCGCCGTGACCCAAGCCTCGGAGGCCGCGCAGAGCACCGGCACGGTCACCTTCGGCTCGTCGAGCAGTGTCACGATCGGCTCGTCGAACGACACGATTGACGTCACCGCCAACGGCACAGCCTACGCTGTCACCGTCGCGTCTGGCACCTACAGCGCAGCTGGCCTGGCGAGCGCGGTGTCCTCCGCGCTGTCATCCGCGACCGGAGGGGCACTGCAAGCCGGGTTAAACGCGAGCGGTGAGATGGTGATCTCGAGTGTCGCCCAAGACGCCTCGCAGTCGCTACAGATCACCGGCGGGACCGCCCTGTCCACGCTCGGCCTCTCAGCGATGGCATCGGCGTCTACCGGTGTGGACGCTGTGGTCTCGGTCGACGGCACCTCGCAGACGATCTCGAGCCTCACCCCCGGACAGAGCGTGACGCTCACCGGCCCGAACGGGTCGATCACCGCTGCGCTGAGCGCGTCGTCAGACTCGAGCGGCGCCTCGTTGATCACCACCGGCAGCCTGGATGCCACGAACGTGTCCACCGGCAACGGATCGCTCGCGAACCTGGTGTCGAACATCAACGCCGCAGGCGCGGGGATAACCGTCTCAGCCATCCAGGCGTCATCTGGCGGCTACCTGCTGGAGCTGACCTCGTCGACCACCGGCACCGCCAGCGACCTGTCGGTTGGCACATCTGCGTTCTCGTCGTCGGGTCTCGGCAGCATGGTGACCTCGACCGCCGGACAGAACGCCG
>JAKAQW010000223.1 GCA_021819525.1 Actinomycetes bacterium
GTGCCGAAGCCGTCGCCGGCCAGCTGGGGTCCAGCTGGCGCAGGAAGACGGTGCACCGTTCGTGCTCGTCGACTTCCCCGATGGCGGCAGCCGCAGCAGCCAAGCCGGACAGGCACTGCAGGAACCCCTGGTTGCCCGGATGCTCCCAGCGGACGTAGCCGCTCCCCCGCCACCCCGCCTGGCGCAGCTGGTCGAGCCCGCGGTGGTAACCGACCCGGTAGGCCGCGTACGCCTCGAGGTCGTCGCGAGCGACGCCGGCCAGTGCTGCCCACGCCGCGGGCCACTGCGGGAAGGCCATGACCACGTCGGCCACCGCATCGCGACGCTGCTCCAGCGGTGTGGCCAGCGCCGCCTCGAGACGCTGCCGGTGAGCCAGCGGGACGAGAGGCAAGATGGTCTCTGGCGGGGCCGAGCCGATGGTGACCGGTTCGCTCATCGCTCACCATCTCCCACCGGGTGCTCCGGCCGACCTCGTCCAGCGACGGCGTGAGGAGCCAATCGGGCTCGTGCGACCACCACCGCGTCGGGATCCGGCGTGGGGACCACGATCCGGAAGCCGGGCTGGGGCTCGCGAGCCGGTTGGGGGCCAGGCGGCCCGGCGGCGGTCACCCCTCCGGCGACGGCCCCTCGCCGGGCGAACAAGGCCGTGGACAGCACGCCGAGCACACCCGCCATCACCACCAACGAGATCACGTCGAGCACGACCGCCGTCCGTGCTGCAGATCCCCTTGCGCCTTCGTACCCAGCCAAGCCTTCGAACCCACTCGTGCCTCGCATCGGATATGGTCCACGTGCACCCAGCCGGCCAGCCGGACACCGGTGCACCTCCCTGCCTCGAGTCGCCGACACGGCTGCACCTGCTGCTGGAGGACCAGCACCTGGCCGGGGTCGCGAACTGCTCCGTAAATAGTAAGCGATCCTGAACGTACGAACGTACTAGACCTCGTGCGCCGAGGAGGCAAAGCCCATCTCCGAGGGGGTCAAGCCCACACGAGCAGTGGAACCGTTCCGCGTCAGCACCGCGGACGAAAGGTGCGAGTACGGGCTCGAGGCCCGTGCCTGTGCTCCGCCGACGAGGTACGCGCCTGTGCTCCACCGACGAGCTCCACCGCGAGCACCGCCTCGTCGGGCTGGGGCGAAGCCCCGCTAGGGATTGTGCCAGACGTCGTGGACCCGACCGAGTGGGCGAGGGCACAAGGCGCCCATCCTCAGACCGCCTACCGCTGGGTTCGCCAGGGGACCTTGCCGGTGCCGGCGGTCGGTGAACAGCCGCAGCGTGCTGGTCGCCCCTGACGCTGCTGGTTCTGCCCCGGCGGCGCTTGGGCTCTATGCCCGAGCGTCGTCGCATGACCAGCGCGCCGATCTGCACCCTCAGGTGGCCAGGTTGAGCGAATGGGCGGCCAATGCAGGACACGGCGTCGTTCGCGTGGAGGCCGAGGTTGGTTCGGAGGTGAACGGGTCCCGCTCCAAGCTCCGCCGCCTGCTCGCAGACCCGAAGGTGTCGGTGGTGGTCGTCGGGCGTCGGGCGTCGGGACCGACTGGCGCAGATGAACGCCGAGCCGGTAGAGCCAGCCCTCTCGGCGACAGGACGCCGCCTCGTGGTGCTTGGACGAAGGCGAGGTCGACGCTGACCTCGTACGCGACATGGCCGAGGTGCTCACGAGCTTCTGCGCCAGGCTCTATGGGCGGCTGAGCCCGTGACCGGGCGGAGAAGGCCCTGCAGGCTGTGCGGAGCACGACCTCGGGCCGATGGCACTGATACAGGCCGGTGAGAAGATGGCGCCATGACCGTCATGGTCTCTTTGGGCGAGGCCGGCAAGGAGTCGGGCGTCTCAGGTGGCGAGCTGAAGAGGGCGGGTGAGCCGTGAGCAGCTCGACGGGTAGGCCCGACAGCCGCCCGGCCGGCTCGCGCTGCCAGCAGCGCAAGGCGAGGAACGCCCGGCGGCCCGAAACGGCCGAGGTCGAGGTGTCGTGCTCGATCTGTGGCGTCGCCGTGCTGCGCATGCGCGAGGCCGCTCGAAACGCGGCGGCGTATGTGCTGGTTCGCAGCTCTTGGCACACCGCGGGGAAGAAGCCGGCGCTGCTCGCGCCCGAGGGGGTGCTGTGGGCGATGTCGTTCGATGTAGCCGGCCGGTTCGTGGGCTGCTCGGTGCTCGCCCCGCTCGCGCCGGGGTCTCACGAGGAGTTGGCCGAGGCGTGGCTGAGGGCGTGGAAAGACCAGGGCGGCAACGACACCTGGGCGTCATCTGTGCTGCAGCGTGCCTCGCTCCGCGAGATCGACCTCGGCGATGGGCGCGTGGTCCTGGTGTTGGCGCCGGCGCTCGAGGCGCTGCGCTGATGGGCCGGCGCCAGCGTCTGCGGACCCTCGCCGACCCCTTCGTCGTCGCTGCGCCTTCAGGGGCGCGGGTGCGCACGCGCCTGAAGCTCGACGAGGCCGACGCCGAGGTGCTGGTAGCACTCGGGGACCACCTGGGATCGCTGGCCGGTGCGGACCTGGCTCGACGCTGCGCCGAGGGCCGCCTGGACGCCAAGGCGGCGGCGGCGTCGCGCCGGGAACGCAAGAGAGCACTCACGGCGGCGTCCTCGTCACGGTGGGCTGGGGCGATCACCCGCAGCTCCGAGGACGCCTGGGGCTTGGCCGAGCGCAACCTGGTTGCCGAGGCCCGCACTCTGCGGGTCAGGACCCGGCGCATACGCCGGCGACTGGCCGCCCCCGTGGGCGGCCGGGCCGGCCGCACTCGCGGGTATGTGAGCGCCGCCGAGCGCTTCGACAAGCAGCGCCGTCTCCAGAGCCTCGCCGCTCGCCTCGTCGAGGTGGAGCGACGACTGAGCGAGGGGCGGGTGTCGATCTGCCGGGGTGGGGCATCTCTCGCCCGGGTCCGCTCCCACCTGGAGCAGGCTCGATTGGACGAGGCGGCGTGGCAGGCTCGCTGGCAGAGCCGACGGTGGTTCATCACCGCCGACGGCGAAGCCGACAAGACCTGGGGCAACGAGACGATCCGCTGGCACGCAAGTGAGGGATGGGTCGAGGTCAAGCTGCCCGCCGCGCTGGCTCATCTGGCCAACCGTCCCCACGGCCGCTACCGGCTCAGTGTCTTGGTGAGTTTCGCCTACCGGGGTGCCCAGGTGGCCGCCCAAGCAGCCTCGGGGGCGCTCCGCTACGACATCACATACGACCCCGGCAAGGATCGCTGGTATCTCGACGCCTCGTGGAAGGCGCCCACGGAGCCGGCGCCGTTCACCCTGGCCGAGCTGAGAGCCGCCCCGGTGATCGCCGTCGACCTCAACGCCGCTCACCTGGCAGCAGCCGTCGTCGACGCCTCGGGCAACCCGGTGGGTGCCCCGGTGACGATCCCCCTCGACCTGGCCGGGTTGGCGGCGCCGACCAGGGACGGGCATCTGCGCGCCGCGATCTCCGAGCTGATCGCCCTGGCCGAGACGAGCCGAGCCACCGCGGTCGTGGTCGAAGACCTCGACTTCGCCGAGGCACGCCACGAGGGCCGCGAGCACGCCGGGCGCCGCCCGGCGCGGGGCCGGCGTGGCCGAGCCTTCCGGCGCCTGGTCGCGGGTATCCCGACGTCCCGCTTCCGAGATCGGCTGGTCCAGATGGCTGCGAACCGGGGCCTGGCGGTCATCGCCGTCGACCCCGCCTACACCTCCATGTGGGGCGCTGAGCACTGGCTCGACGCCCTGCACGACATCTCGCCCGACGCTAGCGGCCACCATGCGGCGGCCCTGGTGATCGGGCGACGCGGGCTCGCACAGCGAGCACGGCGACGGGAAAGGTGTGACTCGACGCGACCGGAGGATCGCCGAGAGAGAGCTACCGACTCCGCCGTGCGGCCCACGCCGGCATCGCCCGGCCTGTGCGAGCAGCGAAACAGGGAACCCGGAGCCCGCGAGGCCCGAGGGCAGCCACACCCGTGGCGCAAGACCCGACCGGCCGACCGGCCCCCTCCAGGTGGCCAGGTGGCCCAAGACCGTTCGGAGCCACCCACCGGGCAGGACTTACTCCTGCTCAGTGTTTAGGAACGGTCGACAGCGACACCGGGCACATCCCAGGAGCACCGCGCGAGCAGTGACCGGACCATGGTACTCGCCACCTGGCCCGCCACGGCGAGCAGCAGCGCCCCGTTCGCCGCGGGCACGACGCTCCGGGCGCTGCGCTACCCTGCCCGCACCGACGCTGCCCAAGAGGAGGTCTCATGCGACGACGACGGCTCGGCGCCGAGGGCCCAGAAGTATCGGTCGTCGGCTTGGGCTGCAACAACTTCGGCATGGCCATCGACGAGCGCGAGACCGCCTCGGTGGTGGCCGCCGCGCTCGACGTCGGCATCACCCACTTCGACACAGCCGAGAGCTACGGCGGAGGCCACTCCGAGGAGATGCTCGGCAAGGCCCTCGGCCGTCGACGCGACGAGGTCGTCATCGCCACCAAGGTACGCCGGCGCGACGAAGACGAGCCCTGGCGGCCAGGCGCGCTGGCCAGGCGGATCGTCGAAGGGTGTGACATCAGCCTCAGACGCCTCGGCACCGACCACATCGACGTCTACTACGAGCACCACCGTGACCCCGACGCACCACTCGACGAGGTCCTCGCCGCCTTCGACGAGCTGGTGCGCTCCGGGAAGATCTGCTACCCAGCCTGCTCGAACTACAGCGCCGACGACATCACCAACGCGATCGAGCTGTGCGCCGAGCACCAGTGGGCGGCGCTGTGCGGCGCGCAGGTGCACTGGAACCTCTTGGCGCGCGAGGTCGAAGCGGAGGTGGTGCCAGCGGCGCACGCCGGAGGGCTCGGGATCGTCCCCTACTACCCGCTGGCGTCCGGCCTGCTGACCGGCAAGTACCGCGCAGCAACGGCGTACCCTGCCCACTCACGCCTGGCCCGCCTGCCGAAATTCGCATCGGTGGCGACCGACGCGAACTTCGCCGTGGTCGACGCCGTCGTGTCGTTCGCCGAGGCCCACGGCTACGAGCCGGGTCAGCTGGCTGTGGCCTGGCTGCTCGCCCACGACGCCGTGGCCTCGGTCATCGCCGGAGCTACCACTGCAGCCCAAGTCGTCGCGAACGCCGCGGCCGGCGACGTGGTGCTCGGCGCCGAAGAGCTGTCCGAGATCGAGCGATCGTGCGGCGCGTGAGCGCCCCTGCGCGTAGGCTGCTGGTTCGCCCACGCCCTGGTCGCCGACCGCGCCCGGCGAGCGGCGGCGAGATAGACCCCCGGCGAGCGGCGGCGAGATAGAGGCTGCGCATACGTCCGTGTGTGTGCAGGGCCTCGAGCGGGGCTCCTCCCCCGAGCCCGGCATCTCCTGGACGTCGTCGAGCCTCACTGCCGGTTGCCTGGAGCGAGCCGGCTGCCTGGAGCGGGGACGTCACTCTCTCTGCAGGTGCAACGCCTGGCACAGCGACCTCGCCACCGTCTGGTGCAGGTCGTCGTGCAGGACCACGTTCTGCCTGGCGGCGGGCACCCGGACGCGCACCACCCGAGGCGTCGAACTGGCATCGGCCAGCGCCTCGGCCAGCTCGGCCGTGGTGGACACCTCGACGACCTCCACCCCGAGACCTGACGCCACCTGCCCGATGTCGAGCATCTGGGGTGTGGTGAACAGCCGGTCGAACATCTCCGGGGCGACGCCGTCTGCCTGAGACAGGAACGAGAAGAT
>JAKAQW010000045.1 GCA_021819525.1 Actinomycetes bacterium
GGCCCACGGGCTGAAGCTGCCGACGGCGAAGTGAACGTCGGGCACCGTGGTCGTCATGGCGGCGCCGATCTCGGCAGGTAGGAACCGCCCGACGTCGTCGGCGATCGACGTGGGCAGGGCCTGGGCGACGAGCGGCAGGACGAACAGGACCCCGACGAAGCAGCTGATGGCGCCGGCTGTGTGGCGCACGATGGTAGCGATGCCGAGGGCCAGCAGTCCCAGCACCGCCAGGTACAGGCCCCCACCGGCCACGGCCCGCAGCACATGGGGCTGGCCGAGGGTGGCATAGGGCGTGGTGCCGGCCAAGATGGCCTGGCCGACGAAGAACGAGGCGAAGGACACGCCTTCGCCAACCACCAACGCCACCGCCCCGAACACCAGCACCTTGGCAGCCAGGACCCGATGCCTTCGGGGGACGGCAGCCAACGACGCCCTGATGGTCCCCGTCCCGTACTCGGCGCTCATCACCAGCACACCGAGGACGCCGAGCGCCAGCTGTCCGAAGAGCAGGCCGGTCAGGCTCCGGCTCGTCGGGTCGAAGGTCAGCCGCTCGAGCGGACCGGCCGAGGCCCAGCGATCCGCGGTGACCACGGTCGCCAGCACACCGATGGCCAGCGTCAGCACGACGGTGGCCATCACGCTCCACTGCGTGGAGCGCACAGAGCGCATCTTGGTCCATTCGCCACGCACGGCACCCGCGAACCGAGCACCCCCCGGCACCGGCACTGGCGAGCTCGTCGCCGCGGGCATCACCGCCGATCTCCGTCGGCGACCCGCAGCATCGCCACCCACCGCCGGTCGCCGCCGGTCGCCGAGGTCATCTCCGTCGCGTGTCACAGGCCACCGGGGCCGGCACCTGTCGTGCCGCCGTGGAACTCGACGGAGCCGGCGGTGCTGGCCATGAACGCCTCTTCGAGCGATCCTTGCGAAGAGAGCTCGTGGAGTGCGATGCCGAGCGAGCCGGCCAGCTCACCGACCTCGGCCATGGGGAGATCCCGGACCACGAAGGAACCGTCGTCGCGATGGAGCACCACGACCCCCCGCGCCGCCAGCGCGGCCGCCAGCTCGCCTGCACGAGGGCTGCGAACCACCGTGGTCCGCTGGACGTGCTCGTCGATGAACGCCGCCACCGACGTCTCTGCCACGAGCCGGCCGTGGCCGATCACCACCAGCTGTTCGGCGATGAGCGCCATCTCGCTCATGAGATGGCTCGACACGAAGACTGTCCGTCCCTCGGACGCCAGCTGCTCGAGCAGGCTCCGCACCCACCGGATGCCTTCGGGGTCGAGCCCGTTGACCGGCTCGTCGAACAGCAGCACCTGGGGATCGCCGAGCAGCGCGGCGGCGATGCCGAGGCGCTGGCTCATGCCCAACGAGAACGTCCCCGCCCGGCGCCGGGCCACCGCGGTGAGCCCTACCAGCTCCAGCACCTCGTCGACCCGTGACCGGGGGATGTCGTTCGTCTGGGCGAGCGCCCAGAGGTGGTCCCGTGCCCGGCGACCGGGATGGATGGCCTTGGCCTCGAGCAGGGCACCCACTTCGCGCAGCGGCCACGGCAACGACCGGTAGGCCCGGCCGCCGACCGTCACACTGCCCGCGGTCGGCTCGTCGAGCCCCATGATCATCCGCATGGTCGTCGACTTGCCCGAGCCGTTGGGCCCGAGGAACCCGGTGACGACCCCACTGGGCACCTCGAACGACAGGTGGTCGACTGCCAGCACGCTTCCGTAGCGCTTGGTGAGCCCTGACGCTCGGATCATGGTGCCTGGGCAATCACATCGCGCAGCGCGCAACGCGCCACTGCGGCTCTCACCACCAGGTCGACACAGGCTCCGAGATCCACGGCCGTGGTGTCGATCATCAGGTGGTAGAGCTTGGGATCGTCCTGGTTCACCCGGTAGAAGACGCGGGCGTAGGCGTCCCTGGTCCGGTCCGATTCGCGTTGAGCACGACGCGCCGCTGCCTCGTCGGTCTTCTCGCGGGCCACCACAGCGGCCACCCGCCTCTCGGCCGGGCCGTCGAGCCGAACGGTCAGCACGTCGGGCCGGCCGCCGAGCACCACCATGGCGCAGCGCCCCAACACCACCGCCCCGGTCGTGTCGGCCACCTGACGCAGCACGGCCTCGGTGGCGTGGCGGAACTCGTCCGGATCGTCCTCGCCGACCATGTCGACGGGATCGGGACCGATCGGGGCAGAGGCATGAGCCAGCGCGCCGGCCAGGCGCTCGAGCACCGACGGCGCGCGCTCGTCGAGGGCGCTGGCCACCGCCTCGGGGATCTGCAACCGGCGTGCCGCGGCCGCCGGGATGGCCCGGTCGAGGAAGGGCAGGCCCAAGCGCTGCGCGACCTGCGGGCCGACGATGCTGCCGCCGGCGCCGAACGACGCCGATATGGTCACCACTGCAGCCACTGTCGCCTCCTTGGCCAGCTGGCGGGCGACCAGTCTGCCGGCTCCGCCCGTTCGAGCGGCGTCACGCTGCCGTCACGACGAGTCGCCATCGCCCTGCTCCCGCTCGGCACCGCCACCTGCCCACGCCCGCTGCTCGGAGCCTATCGGTGCACAGTGGCACGCCCCCGGAGCCCCCGCGCGATCATGCCCGCCGGTCGACTCGTGCACACCAGGCCAGCTCACATGGTGCCACGTCAGCCGCGTCCGCGCGCCTGCTCCCCGCCGGGGCTCCCGGAGACCGCGACGCTCGCCTGCGGCTGCAACGACACCGCTTCGAGCTGACCGTGGTGGCCCGCAGCCACCACGAAGACGACGCCCGTCCCGGCGTCGATGCGCCGGGTGCCGTCGGAGATCGCCGTGCAGTGGAACGGGTAGCGCCGCCCACCTGCTTCGACGACGGTGCCCCACCCGCGCCGCTCGTCGTACTGCTCGACCTGGCCGTGGCGAGGACCACGCCACCGCCCCGACGTCCCTGGCTGGCCGACGGGAGCGAGCGGCCCTCTCGTCGCGCCCGGTCCCGGGAGACCCCGGCGGTCATCGGGCTCGAGCGGTGCTCGCAGCGAGTCCACAGTACGCCGGCTCAGTGGACGATCTTGGACAAGGGGAGCTCGATGATGTCGGTCGCCCCGCGGTCCTTCAATTCCGGGATGAGCACGTTCACCCCGGCGGTGGGCACCACCGTCTCCACCGCGTAGGCGCCGCCGCCGAGCAGCTCGGACACCGTCGGCGACTTCATGGAGGGCAGGACGCCCACCACGGCGTCGAGTCGCTCGGCAGCCACGTTCAGCTTGAGGAGCACCTGGCCGCGCGCTTCGAGCACACCTTGGAGCAACGTATGGAGCTGGTCCATGGCATGGCGCTTCACCGGATCCGCAGCAGCAGCCGGGTTGGCGATCAGCTCGGTGTGCGACACCAGCAGCGTCTCCACCACCCGCAGCCCGGCGGCGGCCAGCGCCCGGCCGGTCTCGGTGATCTCGACCACCGCGTCGGCGATGTCGGGCACCTTCGCCTCGGTCGCCCCGTAGGACAGGCGGACGTCGGCCTGCACGCCCGCCTTCTCCAGGTAGCGCCGGGTCAGGCCCGGGTACTCGGTGGAGACCCGTGCCCCCGCCGGGAGGTCCGCCGCGCAACGCACCGGTGAGTCCGCCCCCACGGCAAGGACCACCTGGATGGGACGCGAGCTGGCCTTCGAGTACTGCAGCTGCCCCAAGGTGACCACCTCGGCGCCGGTCTCCTCCACCCAGTCGCGCCCGGTGATCCCGATGTCGAACAACCCCTCGGCCACGTACATGGGTATCTCCTGGGGGCGCAGTATCCGCACCTCGCTCACCCGGGGGTCGTCGATGGTGGCCCGGTAGTCGACCTGCGAGGACCGGCTGACCCCGAGATCGGCGGCGGCGAACAGCTCGAGCGTCGCCTTCTCGAGCGAGCCCTTGGGCAAGACCATACGCAGCACAGCTCATCCTCCCCTTCCGAGACGTGCCGGGGCGCTCCTCGCTGCCCGGGCCGCGGCCTCGCCGGCGGATCGGGCCGCGTCCTCGCCGACGATCTGGGCCGCGCCGTACCCGGCGGATCGGGCCGCGTCCTCGCCGACGATCTGGGCCGCGCCGTACCCGGCGGATCGGGCCGCGTCCCTTCCGGCGAGCCGTCCGAGCAACCCCACCATGGCCAGCGCCGTCATCGCCGCCTCGTAGCCCTTGTTCGTCGGGCCTGGTCCGCAGCGCTCGAAGGCCTGGGCCTCGGTCTCGGTGGTGAGGACCCCGAAGACCACCGGAACCGATGTCTCGAGCGCCACCCGGCTGAGGCCCTCCGCGCACGGGCCGGCTACGAAGTCGAAGTGCGGGGTGTCGCCCCGGATGACCGCCCCGAGCGCCACCACGGCGTCGACTGTGCCCGAACGGGCCAGGCACTGGGCGGCCAGGGGCAGCTCGAAGGCGCCCGGTACCCAGGCGACGACGGCCGAGTGGCTTCCCGGGCCGTGCTGGTCGAGGGCGTCGAGCACCCCGTCGAGCAGCCGCAGGGTCACCCCGCCGTTGAACCGGGCACAGACCACCGCCACCTGAGCGCTGCGGTCGGCTGCCACGTCGTAGCTGGCACCGACCCGCCGGGCCACCGCGTCGACACCGCCCTGGTCGACGCGGGTCGCGTCAGAGGACGTCATCGAGACCATCCATCAGGTGACCGAGGCGCTCGGCCTTGGTGCGCAGGTAGTGGACGTTCTCGGGGTTCACGTGGGACGAAAGGTGGACCCGCTCGACGATGTCGAGCCCGAAGCCTTCGAGGCCGCCGTACTTGGTCGGGTTGTTGGTCATGAGCCGCATGCGGCTCACCCCCAGATCGACCAGGATCTGCGCCCCGATCCCGTACTCCCGGCTGTCGACGGGCAGCCCCAGCTCGACGTTCGCGTCGACGGTGTCGCGGCCGTGCTCTTGGAGGTGGTAGGCCCGCAGCTTGTGCGCCAGGCCGATGCCCCGTCCCTCGTGGCCGCGCAGGTAGACGATGACCCCGGCGCCAGCCTCGGCGATGAGCCGGGTGGCCTCGGTGAGCTGTGGGCCGCAGTCGCAGCGCAGCGAGCCGAACACGTCGCCGGTCAGGCACTCCGAGTGCACGCGAACCAGGATGTCACCGCCTCCGCTGATATCCCCGAAGACCACCGCCAGGTGCTCCTCCCCGTCGAGCACCGACCGGTAGGCGTACCCGGTGAAGTCGCCGTAGCGGGTCGGGATGCGGGCCGGTCCGGCGATCTGCTCGACCAGCTTCTCGCGCTGACGCCGGTAGCGCACCAGATCCGCGATGGAGACCAGAGGCAGGCCGTGCTTCTCCGCCAAGGCCGCCAGCTCTGGCAGGCGAGCCATTGACGCCTTGTCCGCCGAGACCACTTCGCACAGCACGCCGGCAGGGTACAGACCCGCGAGCTGGACCAGGTCGATGGTGGCCTCGGTGTGGCCCTGGCGCTTGAGCACACCGCCTGGCCGGTAGCGAAGGGGGAAGATGTGGCCCGGACGGGACAGGTCGCTCGGTCGGGTCGCCGGGTCGACCAGCGCCCGGACCGTCGCCGCCCGGTCCTCGGCGGAGATGCCCGTCGTGGTCCCGTGCCGGGCGTCCACGCTCACGGTGAACGCCGTGCGCTGGGACTCGGTGTTGGTCGACACCATGAGGGGGAGCTCGAGCTCGTCGGCGCGCTCACCGAGCAGCGGCGCGCAGATCACCCCCGAGGTGTGCGCCAGGAAGAAGGCGATCGTCTCCGCCGTGGCGGACTGGGCAGCCATGACGAGATCCCCCTCGTTCTCGCGGTCCGCGTCGTCGACGACGATGGCGATGCCGCCCGCAGCAATGGCTGCCGCCGCCTCGTCGATCGTGCTGAAGGTCACGTCGAGCCACCTTTCATCTCGGGTCGAGATCGTGGTCGGAGCGGTCGAGATCGGGCAGGTCCTCCGCAGGTGCAGCTTCGCAGTCGCCGACGAGCACGTCGGCGTGAGGCACACCGGTGCCGAACCGGTCACCGGCGCCAGGCGGTGCCAGCTCCACTCGCAGATCCTGGCCCACGCGGCGCACGTCGACCAGACGACCGCGCCATAGGTCGTCGACGCGGGGCGCTCCGGGACCGGCGAACATGGGCACAGCGTCGTCACCCCCGAACAGTGCCGGGGCCAGGTACACGACGTAACGGTCCACCAGGCCGGCACGGTGGAACGCGTGGGCCACCCGTGCACCGCCTTCCACCAGGACTTGGAGGATCTCGCGCCGGCCCAGCTCGTCGAGCACGTCGCCGAGGTCGCCCCCGAGCGACAGCGCCGGGCGCACCCGCGCCCGGGCGGGCACTTCCCCCAGCACGACCCGAAGTGGCTGACGCTGCACCGTCGCCCTGCCGTCAGGGGCCCGTACGGTCAACTGGGGGTCGTCGCAGCGCACGGTGCCCGCACCGACCACGATGGCGTCGGACTCGGCCCGCAGGCGGTGCGCGTCGGCTCGGGCGTCGGGACCGGTCAACCAGGCCGAGGAGCCGTCGGGGGCTGCGATCCGGCCGTCCAAGGTGCCAGCCAGCTTTAGCACCACCCAGGGCCGCCCCACGCGTCGGTGCTTCAGGTAGGCAGCCAGCTGGGACTCGACCTGCTCGGCGCCGAGACCCACCGCCACGTCGACTCCGCTCGCAGCCAAGACAGCCACGCCCCGGCCCGCCACCTGGGGGTCCGGATCGAGGATCCCGACCACGACCCGGGCCACGCCGGCCTCGATCAGGGCGTCGGTGCACGGCGGGGTCCGCCCGACGTGGGCACAGGGCTCCAAGGTGGTGACCACCGTGGAGCCGGCAGCCCGAGCCCCTGCCTCGCGAAGGGCGACCACCTCGGCGTGCGGGCCGCCAGGCGGCGCCGTAGCGCCGGCACCGGCCACCGTGCCGTCCGCGGCAAGCACCACGCAGCCCACCCACGGGTTGGGGGAGGTGGCACATCGCACCGTGGCGGCGGCGTCGAGGGCGCGGGCCATCGCGTCGCGTTCTGCAGCCGGCCAGCGCGTCGCAGCCGGCACGGTGGGCGCCACGTCCATGGGAGGTCGATCCTACCGGCTGCGGCCGTCGGCCCCGGTGGAAGCCGCCCCCGACCCGAGGGCACCCGAGGAGCCGAGGGCAGTGTCGCCCGCTTGACGCAGCGCCGTGGCCGCAGACAGCGGGTCCTCTGCGCCGAAGATGGCCGAGCCCGCAACCAGGATCCGGGCACCGGCAGCGACGACGAGCGGCGCGGTGTCGGCGGCGATGCCCCCGTCGACTTCCAGCGCGGCGGACGAGCCGAGCCGGTCCAAGGCGCACCGGACGGTCTCGATCTTCGAGATCACCTCGGCCATGAACGACTGCCCCCCGAAGCCGGGGTGCACCGTCATCACCAGCACCAGGTCGACTTGGTCGAGAAAGGGCTCGACGGCCTGTGCCGGCGTCTCGGGATCGAGCGCCAGGCCGATCTGCAGTCCCAGGTCGCGTGCCTGGCGCACGAGCGCCGCGGTGTGCCCGACCTCGACGTGCACCGTGACGCTGTCCGCCCCGGCGTCGCGGAAGGCCTCCAGGTACCGCTCCGGCTCGCTGATCATGAGATGGCAGTCGAAGAACAGCGTGCTGTGGCGACGCAGGGAGCGCACCACTGGGGGGCCCAGGGTGATGTTCGGCACGAAGTGACCGTCCATCACATCGATGTGCAGCCAGTCCGACGCCGGGGCCACCGCGCCGATCGCGTCGGCGAGCGTTCCGAAATCGGCAGACAGCAGCGAGGGGGCGATCAGCACGCGGCGGGGACCGTCGGCCGGTCTCCTGTCATCTGCCAGCGCACCGTGCTGCCTCACGGCCGGCTGCTCCTGCGACGGTCCCGGAGCCTGCCGGCCCTCGGCCAGCTGGCTGCCCAGCGCCGCGACACCCTGCCGGTCGCCAGCCGGTGCACCGCTCACCGGTGCCCCGCGCCCGAGGCGGCGGCTTCGAGCGATCCGAGCCGCTCACCGGGCTCCGGGCGAGCGCCGATCCACCATGCCGCGACGTCCATGGGGCGCCGGCCGTCTGGCTGGACCTGTCGCAAGGCGACGGCACTGGCCTCGCCGGCGGCGACGACCCCCCCAGGGAGCAGGGTCCCGGGCAGCGCCGAGCCGGATGCACCCACGTCGACCACGGCGTCGAGCACCCGGAGCCGCCGACCACGAAAGCTGGTGTGGGCCCGGTCGAGGCGAACCTGGCGGACGATGTGCTCGGCCGGCTGCTCCCAGTCGATGCGCAGCTCGCCGGCGTCGATCTTCGCCGCGTAGGTCGGCGTACCGCGCTGCGCCTCGCCGGGCCCGAGCGATGCGAGCCCACCGGCGAGCGCGTCGACCAGCAGGTCGGCTCCCATGGACGCCAGCCGGGTCCGCAGCGCGCCGGCGTGCTCGTCAGGGTGGATAGGAGTCGATCGCCGCGCCAACACCGGACCGGTGTCCAGCCCGGCGTCGAGGCGCATGAGGCACACACCGGTCTCCGCGTCACCGGCCAGGATGGCCCGCTCCACGGGCGCCGCGCCACGCCAGCGAGGTAGCAAGGAGAAGTGCAGGTTCACCATGGGGACCTTCTCGAGCAGCGCGCTCGGGACGAGAGCGCCGTAGGCCACCACCACGCCGAGCTCGGCACCTGCCGATGCCACCTCTTCGAGCCGGTCGGTGACCGGCAGCCCGAGCTCCGATGCGGCCTGCTTGACCGGGCTCGGTACGAGCGACGCACCGCGTCCCCTGCGCCGGTCGGGCCGGCTGACCACCAAGCGGACCCGGTGACCGGCGTCCACCACCGCTCGCAACGGAGCCACGGCCGCCTCGGGCGTCCCCAGGAACACGAGCTCAGCCATGGCTCACGCTCAGAGCTCGCCGCCATCGCGGGCTAGCGACCCGAGCCCGTCGGGGTCGGCCAGCCGCAGGTCGAGAGATCGGGCTCGCAGCAGCCGCAGCGCCTGCCTGCGCTGGTCGGCGTCGAGGCGCTCCACGAGCAGGATCCCGTCGAGATGGTCGATCTCGTGCTGGAAGACCCGGGCTTCGAAGTCGCTGGCTTCGATGGACACCTCGCGACCGTCGAGATCCCAACCCGTCATGTGCACGTCTCGGGGTCGGGTGATCGACCACGTCAACCCCGGGACAGACAGGCACCCTTCGTCGTAGGTCCACTCGCCGTCGGACTCGGCGATCACCGGGTTCACCAGGACCCTGGACCCCGACCCGTCGCCGGTGTCGTAGACGAAGAGCCGCTTGCGCACCCCGACCTGGGGGGCGGCGAGCCCCACGCCGGGCGCCTCGTACATGGTCTCGACCATCTGGGTGGCCAAGGCGGCCAGCCGGCCGTCGATCGCCTCCACCTCGCCGGCGCGCTGGCGGAGCACGGGATCACCATAGGTGCGGATGGCGAAGGGAGCCACGGTGCCATCCTACCGGTCGGTCCGGCGCCGCTCCTCGCCAGGGGCTGGATCCTCTCGGTCGCATCCCCTCCGCAGACCACGCTCCTGCCCGCGATCAGAGCCGTCGCGGATCCACGTCGACGCGCACCCGATCTGCTGGGCGGGCAACAGCGCCCAGCAGGTCGCACAGCGTCTGGTGGTCCGGGGCCCGCAGCGACCAGATGCCGTCGTGGGGCCCGTCGAGATCCACGTCGACGACCCCGCGGACCGACCGCGCCAGCGCCTGGGCCATGGTCGGCGCCCCTGGCCCACTGAGCTGCGCCATCGCGGTCACCGGCGGCAGGCGCAGCAGGCGGCGCATCTCCATCTCGGGCTCCAGGGCCACCGTAGGATCGGCCGCCACCGCCGCTCGCAGCACCGGGTGGCTGGGCTGGCGGGTCTGGACGACCACCTGGCCCGGCGCCCGACCACCTACTGCCGGGCACGTGGAGCGGCGTACCGCTCGGCAGGCCAGCGCCACGAGCGCCAGCGCCCGCTCGCCGGCGTCGAGACGCGCAGCCAGCAGATCCCCGTCGATGTCGAGCAGGACGACCACGTCGGCTCGCAGCCCTCTGCGCAGGGCAGCTTCGGTCCCGACGACCACCGGGGCATCACCCACCTCGTCGCTGGCAGCGGTCAGCTCGGCCACCGGCCCCGAGGCCAGGCGCTCCAGCTCCCGGCGCAGCCGGGTGACCCCGTGACGCAGCGCCCTGGTGGCCGTGGACCCGCACCGGGCGCACACCACCGGTCGGTCGGTGCCGCAACGCCCGCATCGCAGGCGACGGTCGATCCCCTCAGAGGCAAGCTCGAGCGGACCGCTGCAGGTGCCGCAGCGGGCGATCTCCCCGCACGCGCCGCAGAGCACCAGCCGGGCACCGCCGGTCCGGTTCACGACGCATACCAGGCGCCGTCCAGGTGCCGCACCCGCCCAGCGCGCCAGGCGCACCACCCGGCCAGACAGCAGGCCGTGGCGGGGATCCCCGTCGCGCAGATCCACCAGCTCGACGGCGGGCCACTGGCGACGCTCGACGCTGCGCCCGGCGGCCAGCACCGTCCCCATCGCAGCAAGCTCCACCGTGGGACACGGCGACACCAGCACGCACGGGCCACCGTCACGCCGAGCCCGCTCGGCCACCACGGTCACCGCCGACCAGGTCGGCGACCGCTGCTCCACGAGCGCCCTGTCGTGGGCGTCGAGGACCACTGCTGCAGCCAGCGACGGCAGTGGCGCCCAGGCCGCTGCCCGGGTCCCCACCGCCACGCATCCCCCCGTCCGTGCCCGCTCCCACTGCTCGGGGAGCATCGCGACTGCTACACCGAGCGTGCGGAGCCATGCCGCGAGCGGGCCGATCTGGCGGACCTCGGGCACCACGACCAGCACGCCTGGTGCGCCGCTCCTCGAGGCCATCGGAGGCCCGGCCGCCTCCGAGGCGACGACATCCGGGCCGGCCAAGGAGGCGACAACCGCTCGCAGGAGGTTGCCGACACTGCCTGCCGGGCCGACGCGCAGCACCGTCGTTCCCCCGGCCAGCGCTCGCGCTGTCTCGGGGGACGCAGCGGCGTCTGCGACACCTTTCGCGAGCGGCGTCAGCGGCGCTCGCACCACGCTCGGCGCACCCGGCGGTGGTAGCCCACGCACCACCGTGCTCGACGAGGCAGTGCGCAAGAAGTGCACGTCGGATCCCGCCCAGCGCCACGCAGCCCAGCTGGCCAGCTCGACCACGGCGGCTGGCGGGCCGACCCCGCGCACCGCGGCCACAGGCTGGAGCACCACACCCGCCGGCGGGGTGGTGTCCAGCTCGACCACCCACGCCCGGATCCGCCGGCCGTGCAGCGGCACCCGGATCTCGGTACCGACGTCGAGTGCGCTTGCCATGGCCGGTGGCACGAGGTAGTCGAAGCGGCGCCCCAGGCCCACCACGTCGGGTACGACCCGCACGGTGCGCGCACCGGGTCGTGCCGGTACCCCCGCCACGCCGGCGTGCTAGAGGCCGAGGGCGCGCCGTAGGTCCTCGACCCGCGGCGTGGCCTCCCACGTGAGCTCCTTGTCCGTGCGCCCGAAGTGGCCGTAGGCGGCTGTCCGGCGATAGATGGGGCGGCGTAGGTCGAGGTCCCGCACGATGGCTGCCGGGCGCAGGTCGAAGATGCTGCGCACGGCGTCCTCGATCCGCTCGGGGTCGACCTCGGCGGTACCGAAGGTCTCCACCAGCAGCGACACGGGGTGGGCTACCCCGATGGCGTACGCGACCTGTACCTCGCATCGCCGTGCCGCGCCTGATGCCACCACGTGCTTGGCCACCCAACGTGCCGCGTAGGCTGCCGACCGGTCGACCTTGGAAGGGTCTTTTCCCGAGAACGCGCCGCCGCCATGGCGGGCCATGCCGCCGTAGGTGTCCACGATGATCTTGCGCCCAGTCAGACCCGCGTCGGCGTGCGGCCCGCCCTGCTCGAAGCGCCCGGTCGGGTTGGCCAGCACCCGCAGGTCGCCGACGTCGAGCGCCGGGGGGAGCAGCGGGTGGATCACGTGCTCGCGCAGATCGGGCAGCAGCAGCGTCTCGATGTCGATGTTGGCGGCGTGCTGGGTGGAGACGAGCACGGTGTCGAGCGCCACCGGCCGGCCGTCCTCGTAGCGGACGGTGACCTGGGTCTTCCCGTCGGGTCGCAGGTACGGGAGCACACCCACCCGGCGCACCTGCGACAGGCGTTGGGCCAGGCGGTGCGCCAGCCAGATCGGAAGGGGCATCAAGTCCGGCGTCTCGTCACAGGCGTAGCCGAACATCATCCCCTGGTCGCCTGCCCCCTGGGCGTTGAGCTGGTCCTCGCCGCCGCTGCCGGTGCGAAGCTCCTGGGCGGCGTCTACTCCCTGGGCGATGTCGGGGGACTGCTCGTCGAGGGCCACCATGACCCCGCAGGTCCGGCCGTTGAAGCCGTAGTCGTCGTTGTCGTAGCCGATGTCACAGACCACCGAACGGACGATGGACGGGATGTCGACGTAGCAGGAGGTGGAGATCTCGCCGGCCACCACCACCAGTCCGGTGGTGAGCAAGGTCTCGCATGCGACCCGGCCCACCGGATCCTGGGTCAAGACAGCGTCGAGCACCGCGTCGGAGATCTGGTCGGCCATCTTGTCGGGATGCCCTTCGGTGACCGACTCCGATGTGAAGGTGTAGCGATGGCTCACGGTGCGCTCCTCGTCAATCCTGTTCGGGGTGGTCGTCGACCGGTCGGTCGCCACCGTGGTCGTCGGTCGGTCGGTCCAGAAGGCGATCGAGCGCAGGAGCGCCGGTCACGGGCTCCGCGCTTGGCCAGCTTTGCCTGTCGCCACCTGGGCGGCGACGCCTCATGTCACCTGCGCGACGAGTGCCGGGGTCGTCTGCCGACACCGGCACCCAGCCGCCTGCCCCGAGGCAGGCCACCACCCTATCGAACACCGCGTCAGCCACCTGGCGCTTGGTGGTGAGGGGCACCACCGTGCGCCGGCCGTCGGCTTCCAGCACCACCACGGCGTTCGTGTCGCCGTCGAACCCGGCTCCGGGCACCGAGACGTCGTTCGCCACCACCATGTCCACGCCCTTCGCGCGCAGCTTGGCCTCGGCGGCCGGCTCCGGGTCGCCGGTCTGCGCGGCGAAGCCGACCAGGATCTGCCCGGGACGCCGGCGCCGGCCCAGCTCCGCGAGGATGTCGAGGGTCGGCTCGAGGATCAGCCGCGGCGCTCCGCCGGCCTTGGGCAGCTTGGTCGCAGCGCGGTGCGCGGGACGGAAATCGGCTACCGCTGCCGCCATGAGCACCACGTCGGCGCCCGGTGCTTCTCTCAGCACGGCCTCGGCCATCTCCGCGGCGGTCTCCACAAAGATGACCTCGGCTCCCGGCGGCGCCGGTCGTCCGGTGGTGGTGACCAGCACCACCCGAGCGCCGCGGTCTGCTGCCGCGTCGGCCAGGGCGTGGCCTTGCTTCCCCGAGGACCGGTTGGTGATGTAGCGCACCGGGTCGATCGGCTCACGAGTGCCGCCCGCGCTCACGAGCACGGTCTTGCCGGCCAGGTCACCGGTCGAAGGATGCCCGGCTGCCTCGGTGGTCGCGAGCTGCCCGGCTCGGTCGGTGGTCGCGAGCTGCCCGGCTCGGTCGGTGGTCGCTGTGCTCCCGGGCGCTTCGGTGGTCGCTCCACGCCCGGCTCGGTCTATGGTCGCTGCGCTCCCGGCCGCTTCGCCGCGGACAGGCTGCCCGCCCGGGCTGGCCGGCGCACCTGGTGGTGCTCCACCAGTCCCAGGCCCGCGACGGTCGAGGAGAGCGACCACCGCGCTGACGATCCTCGCCGTTTCGGCCAGACGGCCCGCACCGACGTCACCGCCTGCGAGCCTCCCCTCGTCGGGCTCGACCACGTGGACACCTCGGCGTCGCAAGGTGGCCAAGTTCTCACGGACAGCGGGGTGCTCCCACATCTCGGTGTGCATGGCCGGGCACACCAGCACCGGAGCCCGGGTAGCCAGCACAGTGGCCGTGAGCAGCCCGTCGGAGAGCCCGGCAGCGTAGGCCGCCAAGAACCGCGCGGTGGCCGGCACCACCACCACCAGGTCGGCCCGCTGGCCCAAGGTGGTGTGCGGGATGGGATCCTCCTCGGACCACAGGCTGCGGCGTACCGGCTCGGACGCCAGTGCGGAGAAGGTGACTGCTCCGACGAACCGGGTCGCCTCCTCGGTCATGACCGGCACCACGTAGATGCCCATGTCGACCAGCCGGCGACAGACCTCGACCGCCTTGTAGGCGGCGATGCCCCCGGTCACCCCGAGGACCACGTGGCGCCCGGCGAGCGGTGTCACGCCGCTGTCGGTCCTGCGACCACCCGGCGGGGCGTGACCCACCTCGTGCCTTGGGGCCGCAGCGCCGCTCAGGCGCCCGGCGTGTCGGGCGCACCCGGCGTGTCGCCGGCAGCGCTGTCGTGTGCACCGGCAGAAGGCGTGGGAGGAAGCGACCCCGCCGCGCCGGCTGCCTCGGCCGCTGCCTGGTCCGCCGGGTCGACGCGCCGGTACACGGCTTTACCGGCTGCGATCTCCTCGAAAGCGATGGTCAACGGCTTGCCCGACACCGAGGTCACTTGGGGAGGCGCCACCGCTCCCATGCCTTCACCGAGCTGGTTGTAGTAGGAGTTGATCTGCCGGGCGCGCCGGGCGGCCAGGGTCACCAAGGTGAACTTGGAGTCGACCCCCTCGAGCAGCCCTTCGATAGGTGGGCTCATGAGGGTCGTGGAGCGCTGTGGCATCGGGTTCCTAACTCTGGCTGCGGCTGGGTCTGGCTACGGCTGGTTCGGACTGCGACCTGGTCTGGCTGCGGCTGGCTCTGGCTACGGCTGGGCCGAGGCGCACCGGCGGTGCGACTCGAGTATATCGAGCAGCTCGGCTACCACCCGGTCGAGGTCGTCGTTCACCACCTGGTGGTCGCAGAACCCCCGCAGGGCGGCCACCTCCTCGGCCCCGGTGGTCACCCGGCGCTCCACCGCCGCCTCGTCGTCCCCGCGCCCGCGGAGGCGCTCACGCTGGACCTCCACGCTGGGGGGCACCAGGAGCACCACCACGGCGTCGGGGTACTGCGCCCGGATCTGCTCGGCGCCTTGCCGGTCGATCTCGAGCAGCAGATCCCGGCCCGGCGGCGCGTCGGGCAGCGGCGTGCCGTACTGCTCGCCGAGGAACTCGGCGTGCTCCAGGAATTTCCCTGCAGCGACCGCGGCCTCGAACTGCTCCCGGTCGACGAACACGTACGCGTCCGGCCGCTCACCCCGACGAGGTCGGCGTGTGGTCCACGAGCGGCTGAGCCAGAGCTTGGGATCGGCGGCGACCAGCGCAGCGGCCACGGTCCCCTTGCCCGCGCCGCCGGGACCCGACAAGACGACGATCAGGACTTCGCGGTGTGCGTCAGCAAGGCATCGCGCTGGTTCGTTCCCAGGCCTTGCAGGCGACGAGTCTCACTGATCCCGACGGTCTCCATCAGTCGGCGGGCTTTGACCTTGCCCAGGCCCGGGAGCGATTCGAGCACGGACAGCACTTTCATCTTGCCCACCGTCTCGTCGGAGTCGGCTCGAGCGAGCAAGTCGGCCAAGCTGAGCGAACCCATCTTCAGCTTCTCCTTGACTTCGGCACGCTCGCGGCGGACCTTGGCAGCCTTGTCCAACGCCGCCTGGCGCTGTTCGGCGGTGAGTGCGGGAGGTTGCGGCATAGCGGCCACCTTAGCGCCCCTCACCAGCACCGTCACACCATCGGGCTCGGTCGGTGCCCGCCACTTGCGGCGCTCGGTGCCCGGACGCATCACAGTCGAGGCGTCTGGGAGCCTGATGCGATCACGGCGGCCGCGGTGCACCGGGCTCCACGGCGATCACGGCGGCGGCGGTGCACCGGGCTCCACGGCGATCACGGCGGCGGCGGTGCACCGGGCTCCACGGCGATCACGGCGGCGGTTCGCCGGGCTCCGGAGCCGACAGCGCCGCCGTCAGGGCTGCGAGCGCGGCGTTCAGCCGGGCCATGTGCTCGGCCTGCACAGCGACACGCCGGTCGATGGTGTCGAGCGCCTCCTTCAACCTGACCACCAGGTCGCCGTCCACACTCGCCCCCGTGCCCGTGGTCGCCGGCTCTCCTGGCCGCACTCCGGGAGCTGATGCTGCTGGCACCGCGGTCCCTGCTGGCGAGGACGCGGTCCCTGCTGGCGAGGACGCGGCCCCTGCTGGTGGTGGGGTCTGGGTGGCAGCCGCCATCGAGGAGGCCGTCGGAGACGACGTCGTCGTCGCGGTCCGAGCGGCCCGGGGAGCCGGGATGACCGGGCGATCGGCGTGCACCGCGCCGACCAGGTCGCGCACGGCAGCGACCCGGTGCCGTCGGCACCAGCGCACCAGCTGGTGCAGCACCACCGCCGGCGCTCTGGGATCCGCGAAGGTGGCTGTCCCTACCTCGACCGCGTCGGCGCCGGCTACGAGGAGCTCTGCCGCGTCGACCCCCCGACAGACACCGCCGACACCGACGATGCCGGCGGTGGGGAACGCAGCCCGGCAGTCGTGCACCGCGCGCACCGCCACCGACCGGATGGCAGGTCCGGACAGGCCCCCACCAGATGGCCCCGAGCCCAGCCGGTACCGGCGCCGAGCCGGGTCGATGGCCATGCCGAGCACCGTGTTCACGAGCACCAGCGCCTCGGCGCCGGCCGTCAGCGCCGCACCGGCGATCTCCACCAGGTCCGGGACGTTCGGGCTGAGCTTCGCCCAGCACGGCAAGCCACTGGCTTCCACGGCGGCCGACACGGCCTCGGCCGTGGCAGATGCCGAGTGGGCGAACATGCGGCTGCGGTCCTCGAGGTTGGGGCAGCTCACGTTCACCTCGACCGCCACCACGCCCTCGGCACCGGCGAGCAGGCGCGCCGCCGCCGCGTACTCGGCCACCGAACGGCCCCAGATGCTCGCCACCACGGTCGCGCCTCGCTCCACCAGCGCCGGCAGGTCCTGGCGACGCCAGGCGTCGACGCCTGGTCCCTGCAGGCCGACCGAGTTCAACATGCCCGCCGGGGTGGGATGCACCCGGGGCGCCGGGTTCCCGGGCCACGGCTCGGCCGCCAGCGACTTCACCACCACTGCCCCCAGCTCCGCCAGGTCCAGGTACGCGCCCAGCTCGGTCCCGTGCCCGGCGGTGCCCGATGCGGTGAGCACCGGCGCACGCAAGGCCACCGACCCCACCGAGGTCCGCTGGTCGACACGGCGAACCCGCACGAGGCTCACCTCGCTGCGGCACCCGGCTCGGGCTCCTCGACACCGCTATGCAGCACCTGCAGCGAGGTCACCGCCAGCGGGTGCGAGCGCCAGTCGGCGATGCCCGCTGCCGCCGCCCGAGCTGCTGCCAAGGTGGTGAGGCACGGCACCTGCGCAGCGAGCGCCGCGGTGCGGATGTGGATCCCGTCCGCGCGAGGCCCTCGACCCCGAGGGGTGTTGATCACCAGCTGCACGGCACCGGACTCGATGAGCTCCACGGCGTCGATGGCCATCCGGGCGGGCTCGCCCGCCTCGACTGCCTCGCCGGCCTCTCCCGGTGCGAGCGCGTCTTCAGGCTCGTGCGCTGCGACTACCGTGCCGGTCGCGCCCGGCGCGCGCACTCCGACAGGCTCGTCCGTCGCGGCGGAGCGACCGTGGGCGCCTGCGGTCGCCAGCTCGATGGGCTCGCCCACCTTCGCCACCTCGGCGGCCACAGGCAAGCCACGACGGCGCAGGAAAGCGGCGGTCCCCGCCGTTGCCGCCAGTGAGAACCCCAGGTCGCTCAGCGCCCGAGCCACTGCCACCCCGGCTTCTTTGTCCCGGTCGGCCAGGGAGAGGAACACGGTGCCGCTGTCTGGCAGCCGGGTTCCCGCCGCGATCTGGCTCTTCGCGAAGGCCAGGCCGAAGGTGGTGCCCACCCCCATGACCTCACCGGTGGAGCGCATCTCGGGGCCGAGCAAGGTGTCCACCCCGGGGAAGCGGCTGAAGGGCAGGACCGCTTCTTTCACCGCCACATGGCCGCTGTCACTCGGCGGGCGCAGCAACCCTTCCTCTCGGAGCCCGGCCAAGGTGGCTCCCAGCATCACCCGTGCCGCCACCTTGGCCACGGGGACTCCGGTCGCCTTGGCGACGAAGGGGACGGTACGGCTGGCCCGAGGGTTCGCCTCCAAGGCGTAGGGCACCCCGTCTTTCACGGCGAACTGGACGTTCACCAGGCCTACGACGCCAAGCGCCTCGGCGATGGCCCGGACGTGGCCGCTCAGCGTGCCCAGCACCTCGGCGCCCAGGGTCTGGGGGGGCAAGGCGCACGCCGAGTCGCCGGAGTGCACGCCAGCCTCCTCCACGTGCTCCATCACCCCGGCGATCAGCACCTCGCCGGTCCGGTCGCGCACCGCGTCCACGTCGACCTCGACGGCGTCCTCCAGGAAGCGGTCGATCAGCACCGGCCCGGCTGCCGCCGGGCCGCCTTCGCGAGCAAGGGAGCTCGCCAGGGCCTCTACCACCTCGACCAGGCGTTCGTCGTCGTAGACGATCTCCATGGCCCGGCCACCGAGCACGTAGCTCGGGCGGACCAGCACCGGGTACCCCACCTCGCCGGCCACGGCGAGCGCGCCAGCTGGCGACGAAGCCATGCCGCCCGCCGGCTGGGGGATCTCGAGCTGACGGCAGAGCGCGTTCCACCGCTCGCGATCCTCGGCCGCCTCGATGGACGACGGTGGGGTGCCGAGGACCAGGCCCGGGTCGATGGTGGCCGCCAGCTTCAGCGGCGTCTGGCCACCGAGGGCCACCACCACACCCACCAGCGGTCCCGCCCTGGTCTCGGCGTCGAGCACGTTGGCCAGATCCTCGGCGGTGAGCGGCTCGAAGTACAGCCGGTCCGAGGTGTCGTAGTCGGTGGAGACGGTCTCGGGGTTGCAGTTGACCATGACCGTCTCGTAGCCGACCTCACGCAGGGCCATGGAGGCATGCACGCAGCAGTAGTCGAACTCGATCCCCTGCCCGATCCGGTTCGGCCCCGATCCGAGGATCACCACCTTCGGTCTCTCGGACGGCCGGACCTCGTCTTCGTCCTCGTAGGTGCCGTAGTGATAGGGGGTGTGCGCGTCGAACTCCGCCGCGCAGGTGTCGACGGTCTTGAACGTCACCTCCACCCCCGCACCTAGGCGCGCGTCACGCACGGCGGCTTCGGTCACCGGCGATCCCAGCAGGTAGGCCACCTGGGCGTCTGAGAACCCGAGCTGCTTGACCCGGCGCCAGGCGCGCGCGTCGAGCGCGCCGAGGTCGGGACCCAGCGCCTCGATCTGGCGTCGCACAGCAGTGATCTGGCCGATCTGGTCGACGAACCAGGGGTCCACGCCGGTAGCCCGGTGGACTTCTGCGGGGTCGATGCCCCGGCGCAGCGCCGCCTCGAGCTGGTACACCCGGTCGGGGGTCGGCTCGGCTGCCCGCCGGAGCAAGGCAGCGTCGTCGAGCACGTCGAGCGCCCGCTCGGCGGGGTCGCCGTTCAACCCGCTGCGGCCCTGCTCCAACGAGCGCAACGCCTTCTGCAGCGATTCGGGGAAGGTCCGCCCGATCGCCATGACCTCCCCCACCGACTGCATCCGGGTGCCGAGGCGCTCGGGGGCACCCGGGAGCTTCTCGAAGGCCCAGCGCGGCACCTTGGTCACCACGTAGTCGATGGCAGGCTCGAAGCACGCCGGGGTCGCACCGGTGATGTCGTTCGTGATCTCGTCCAAGGTGTAGCCGACCGCCAGGCGCGCCGCGATCTTGGCGATGGGGAAGCCGGTGGCCTTCGAGGCCAGCGCCGAGGAGCGCGACACCCGCGGGTTCATCTCGATGACCATCCGGTCGCCGGTCGCCGGATCCACGGCGAACTGGATGTTCGATCCGCCGGTCTCGACCCCGACCCGACGGATGCAGGCGAAGGCGTCGTCTCGCATCTGCTGGTACTCGACGTCGGAGAGGGTCTGGGCGGGAGCGACGGTGATGGAGTCGCCGGTGTGCACCCCCATCGGGTCGAGGTTCTCGATGGCACAGACCACCACGCAATTGTCGGCACGGTCGCGCATGACCTCGAGCTCGTACTCTTTCCATCCGACGATGGAGCGCTCCACGAGGACCTGGTGCACCGGGCTGGCCGCCAACCCCTCTGCCGCGAGGCGCACCAGCGCGGCGCGATCGGCGGCCACCCCGGTCCCGGCCCCGCCGAGGATGTAGCTGGGACGCACCATGATCGGGTAGCCGACGGTGTCGGCCACCACGAGCGCCTCGTCGAGATCGTGCGCGAAGCCCGAGGCCGGCACGGCCAAGCCGATCTCCTCCATGGCCGCCTTGAACTTGTCGCGGTCCTCGGCTGTGGCGATGGCTCGGGCGCTGGCCCCGATGAGCTGCACCCCGTGGTCGTGGAGCACGCCGCGCTCCACCAGGGCCATGGCCAGGTTGAGCGCAGTCTGGCCCCCCAGGGTGGGCAGCAGCGCGTCAGGGCGTTCCTGGGCGATGATGGCCGCGAGCACGTCGGGGTCCAGTGGCTCGACGTACGTCCGTGCCACGAGCTCCGGGTCCGTCATGATCGTGGCCGGGTTCGAGTTCACCAGGATCACCTGGTAGCCCTCGGCGCGAAGCACCCGGCAGGCCTGGGTGCCCGAGTAGTCGAACTCGCAGGCCTGGCCGATCACGATTGGCCCCGACCCGATGACCAGGATCCGCTCGATGTCGTCGCGCCGCGGCATCAGAGCCTCCCCCCCTGCGCGAGCTCCCAGAACCGGTCGAACAGGCTGCGGGCATCGTGGGGGCCAGGACCGGCCTCAGGGTGGTACTGCACGCTGAACGCCCTCGCCGAGGGCACGGCGATCCCCTCGACGACCCCGTCGTTCAAGTTCACGTGGGTCACCTCGACCGTGCTTCGCACCGTGGCCAGCGAGGCCCGGTCCACTGCGTAGTTGTGGTTCTGGGCGGTGATCTCGACCCGACCGCCCGAGCAGCGCTTCACCGGGTGGTTCCCGCCGTGATGGCCGAAGGGGAGCTTGTAGGTGCGAGCGCCCACCGCGGCCCCGAGCAGCTGGTGACCGAGGCAGATCCCGAGCACGGGCGCCGCCCCGAGCAGGTCGGTGACGATGTCGGTGAGGCCGGCCAGAGCGGCCGGATCCCCCGGGCCGTTCGACAGCACGATCCCGTCGGGGGACATGGCGAGCACCTCGTCAGCCGGTGTGGCCGCCGGCACCACCGTGACGGTGGCCTGCTCGGCCAGGCAGCGCAGCATCGTGCGCTTCACCCCGAAGTCGTAGACCACCACCCGCCTGGCGCCGGTGCCCACCGTATAGGCCTCGGTGGTACTGACCTCGGCCACCAGGTTGCGCCCGGTCGTGCCGGGCTCGGCGGCCGCTGCCGCTCGCAGCGTCGTCTCGTCCGCCGTGCCGAACGCAGCGCCCATGGCACCGTCTCGCCGCAGGTGGCGGGTGAGCCGGCGGGTGTCGACCCCGCTGATCCCCGCCACACCGTGGGCTGCGAGGTACGCCGGCAGCGAGCGACCCGAGCGCCAGCTCGACGGATGGTCTGCGAGATCCCGCACGACGATCCCCCGGCACCACGGACGCCCCGCCTCGTCGTCGCGGTCGCTCACCCCGTAGTTGCCGATGTGCGGGTAGGTGAAGGCCACGACCTGCCCGGCGTAGCTGGGGTCGGTGATCACCTCTTGGTAGCCGGACAACACCGTGTTGAACACCAGCTCACCGGTGGTGACACCGCTCGGGACCACCGCACCCACGGCCTCGCCTTCGAACACCTCGCCGTCTGCCAGCACGAGCAGCGCCGGCGGCCGCTCGCCGGCGAGGTGCGCCGGCCTCGCTGGGGGTCCGGCGACCGGAGCGCTTCGCGCCGTGCCGGTGCCGGTGGTGCTCCGAGGCGCGCTGGTGCCGGTGGTGCTCCGAGGCGCGCTGGTGCCCCCTGGGGCAGTAGGCACAGCGGTGCGCGAGCCGCCGGTCGCCGGGTGCGCTGGAGCGATGTCGCCGCTCATCGCTGGGCCTCCCCGGCCACGACGACCGGTTCGCCCGCCACCAGCATGTGGCGAACGGTACCGGTAAGCCGCCGGCCGTGCCAAGGCGTGTTCCGGCTGCGGCTCGCCAGCGTCGCACCGTCCACGGTCCACGGCTCGGCGGGGTCGAGCACGCACAGGTGGGCGAAGCCTCCGGGGACGACCGGCCCGCCGTGCTCGCCGCCCTGGTCGACCGCGAGCCCGGCGATGCGCGCCGGGCGCCAGCTGAGCAGGCCGACGACGTCTCGGACCGTCATGGTCGGCACCTGGCCACCGCTGTCTCGCGCCGGCAGGCGGCCGCTCCTTGCCCGCACCGGCACCTGGCCACCGGTAGCGGGCACCGGCAGGTGGCCACGGCTTCGCTCTGCGGGCACCGGGCCTCCGCCTGCCATACCCCGCATCGCGCCACCCGGCACGGCCCGGTCCCACGCACCTTCCGCCGTGGCCTCCACCTCGCCGTAGGCAGGCTCACCGCGATGCAGCGCTCCCAGGGTCACCGCCCACGCCGTCTGCAGCCCGAGCATGCCCGGCGGCGCATGGTCGAGTGGGGCGTCCTTGGCTTCCGGCGGGTGCGGCGCATGGTCGGTGGCCACGGCATCGACGAGGCCTTCCGCGCAGCCCCGGCGCAGTGCCAGGACGTCGCGCCAGGCCCGCAGCGGCGGGTTGACCTTGAAGATCGGGTCGTACCCGGCCAGCTCGGCCTCGGTGAGCGCCAGGTGGTGCGGAGCCACCTCGCAGGTCACCGGCAGCCCGCCGGCTTTGGCTGCTGCCACGAGGGCCAGTGACCCGGCGCTCGACAGATGGAGGAAGTGCATCGGGGCGCCGGTCAGCCCGACGAGCGCCAGGTCACGCGCGACCATCGCCTCCTCCGCAGCTGCCGGCGCCCCGGGGAGACCCAGGCGTGAGGACCAGGCACCCTCGTGCATGACCCCGCCCGCGGCGATGGCACGGTCCTCGCAGTGCTGGGCCAGGACCACGCCGAGCGCTCGGGCGTACTGAAGCGCCCGGCGCATGAGCCCACCGTCCTGGACGCCGGCGCCGTCGTCGGTGAAGAGCCGGATCCCGAGCCCGGCCAGCTCGGCCATGGGAGCCAGGCGCTCACCTGCCCGTCCGACGGTGATCGCCCCGGCCACCGACACCGTGCACAGGGCCTCGCGACCCAGCTCCAGCACGTGACGAGCCACCGAGACGTCGTCTATCGGTGGATCGGTGTTGGGCATGGCCACCACCGCGCTGTACCCGCCGAGCACCGCGGCGCGGCTGGCGGTCTCGACGGTCTCCGCCTCTTCGGCACCGGGCTGGCGCAGATGGCTGTGCAGGTCGACCAGGCCAGGGGCGACCAGGCACCCGCCGGCATCGAGCACGGTAGCCCCGGCTGGCACATCGAGATCGGGATGCAGCGCCACCACCCGGCCGTCGCGCACGAGCACGTCGGCGCGGCGCTCTCCCTGCTCGTCGAGCACGGTGCCGCCGCGGACCACGACGGTCGGCGCCGGGCCCGTCGAGGAAGATCCCGTAGCCGCCCGGCCGGCTCGCTCAGCCACGGCCGGCTCCTCGCTTCTCGGCGTGCGCGGATCCTCGAGCGCCGGCACTGCCACCATGGATGGCGCCGGCACCGAGCTCGTCGCTGGCGAGCTGCTCGTCGCTGCCCAGGAGCAGGAACAGCACCGCCATGCGCACCGCCACGCCGTTGGCCACCTGCCGGAGCACGACGGTCCGGGGCAGATCCGCGACGTCGTCGGCGATCTCGACGCCGCGCACCATCGGCCCGGGATGCATGACGATCGCATCGCCAGCCATGCGCGCCACCCGCCGGGCGGTCAGCCCGTAGCCGGCGGTGTACTCACGGAGGGAGGGGACGAACGCTCCGGCCCCGCGCTCGGTCTGCAGGCGCAGGACGTAGCAGACGTCGATCTCTCCCAAGACAGCGTCGAGGTCGGCGGTGACGCCGTGGACCGGCCAACCAGCCAGCGAGCCGGGAAGCAGGCTTCCCGGTGCGACCAAGGTGACCCGGGCCCCGAGCGCGCCGAGCGCCAGGACGTTCGAGCGTGCGACCCGGCTGTGGGCCACGTCGCCGACCACTGCCACCCGCAGCCCGTCGAACAGCTCCACGCCGGTGTCGGCCACCCGCAGCCCGGCGCGCTCAGCCAGGGCTTGGCGGATGGTGGCACAGTCGAGCAGTGCTTGGGTGGGATGCTCGTGCCAGCCGTCTCCGGCATTGACCACGCTCCGGCTCGTCCAGCGGGCCACCTGGGCGGGGACCCCGGCGCTGGCGTGGCGGACGACGAAACAGTCGACACCCATGGCGGCCACCGTCTGCACGGTGTCACGCAGGGACTCTCCCTTGCCCAGCGACGAGGTGTCCGGGGTGAACGACACCACGTCGGCCGAGAGGCGCCGAGCGGCGGTCTCGAAGGACAGCCGGGTCCTCGTCGACGGCTCGACGAAGACCGTCGCCACCGTCCGGCCCCGCAGAGCGGGCACCTTGGGAATGGGTCGGCGGCCGATCTCGACGAAGTGGTCCGACAGCCGGAGCACCCGGGCGATGCCCTCCGCCCCCAGGTCGGCGACCGACAGCAGGCTCGTCCGCGGTGGGTGGAGGACATCTGCGGGCACCGTGGTCATCTCGGCACCACGTCGCCGAGGACTACCCCGTCGAGCCCGACGTCGACCTGCTCGTCGAGGCGAGTCGGGAGGTTCTTGCCGACGTAGTCGGGGCGTATGGGCAGCTCCCGATGCCCGCGGTCCACCATGACGGCCAACTGCACCGCTCGGGCCCGGCCGTAGTCGGCCAGGGCGTTCAACGCAGCCCTGATGGTCCGTCCGGTGAACAGGACGTCGTCGACGAGGACGACGGTCGCGCCGGCCAGGTCCCGGGGGACGTCGGTGGCGGCTTCGGCGAGCACCGGGCGGATCCCGATGTCGTCGCGGTAGAAGGCCACGTCGAGCGTGCCGACGGGCACGTGGGCTCCGTGGTGGACTTCTGCGAGGATCTGGCCGATCCGATAGGCGAGCGGCACGCCACCGGTCTGCAGGCCGATCAGCACCACGTCGTCGAGCCCCCGGTTGCGCTCGACGACCTCGTGGGCGATGCGGACGAGCGCGCGCTGGACGTCGGCTGCGGAGAGCACCTGGACCCGAGGAACGAAGTCCCCACCTCGCGGCGGGGTCAGCTTCCGTTCACGTTCGGCCACCTTGCTCCTCCGGATCCGTACGGGCCTCTCGGGACCCGCTTGACGGTCACAGACATCCTAGCAAGCCGCGCCGGTGCCTTCGCGGCGGGTTCTCCGACATCGTCGGCGCCTTCGTGGGGTCATGCTCGAGGTACGTCGCACGAGGCCAGGGTCACCTCGACTCGAGCCACCGCCGAGCACCTCATGAGTCGCCCTCTCTGTCAGTATGGAGGTTGCCGCCTGAGCACCGCATGACCCTGCCAGCAGCGCCCGGGCACCATAGGCCCGGCTGCCGACGACCACCAGGTACTCGGTGCTCCGCAGGTGCGGCACGGTGCCGACCTTTACGCCGGCACCCACGCTGTCGCGACATGCGGTTCGAACGCACAGCTACTCTTACTCT
>JAKAQW010000046.1 GCA_021819525.1 Actinomycetes bacterium
AGCGAACTGGCCGCCACGTTCCACCCCTACCTGACCATGGCAGAGGGCTTGAAGCTCGCCGCGCAGACCTTCACCCGCGACGTGGAGAAGCTCTCGTGCTGCGCGGCGTAGCGGGGGCTGGCCCGGCCGCTACGCGCGAGGCGCCTGGAGGCCTCCACCGTGTGCGGTTGGTGGTGCCCGGCCTGGCCGAGGCGCCGGTCGTGGGAGACGGCTGCTGCTCGTTCTTCCCCGCCGAGGACGTGCTGGCCGAGGTGCTCGGTGCCTGGCCGGGGGTGCTCGGGGTCGAGGTGGACGTCGAGGGAGGGTCGATCGACCTCGATCTCGGGCCGTCGTCCCCTGCGCTCGAGGACCTCGTCGCGACAGTGGCCGACCTCGGCTACCAGGTCGAGGCGGTCCAGCGCGACAGACCGGACGCGTAGGCAGGGCTGAGGTGTCCATCGCCGGCATCGGCACCGACAGGCCGGAACGCGGCTCGGGGGCGTTCGTCTCAGGTCGCGTCGTGCCGCCTCCGGCGTCGCCTCGCCCGGTTGCCACAACGGACCGGGTGGGCGAGGCGGGAAGGTGGAGCTTCGAAGGGCGCCGTGCGGTCGCTGAGCTGTTCTGTGCCCTTGGGGAGCCGGGTCGCCTGTCACTGGTGGGCTTCATCGCCGAGGCGGAGCGATGCGGCAGCGAGTGCGTCGGTCATCTCGGGCTCACCCAGGGCCGAGTCTCCGCCCACCTGGGACGCCTGGTCGCCTGCGGGATCGTGTCGAAGCGGCGCGCCGGGCGCCGCGCCTTCTACCGGATCGCCGACCGGCGCGCCCTCGAGCTCCTCGCGCTCGGGTGGGCGATCGCTGAACCTGCGGGACGAGGGGACTTGCGCCGTGCCGGCACTTCGTGAGCTGCGCCGAGCGGGTGCCCACGTCATCGCCGTAGCCGGCATCCCCTACGGCTACACGCTCACCATCTGGGGAGCGGGCGCGCTGTGCACGGGCCGTTTCGGTCTGCCCACCCCGTCCGAGGGGTTCGAGTTCGTCGGCGGGGCGAGCGTCGCCTACTTCGGGCTCGCAGCCGTGTTCCGGCGCACGACCGAAGGGGACTGGCGAGGCGAGAGGCTCCCCGTGCTGTGGGAGAACGGCGCCGCCTTGCCCGCCCTCGCCGCCACCTACGGCCTCGCCCAGGTGATGCCTGGGGCGGGTCCGAGCTTCTTCCTCGTTCCCCTCGTCGCCACCGTCTTTTACCTCGTGGGCGTCTCGCTTCTGGTCTCCCGCTTCCACCTCGATCACGGCCCGGCGGTCGAGCATCCGCACAGCGAACCGCTCAGCCTCGCCCCCGGCGATGGTGGTGGAGCGACCGAGCCCGGTTTCCTACCCCCCGGCTGCGAGGCGTCCCTTCCCGCTCCCGGCCGACCCAGTTCCCAGCACCGGGACGCGGTGGGTTAGGCGATGGCGCTTCGGCTCGAGGACTACGCCATGATCGGCGACACCCACACCGGGGCGCTCGTCGGCAACGACGGGTCGATCGACTGGCTCTGCCTGCCGCGCTTCGACTCGGGGGCGGTCTTCGGGGCCCTGTTGGGCAACGAGTCCAACGGCCGGTGGCAGCTCGCCCCCCTGGGCGGCGTGCGGCGCGTACAGCGGCGCTACCGAGCGGGGACCCTCGTCCTCGACACCGAGCTCGAGACCGACACCGGCGCGGTGCGGATCACCGACTTCATGCCCCATCGAGACGGGCACGCCGGTGTCGTGCGGATCGTCGAGGGCGTCGCCGGGCACGTGTCCATGGGCATGCGCCTCGTGATGCGCTTCGACTACGGGCGAACGGTCCCGTGGGTCCGCCGGCTCGACGGACGGCTCATCGCCGTGGCGGGCCCAGACGCCCTGGTGCTCGACACGCCGGTGGCGACCAACGGCGAGGACCACGCGACGGTGGCCAGGTTCACGGTCTCCGCCGGTGAGCAGGTGCCCTTCGTCTTGAGCTGGCTGCCCTCGACCGGCAAGCTCCCCGATCCGGCCGAGGCGCGCCGGCTCCTCGAGGCGACCGAGGCCTGGTGGCAGGCCTGGTCGGCCCGTTGCACCTACCGGGGGGAGTGGCGCGATGCGGTCAGCCGGTCGTGCGCCACGCTCAAGGCCCTCACCTACGGGCCGACCGGGGGGATCGTGGCCGCGCTCACGACCTCGGTGCCCGAGCGTCTGGGCGGGGTGCGTAACTGGGACTACCGCTATGTGTGGCTGCGCGATGCCACGCTCACCTTGCACGCACTGTTGGCGACGGGCTACGTGGACGAGGCGCAGGCGTGGCGTGACTGGTTGGTGCGCGCCGTCGCCGGTGACCCGGCCCAGCTCCAGATCATGTACGGGGTGGAGGGAGAGCGCCGGCTGCCCGAGATCGAGCTCGACTGGCTCTCGGGCTACGAGGGGTCCAGGCCGGTGCGGGTGGGCAACGCGGCCGTCGACCAGCTCCAGCTCGACGTCTACGGCGAGGTCATGGACGTGCTCCACCTAGCCTGCCTGTCGGGCTGTGACCTCGACAGCCACGCCTGGGAGATCCAGCGGGCGTTCCTCGACTTCTTGGAGTCCGCCTGGCAGGCGCCGGACGAGGGGATCTGGGAGGTGCGCGGGCCTCGGCGGCACTTCGCCCACTCCAAGGTGATGGCCTGGGTCGCCTTCGACCGGGCAGTGAAGGCTGTCGAGGGGCTCGGTCGCCCAGGCCCATCTTCCAGGTGGCGCCGGCTCCGGGACGCGATCCACGACGAGGTGTGCCGCGAGGCGTTCGATCCGGAGCGAGGCACCTTCACCCAGTCCTACGGGTCGCGTGCTCTCGACGCGAGCCTGCTCCTCCTCCCGCTCGTCGGCTTCCTCCCTCCCCAGGATCCGCGCGTCGTCGGGACGGTCGAGGCGATCGAGCGTGAGCTGTGCGAAGACGGCTTGGTCCTTCGCTACAACAGCGACGAGCGGGGTGACGTGGACGGCCTGCCGGCCGGTGAGGGGGCCTTCCTCGCCTGCAGCTTCTGGCTGGCCGACGTCCAGTGCGCGCTCGGACGCACCCGCGACGCCCGCGCCCTCTTCGAGCGGCTGTTGGGGCTTGCCAACGACGTGGGGCTCCTGTCCGAAGAGTACGACGTCGAGCACCGGCATCTCGTGGGGAACTTCCCCCAGGCGTTCTCCCACGTCGCCCTCATCGACACCGCCAGGCGCCTGTCCGCCACAGCGCCCGGGCGAGCCACGTCGACACCAAGGGGAAGCAGCCGATGACGTGCCAGCGTGGCCCGTGGCGCGTGATCACCCCGGCTGGCGCTATACCGGGCCGGGGTGATCTGAGGGGGCTGGCGTCGAGCCAGCCGGGTCAGGCAGCGGGCTGGGCGGCCCCGACCGCGAATCCGTACCCGGTCGCAGGGGCGGCCTCCGGGCCGCCGTGCGGCGCTGCTGGGAGCGGCGATGCCGGTGACGGTGCAGGTCCGGGTTCCGGTCCGTCGTCGGTCAACGTCCGCAGGAAGTCGTCGGCCGTCTCTGCGACCTGGCGGGCGAGGACCGTCACGACGGACAGTGCCCGCGGCACGATGGCCGCCGCTCCCCAGGCGACCGCAGCCGGCAACCCCACCCACGAGGGGCCCGAGGTCCCGCTCTTCGCGATCCCGGACTCGCCGCGCTCGGCAAGGTTGGTGACGAAGCGGTCGAGGGCGCTCGTCGCGACCCGTACGAACAGGGTGACGATCCGTCCCAGGTTGACGAGCAGGAGGGCCGTCGTCGTCGCGACGTCGCCTACTCGTTCGGTCCAGGTCATTGGACCTCACCTCCCTTCCTTCTCTTCTGGCACCACCCGGATGGGCAGTTCCCGTGTACCTGTTGTGTCGCAGGTCGAGCGGCTCGGTGTCGCTCACGGTGGCAGCTGCGCCGACGTGTTGACGCCAGCGCGGTGCTCCCCGATCTCGCCCGGCTCCCGAGCACGAGAAGTCGTTCCCGTGTTCGAACCGCCGCGACATGACCACGATCCCGACCACGACCACAGGGAGGCCCTCTGTTGACACTCGCCGAGATGATCTGTGAGCTCGACAGCGCATCACGGTTGCCGGATGCAGACCGGCGAGAAGCGACCGCTCGGCTCGTCACGCGTCTGTTCGCGTACCATTACGAGTGCAACAGCTTCTATCGCCGCCTCTGCGAGGAAGCGGGTGTCGATCCCCGCACGGTCACAACGATAAGGGGTCTGGCGGCGATCCCGCTTCTTCCGGTAGGGCTCTTCAAACAGTCCAATGCCCACTTGCTCCTGAGCCGTCCACTCGACGAGGTGGAGCTCGAGATCCGCAGCACCGGGACGAGCGGGGTCCCGAGCGTGGCGAGACGGGACACGAAGACGACTACCGCCGTCGCCCTTGCGCTGATGGCCCAGTACCGGGAGTTCTTCTCGGTCAGTGGAGGTGCGGGGCTCTTCTTGTGCCCGTCTCCCGCCGAGAACCCCGAGATGGGCCTCGCCAAGGTGTTCAACCTGTTCTGTGGTCTGCTCGACCGATCGCACTACGCGCTGCATGGCTACAGCATTCGAGAAGACGAAGCGGTCGAGTTCCTCGTACACGAACAGGGCAATAGGCTTCGCCACGTCTTCGGGCCGCCGTTCCTCGTGAACCGCCTGCTCGACTACCTCGTGAAGAGCGGTTCGGAACTGAAGCTCGACGAGGACTCTCTCGTCGTCACCCTCGGGGGATGGAAGCGCTACACGGGAGCGACGATCGACGAGCGGAAGTTCCGCGAGAAGGCGGCTCGACGCCTTGGGATCGCCCAGGCGAACATTCGTGACATGTACGGGCTCATCGAGTCCGACATGCTCGCGATCGAGTGCGAGCACCACCACAAGCACGTGCCGCCGTGGTGCCATGTGAGCGTTCGGGACCTGGGCAATCCGAGCAGGGAGGTCCCCGACGGCGTGCGCGGTGTCATCGCGGTCTTGAGCGGGCTCAACACCAGCTATCCCGCGTTCATCTTGACCGAGGACGTCGGCATCCGAAGCGAGGGCGAGTGCGAGTGCGGCCGGCGCGGTCAGATGGTCAGCTTCTCGCGTCGGCTGAAGGGCGCCGAGGTCGGTTGCTGCGCAGTCAACATCGAGCGCGAGATCGACGCTGCCCACGCACGGGCCAGTCGCGCGCCGGGCGAACCCAGTCCGTTGTCTTTGCATCGGGCATCCCCGGCGCGCTGAGGTTTCTGTGGCACGGTTCAGCGACGAGATCATCGAGCACTTCACCCACCCCAAGAACGTCGGCGAGCTCCCCGAGCCTGACGCGGACGCGTCCGTCGCCGATCCGGTGTGCGGCGACCAGGTTCACCTCACCGTGCGCGTGGGCGACGGCCGCATCTGCGAGGCACGCTTTCTTGCCCATGGGTGCGCGGCCGCCCTCGGCACCGCGAGCATCGTGACGGCATGGATCGTCGGCATGGGCCCTGAAGATCTCGCTCGTGTCGACGAGGCCACGGTCACGCAGAGAGTGGGTGGCTTGGCACCAGGCCAGTCGCACTGCGCCCGACTCGCCGTCGAGGTGCTGCATGCACTTGCAGACGACCTACGAACACCGCAAGGGAGTGAATGACGTGACGTGCCCGCCACCACAGCGCGGCCGAGAGCGCGGCCCTGCTCTTTACTTCGACAACAATGCCACGACCCCGCTCCTGCCCTCGGTCCGCGCGGCCATGTCCGAGGCCATGGAGACCTTCGGGAACCCCTCGAGCGTGCACTTCTGCGGTGAGGCGGCCGCTGCGCTGATAGACCATGCCCGGGCCTTCGTTGCGGTGCTGCTCGCCTGCGACCCCGAGCAGGTGGTGTTCAATTCCGGTGGGTCGGAAGGCGCGTCGAGCGTCATCGTCGGCACGGGTCTTTACCACCTTCGAGACGGCGGCCACTTCATCACCTCCGCCGTCGAGCACCCGGCGGTGCTCCGGGCCTGTGAGTTCGTGCGCGAGCTCGGCTTCGAGCTGTCGGTCCTGCCCGTTGACGGCGCCGGGCGCGTCGATCCTGGCACGCTGCAAACGGTGCTTCGCCCAGATACCCGGCTCGTCTCGATCATGCACGCCAACAACGAGACCGGTGCGTTCCAACCCCTTTACGCGCTGTCGCGGGTCGCTCGTGAGGCGGGCGTCCCGTTCCACTGCGACGCCGTCCAGACCGCAGGCAAAGAGCGGATCGGCCTTGCCGAGGGGTTCGTCACGATCTCGGGTCACAAGTTCCATGGACCCAAAGGGGTTGGGGCCCTGGTGGTTCGGACCGATGCGCCGTTGCAGAAGCTCATCTTCGGTGGCGAGCAGGAGCACGACCGCCGAGCCGGCACGGAGAACCTGCTCGGGATCGTCGGCCTCGGTGCCGCTGCCGGAGCGGCGCGCGCTCGACTCGAGGACCCGAACGAGCAGTTCCGGCGCAAATCGATCGGGGACCGCTTGCGTGCGGGATTGTCGTCGATACACGGTGCCGTGGTCAACAGTCCGACGGAAGGGTGCTTGCCCGAGACGGTGAACGTGTCGTTCGAAGGGCTCCGTGGCGACACGATCGTTGACGTGCTTTCTGCTCGAGGTGTTGCCGTGTCGAGCGGCTCAGCCTGCCACAGCGCGCATCCCGATCCCTCGCACGTGCTCTTGGCGATGGGGCTTCCGGCTGACCGCGCGCTCGGAGCCGTCCGGTTCAGCTCCAGTTGCCTCACGAGAAGAGACGAGGTCGACGAGGTCGTGGAGATCACCGAGCAGACGGTGCGGCAACTGTACGCGACGTGGCGCTCGGTCGGGACCGCGTGAAGCCCCGTGCAGCGGAGTGCAGCGAGAGACATGGAGGATCGGTGACGATGGCAGAGGCAACAACGCGGTGCCCGTCACCCAAGGGTCACCCCGACCGCTGGCGGGAGTGGTGCCAGGAGGCCGGTGGAGACCTGCGAGCCCCCGATGCCGCTCCGTGTGCCTGCTTCTGGGGCGGTCGAGTCTTCTCCTCGAGCGCAGGTGGAGGCCGGCCAGGCTTGCCTCGACGATGCCGCGCCCCCGGGGGTGAAGGGCACGCTCGTCGCGAGCTGAGAGAGCCCATACGCGAAGACGACCCCCTGCCAGGGCAACCCGCTACCGAGCCCTGGGGCAGCGACCTGCTCGTGGACGGTGGCGTGGTCGCCAACGTCCCCTCGGCGGCAGCTGCCGCAGCTGGAGCCAACGAGGTGTGGGCACTCGACACCGGCGAGCTCTGCGCGCAGCGCCACCGGCCTCGCTCTGGCGTCGGCGTGGCGCGCCGGTCGGTGGGCGTCCAGAGCACGGCCCGAGCCGAGGCGGAGGTCGCCTGCCTGCCGCCGGGTCTCACGGTCCACCACCTCGTCTCGCCCTGCGTGACTCATCGGAGGCGCACCGACTTCTCGGGATCGGCCGAGCTCATCGCCAGTGGTGCGGTAGCCGCCCTCGAAGCGCTCGGCGGCGCCGACTTCGGACCTGCGCGCGCTCGGCAGCGGTCTCGTGTGACGAGGCAGAGATCGGCGAAGGACGTCGTGGACGACTCGTAGCGGCGCAACAGTCGGCGACCGCCGGCAGATGAAGCAGCGCCGAGCGTGAGAGACAATGACACCTCTGCGGGCATCGGTCGACACAACCACGGTGAGGGCCCCGGGCACGAAGAGCTCGCCAGCATCCGCCAGTCCCCGCCGGACAGGCGTCTCGCGAAGGTTCGCCACGCGACTGGTCACGCGCCCGGGGTCCTCGCCAGGGAACAGTTCGGAGAAGGAGAGGATCGCACGCGCCGGCACCGCCTCTCGCCGACACTCCTGGAGTGGAGCCCAGGCGCGCAACGATGATGGGTAAGTGGCGTGGTACCAGTGGAGTGGTAACGGAGTGTGGACGGCCGACAGTTGCTAGACAAGTGAGTGAGGAGATGACAGTGTCGGCAAGGGATGGTCGCAGCGGGCCACACACCTGGGCTGACCACCAAGCCTCCAGGCTCCTTCTCGGTGGGGCGCGGTGAGCACGTCCCGGTGGTCCGAGATGTCCGACGAGGAGCTCGCCGCCCACTGCGTGGAAAAGCTCGATGGCGCGATGGAAGAGCTGCTCGCCCGCTACGACCGTCGCATCCGGGGCTGCGCCCGGCAGATGACGCACGACCGCGACGCCGTCGAGGACCTCGTGCAAGAGACGTTCTTGCGGGTCCTGAGCTCGCTGCCCAGCTTCGAGGGAAAGTCGGCATTCTCCACCTGGCTCTATCGCCTCGCCCACAACACCTGCATCGACACCTTTCGCCGGACCACCCGCCAGCAGGCGCATCGGACCGGCAAGGACGACCAGGCGTTGCTCGAGGAGTTCCTTGGGTACGACGACGGCCAGGGGAGCGGGGACCCCGAGACGCACCTGGAGCACGAGCTCGCCGCCTGCTACGTCGGCTGGCTGCTGTCCGCGCTGAGCGCGGACAATCGCCGGGTGATTGAGCTGCGGCTCTTGGAAGCCCGCTCGACCGAGGAGGTCGCGCACCTGCTCGGGACCACCGTCGACGGGGTGAAGTCCCGCCTGCGCCGGGCCCGTGCGCAGCTCCGGGGTATCGTCCAAGACTCCAGCCCCTGTCCGTTCTGCGGCTACCGGTACGACGCCGGCGCGGACGCGACACCCCGCGGTGCCGACGCAGATCCCGAGCCCGTGCTCGGGGAGCACGGATCGCCTACACTCGACGGCGATAGCCGGACGGTCGCGCGCGGGTGACGCTGGCCAAGGCCGACGCGCTCGTCGTCTTCGGCGCGACCGGCGACCTCGCTCGCAAGAAGCTCTGGCCCTCGCTCCGTCGCCTGTGGGAGCGTGGCTGTCTCGACGTGCCGGTCCTCGGAGTGGCATCGACCCCCGGGGACGACCGGCGAGCGTCCAGGTCACCATGGCCGAGTCCTTCGGGGTCGAAGGGCGCGGCAGCTTCTACGACGGCGTCGGGGCGATCCGCGACGTGCTGCAGAACCACCTGCTCCAAGTCGTGGCCCTGCTCACCATGGAGCCTCCGGCCTCTGCTGACCCGGACGCACTCAGAGAGGAACGGACCAAGGTTCTTCGCGCCGTCCGGCCTATCGAGCCAGGAGACGTGGTGAAGGGCCAGTACGAGGGCTACCTCGAGGAGCCGGGTGTGGCACCGGGGTCGGCGACCGAGACCTTCGTCGCCGCCCACCTGGAGGTCGACTCCTGGCGGTGGGCGGCCGTGCCATTCTTCGTCCGCACCGGCAAGGCGCTCCCGACGACCGCTCTCGAGGCGGTCGTGACGCTGAGGGAGCCGCCGCGCCTGCTCGTCTGCGGAGGTGACGGCCATCAGCCGGGTCCGAACTCCTTTCGCTTCCGCCTGGGCCACGACGACGGTGTCATCGTGAGCGTCCAGGCCAAGCAGCCCGGAGAGAAGCTCTGCAGCTACCCGGTCGCGCTCGACCTTTCCTTCGACGAGGTCTTCGGCGAACGTCAGGACGCCTACGAGCGCCTGCTCGCCGATGCGATCGAGGGGTCGTCCTCGCGCTTTGCCGACGAGTCCGGGGGGGAGGCGGCGTGGCGGATCGTCGAGCCGGTCCTGCAGACCCCTGGGTACGTGCACCGCTACCCACGCGGGGAGTGGGGACCTCCCGAGGCGTCACGTCTGATCGAACCGTACGGCGAGTGGTTGGACCCTCCTTGGATCGCCCCCTGACGCGCCCCGGCGCGGCGAGGTTGACGACTAGGGTCATCGTGGCCCGGGTGTCGGCGACGCCCGGCCGCCCTGGGTTTCTCGGGTGGACAGGGGGTCCTTTCCACCGAACTCCGGCCAACAGTCGGCGGCACGCTGGTTCGTTCGCTGCGCCTTCTGCAAGCATTTGATGACCGGAGAGGTGTCGAGCAAGACGATGCCAAGAAGCACCGCAGCGATGCCAGCGCCAGCGCTGACGAGCGCAAAGCCGGTTCGGACATCTTCGTGGAAGAGCACGATTCCGAGGACGACCGCGATCGCGGGCTCGATCGCGTCGAGTGCGGGCATGCTCGTCGCCAAGGGACCGGCTTCGTAGGCGCTCTGAACGAGCAGCAGGCCGAGAACCGCCGTGACGAGCGTCGCCCAGAGCTCCCAGCCTTCGAGCGCCTGGGACAGTCCGTGCTCGAAGGGGGTGATCGTGGCTTTGAGCAGTGATGCCTGCATCCCGAGCAGGATGCCGGCGCCGACCGCGTAGAGAGAGGAGCGCGACGATCCACGCTTTCGTCGTCCGACTGCGATCACCAAGACCGTGAGACCGCCGGCCACGCTGAGTGCCACCACCCATTCGGCAACCGGGGCGCCGGAACGACCCGCACGCGGAGCTGCCGATGCGAAGCCGACTGCCAGCCCCGCCGCGATTGCCGCGGCGCCGAGCCATTCGCGTGCGCCCATCTTCATGCCCCGCCATCGCACCGAGATCGGCAGTGCGAAGGCCAGCTCGCTCACGATGAGAGGCTGGACGAGCACGAGCGGCCCGAGGGAGAGCGCAAGGGCCTCGAGCACGTAGGAGACCAGGGCGATGCCGATCCCGAGCAGCCACCGCTGATCGTGCCCCAGCTCGACAAGAAGCCGGAAGGAGAGCGCTTCGCGCTCCGGGCGCGTGCTTGCAGCGTGCTGCTGGAGGACGCCGCCTGCAGCGAAGCCCCCGCCTGCGGCCAGCGCGGCGAGGATGGCGATCACCACGGTGTCAATCCCTCGTCCTCGGGGGTCTCACACCGAGGACCTCCTCCTCCTCGCCCCCACGCGCTCATCCTCGTCACCTCCACGCGCAACGCTCAGCCTGCTCGTTGCCTCGCCTGGTCTGCCCCGTTTTGTCGCCGCAACGTGGTCTTCGGTGGCGTCGGCCCACCACCTCGACCCGGTGTCCTGGCGTGATGGTGTCGCGTCCGGTCCTTCGCCTAATCTACGAACACGTAGGAGGTGGTGGTCGATGCCGAGACGGTTGATCGCAGGGCGCCGGGTCGGCGACCTCGAGAGCGAGATCCTCGACGTGCTCTGGTCGGCCCGCAGCTGGCTTTCAGGGCGCGAGGTTCTCGAACGCCTCGGGGACGAGTCCCGGGCATACACGACGGTGATGACCGTGCTCGGCCGCCTCGTCGACAAGTCCCTCGTCGAGCGGGTTGAAGAGGGGAAGGGCCACCGCTACCGGGCGGCCGGGGACCCGGACGAGCTGACCGCGCAGGCGATCCGGTCCCTCCTCTCGGCCACTGCCCACCCGCGTGTGGCCCTCGCGCACTTTGTGGAGGACCTCGACGACCCCGAGCTCGTCGCCGAGCTGGCTTCGGCCATGAAGCGGGCGCGCCGGCGGTGAGCGGCCCAGCCGTTGGGCTCGGCTTCTTCGCTGTGCTCCTCGGACTCTCTGTGCTCGCGGGGCGCCGCGGGGGCGTCTCGCCTCGAGTCGCGGCGGGCGCGTACCTCGTGAGCATGCTCGGCTGGGCGCTTCTGCCTGCGGTGTGGCTGGCGTGCGTCGGGAGCGCGCTCGGGTCGTGGCTCGGGGGGATCCAGACGTCGGGCGGGGGCTGCCTCTTCGGGCTCGACCACGGCCAGTGGCAGCTCCTCGGCGACGCGCCCGGGGCGCTCGTCCTAGGCGTGCTCGTCTTCCACGGGATCCGCCAGGCCGCAGCTGCCCGGCGTACCGAGATGCGGGGCCTGGCGCTCTCGAGGTCCGTGCGGCGCGCGACGAGCGCCGGCGAGGTGTGGGTGGTGCCCTCGGGGCACCTGGCCGCGTTCGCGTCCGGCCTCTGGCGCTGCCGGGCCGTGGTGACCTCTGGGATGCTCGCCCCGTTGGAAGGCGCAGAGCGCCAGGCGGTGTGCGAGCACGAGGCAGCGCACGTGCGCCTCGGGCACCCCCGGCTGCTCACGGTCTGCGGGGCGATCGCGGCTGCCTACGGTCGCTTCCCGCCGGTGCGCCGGGCGTGGGAAGGGCTCCGCCGAGAGCTCGAAGCCGCTGCCGACGACGAGGCCGCGCGGGTCGTCGGCACCGAGGCACTGTTGTCTGCACTCATCCATGTGGCCATGCTCGTGGGGCACGAGACCCCCGCCGTGGCACCAGGGTTCATGGGTGCGGAGCATCTGCGCTGGCGGATCGCGCGCCTCGAGCGTCCCGGCTCGACGGCACCGTGGCCGACGGCGCTCGTCGGCTCCGCCGCCGTCGCCACCGGCATCGCCATGGCGCTCGTCGCCTGCGTGCTCGCGGGCGCCCCGGCGAGCGCCGTCGGGGCATCTTCCTGCCTCGCCGGCGTCGCCCTGATCGCGCTGCGTCCCCTGTGGGCATGGGGGCACCACCGCGCCCTCGGCTGAGCGTGCCGAGAGCGGCGCCAGGGACCGTCGCGCTGCGGCCGCCTACCGGCTGAGGGATTTTACCGGCTGAGGGGTTCGAGCGCGGCGAGGTACGCCTCGGCGTACGTCGGGAACTGCGCCACCTGATCGCAGAGCGTCTGGAGCGGGATCTCGGCGCGGATGGCGAGGGCGGCCTGATGGATCCACTCGCCGGCGAGCGGTGCCACCGCCCAGGCGCCTGCGAGCACCTGGCGTCTGCGGTCGACCACGACACCCAGCACGCCCGCGGGCTCTTTCTCGTAGGTCCACGGACGGGCGATCGTCTCAGCCAGGTCGACCTCGTGAGTAGCAACGTCGAGCCCCGCCCGACGGGCGGCTTCGGGGCTCAGCCCGACGGCTGCGATCTCGGGGTCGCAGAAGACCACCCGCGGAATGCCCTCGTAGTGGGCACGTCGTTGTTCTCCCAAGAGGTTGGCGGCCACCACCCGGCCCTGGTACATGGCGACGTGGGTGAACAGCGCCACACCGGTCACGTCCCCGAGCGCCCACAGACGTGTTCCCGCACGGCAGTGCTCGTCGACGATGACGGCCCCCCGCTCGTCCAGGCGGGCGCCTGCGGCCCCGAGCCCGAGGCCGGCGGTTCGTGGGCGTCGCCCGGCGCCAAGGAGGATCACGTCCGCCTCGATGTGCGAGCCGTCGGAGACCTCGACGGTCGCTCGTGACCCGGCGCGGAGGACCCGGGTCGCTTCTACGCCAGTGCGGACGTCGATGCCGTCGGCACGGAGCGCGGCCCCGACGAGCTCACCCACCCGGGCCGTCTCACGGGGGACGAGGTGTGCCGAACGCTCGAGGATGGTGACCGCTGCGCCCATGCGGGCGAGGAACTGGCCGAGCTCGACACCCACCGCGCTGCCGCCGATCACGAGCACCTGGCTCGGGATGTCGGTGAGGGTGGTCGCCTCCCTGTTCGTCCACACCTCTGCCGACTCAAGCCCTTCGATCGGGGGGCGCACGGGCTCGGATCCGGTCGCGACGACGACCTCGGCTGCGTCGATGATCTGGTCGCCGACGGCCACCTGACCGGGACCGACGAGGTGCGCGTCTCCCTTGAGCACCGCCGCGCCCTTCTCGGTGTAGCCCTCAACCTGGGCCGTGTCGTCGAGATGGCGCACCATGTAGTCCCGGTAGTCGCGCAGCGCCGGCCAGTCGATCGCCGGCCGTTCGATCCCCGCGACGCGCCCGGCAGCGGCCGCGGCCTCCGTCGCTCGGAGCAGGGTCTTAGACGGGATGCACGCCCAGTAGGCGCACTCGCCGCCGATCAGCTCGCGCTCGATGACCGCGACACGCTTGCCTGCCGCGAGCAGCTTGCCGGCAGCGACCTCGCCACCAGGCCCAAGGCCAATGACGGCGGCGTCGTAGTGCTCGGTCACCGAGCCGAGACCGCCATGTCCGTCGCCGGACGCGGTCGGCCGGTGATGGCCCAGATTGCCTCGCTCACTGCGCCGACGCTAGTGCCGAAGACGAGGTGAGCCGCCACGCCGCGCAGGTGGGTGACGAACGGGTAGGCGCGGTTGGGGGCAGAGAAGCTGAGCAAGGGCGTCATCAGCTCGTCGGCGACAACCGACATGGCGAGCCCGGTCAGGAGCGCAGCCAACGGCGCCGCGAGGCCGACCTGTCGGCGAAGGACCCCGTAGAGCGGGGCCCAGCTGACTGCGAGGCCGTAGTGGAAGCCGAGCGCCACTTTGTCGAGAACGTCGTCGGTGAGGTCGAGGCCGAGCGCAGAGGTGACCTTCTCGCCGGCGACCCGATAGGGCGGCCCTGGTCGGGCAGCGTCCTCGGCCGCCCGTGCCTGTGCTGGCTCATGGCGGTAGAGGAGCATGCTCACCGGCTCCATCGCCTTGGTCCCGGCATAGCCGGCCACTGCCCAGGTTGCCACCGTTCCGGCGACTGGTCGCACTCCCATGAATGTGTCCTCTCGACCTTGCGCCCGATCCGTCTCGTCGGCCGCCTTACCCAGCCTCCACCGCGTTGACTCGCTCTCACGAATGTGTAGTAGAGTAGCTCCAGTCACCGGTGCCCTTGGTGCTCCACGCCATGGACGAGGCCCGCCAGCTCGAAGGAGGCAAGGTATGGCCGTATCCCACATGACACCTCCAGATGCCAGCCCACCGGCGGGGGCGCGCGCTGATGGGGCGCTGAGCCCGCGCCCGCAGGCTCCCGCCGAGAAGAAGGGTCCCGGCGCGGCGCTCTTGCTGCTCGTCCTACCGGTGCTGTGCTGCGGCGGTCCGGTGATCTTCGGTGCGCTTGCGGCGGCGAGCGCGGCGACCCTCGGAGTGGTCGGCGGGATCATCGGCGCCGTCCTCCTTGCGGTCGCGCTCGGGCTCTTCGTGCGGCACCGACGGCGGGCCGCGTGCTGCGTAGCGGCACCAGCGCAGAAGGCGTGGCGCCCGTGAGCACGATGACGAACGGGCGCATCCGCCTGGCAGCGCCACGGGCGCTCGCCGAGGTGCTGGGCACGCCGGGGCGCATCGCCGGGTTCCTGGTTGCCTCCGGCGTCGTGGCGTTCTTCTACACCCTGCTCCTTCCCTTCGACTACACCCAGCGCTTCGAGCTCGCCAACTGGGACTACCTCGACGCCTACCTGCTCACTTGGGCGATCGTGCTCGGGCTCGCCATGGGGCTCGTCCTGAGCGTCCAGGTCTACGCGATGCGAAAGGTCGCCGCAGCCCGGGCGGCGAGCGGCGCGGCTGGGGGCGTGGCATTCGTCGCAAGCCTGCTCCCGAGCTTTCTGTGCTGCACCCCCATCGTCCCCTCGATCCTCGCCTTCGTCGGGGTCTCAGGGGTGGGTCTCTACACGACGACGGGCACGCTCCAGCACTTCTTCGCCGTCCACCAAAGCGAGTTCCTCGCCGCGAGCCTCGTGCTCCTCGCCCTCATGTGCTGGTGGGGGCTGCGCAAGGTGGCACGCTCGCAGTGCTTCACCGAGGACGGCTGCGCAGTCGAGGCGGCGCCGGATGAAGCGCTTGCCGTGGGCGCCGACGCCTGCTGCGCCAACCTCGAGGTCGCCGGCGCGCAGGAGACGCGGGCGGATCCGACACGTTCGGCCGGCGATGCTGCAGTGGTCCGAGGATCCGAGACCCGGGAAGGAGCCCTTCGATGAGCAAGGCGTCGACGCGCCAGCGCCCGCTACGGCCGACCGGTGCGGCCCGACGCAGGGCCGAGGCGCAGCGCCACAAGCGAAACCGGCTGCTCGCAGGGGGGAGCATCGCAGTGGTGCTCGCGCTCGTCGCACTGGTCATCGCACTGCACGTCACGAGCTCGGGCTCTTCGTCGGCGAGTGGCTCCTCGGGAAGCTCCGCCGTGTCGCTCCCGGTGGGGACGACCGCCCCCAACGGCGCGATCACCACCCTTGCCGGCAAGTCCGAGACGGTGGCGGCGTTGCGGGGCAAGCCCACGCTCATCTGGTTCGTGACCACGTGGTGCTCGTCGTGCCAGGCCGGCACCCAGGCAATGGCCCAGAATGTCGCCACGCTTGCCGCTGACGGCGTGCGGGTGGTCGAGGTCGAGAACTACGCCGACCTCGGCCAGTCGGGCCCTGCGATGGGCACCTTCGCCAAGACCCTCGCCGGCAGCGCCTTCACGAACCCGGACTGGACCTTCGGCGAGGCGTCCTCGACCCTCACCCACACCTACAACCCGAAGGCCTACCTCGACATCTACTACCTGATCAACGCCAAAGGGAAGATCACCTACGTCAACAGCTCGCCGGGGTCGACGATGCCCCAGCTGCTCGGTGCCGCAAAGGCCCTCGCATGAGCGCCCACGGTGCCCACGAGCGCGCCGTCGCACCTCGTCGGCGCCGGCGGTGGGCTCTCGGGGCAGGCGCCCTCGTCTTGGCCGCCGGCCTCGGGGCCTACGCGCTGGCGGGCATCGGGAGTCGAGCAGCAAGCGCCAAGGTCCAGTCTGCGGCTTCCGAGCACCCCGCCGCGTCCGTCTCGGGCTCGGCGTCCTCGTCGACGTCGACGCGGACGTCGACAGTGGGGACAAGCGCACCCAACGGCACCTTCACGACCCCTCAGGGGACGACCGCCACGATCGCATCGCTTCGCGGAAAGCCGACCATGGTGTGGTTCGTGGCGGGGGGCTGTGCTAGCTGTGCGGCGAGCATCCCGGCGGTTGCCGCGCACTTCCACCAGCTGCGCGCTGCGGGGCTCCGGGTGCTCACCTTGGGCCTCTACGGCGACTTCGCCGCGAGCAACAAGGGCGTCGCCCAGCTGCTCAGCTTCGGGCGGGAGGCGGCGTTCAACAAGCCCATCACCCGTCCGGGCTGGGAGTGGGGAATGGCCTCGAAGTCACTCAGCCTCGCCTACGACCCCGCCGGCATCCCCGATCTCTACGTGCTGATCGGGCCGACAGGGCACATCCGCTACCGCAACAGCGTGCCCGACTCGACGATGGGCGCCCTCATCGCCGCGGCCAAGCACCTTGACACCCACGCCCACGCCACGTCTGCGGTGCTGCCGTGCTGCTGACGGACGCCCGACGGCGCTGCGGCCGCATCTGCCGATGTGACCGCAAGACCGAGAACAGACTCGCTGCTCTGACATATTCGTAGATGCGGGTGTATCTTCGAAGATCATGGCAGACCGACGAACATCGGCGTTGTGGCGGAACTGGTTCCGGGCACACTTCGTGGCGGTCTTCGCACTCGTCGCGCTCGTCGGGGTCGGGGCAGCGTGGGGGATCACCGCATCGCTGTCGTCGGACCCCGCCGTAGTCTCGGGCCCTTCCGTACAGACGGCGGCGATGGAAGTGTACGTCGGGGGGCACTGGGTGCGCTTCACCTCGCGGCGCCCCCTCAGCGCCGAGCAGTGGTCGGTCGTCGACGACTACGCGAACTTCTCCTCCGCGGTGCTCGCCGTCTACGCCACCCGCTCGGTAGCGCCCCTTGCTCCAGTCGTTTCGCCCCAGTCCAAGGTCGTGGCAATGTTCACCCGCGACCTCGCCACGGGGGTCGATCCCGAGGCGCTCTATGCCAGCGCAACGATCGAGCAGGTCTCGATCAGCGGGTGCCGGGCACGACTCACCCTGGAGCTCTCCTATCCAGGTGGGCGCCGCTTGCATTACGTGTCGTCGTGGGTGCGCCCTTTCGATCGAGCCGGTTTGTCTCACCGCGGGCCGGGAGGATCCGGGCACTCCACCCTGAGCGCGCTCGGAACGGACCAGTATGCGCCGTGGCAGTTCGTTGGTGACAACCGGGTCGGGGGCGTCGACACGCCGTGCGGGATCTGATCGTGGAGACCGAGGCTTCGACGTCCCGGATCGGCGGCATCCTCCGCGTCGACGCACGCGCACCGGGCGAGGTCGTCCTGCGTTGTGCTCGATTCACCTGTGAGGGATGTCGCCGACGGGTCCGCGCTGCGCTCGAGGCGTCGCGGGGCGTCGTCGTTGTCGAGGCCGTCGGCACAGACGAAATGGCGGTCGGTTACGTCCCGGCACGGCTGAGCGCCACCGGGGTCGCCGAGACGGCGAGACGTGCGCTCGAAGCCGACCCGTCAAATCCGGCGCCGGTCACGATGACCTACGGCGCACCCCGCTGAGACCCAGCACCGTTGCGCCGTGATCCCGCGAGCACGCCCAGCGTCGAGACACACGCGGGAATGAGGTAGTCGAGGGCGACTCGGACCCACACGACCCAGCCCACATGCCCCGACGCGAGCGCCCCGCCCTGGTTGATCGCCACGAGCAGGCTGCCCACCAGCAAGGCAATGACGCCGATCCGCCTCCGGTTGGGTGGGAACAGGCAGACGTCGACCGCCTCCGAGGCACACGTCCAGGTTGGGGGAGACTCGACCCGGCCAGGGTCTCGGGATCCCGACGTGTCGTCGGACCCAGAAGGCAGCGCACTGCCGGCGTGGGTCGGAGGGTGCTCGCGCGTGGGAAGCCGCCGGCTACTCACGGAGCGGATGCGACCCTTGCGCACGCTGCAACCCCGGCGGCGTGGTCGGCGACCATCGATGCCCCGAGCCCGACCAGCTCGGCGACCCGTGGGTCGGTCACCTGGTAGTAGGCGAAGCGACCGGCTCGTCGCACTTCGAGCAGGCCGCAGCTGACCAGGCATCCGAGGTGCGCCGACACGCGCCCTTGGGAGAGACCAGCGTGGACGACGCACTCGTTGCCGGTTCTCTCGCTCTCGGCGCAGAAGGCGAGGAGCGCCAAGCGGGTCGGGTCGCCGAGGGCACGGTAGAAGCGGGCGAGCAGCTCTCGTCCCGCCGGGTCGGCAGGTACGGGCGGGATGCGAGCCATCGCCGCCGAGAGTGCCGCAGCGGCCGACGCGCTCATGATGTGCAGCTCATGACGTCGGAAGAGAAACGAACCCCTCCCATGCCCCCCGGACGCCCACGTCTCGGCGCATGCGTCCTTGGCGTGGTCGCCACCCGCAACGAGGAACCAGTACCGAGGTCATCGACGGGAAAGGCACCGGCGGCGATCACTTGGACCGAAGTACATCCCCGGATTGTCAGGTCGTTGCCCATGGTACCTCCACCCGTAAGGCATCTGGATATCCGAATGATAGCCTGAAGGCGCCAGGCGTGGACTGCGAGGAGAGGCGATGATGGAAGCGGGTGCCGCCGCGACGATTCCGCCGTAGCTATACCACCCGCTGCTGCGGTTATTGGCACGGGGCGCTCCCGTCAGCATCGACGACCTGGTGGCCGCCACCGGGCGTCCGCTCGCCGAGGTACGAGAAGTCCTTACCGGCCTGGCCGATCTCGAGACCGACGATCAAGGCAGGATCGTCGGCTACGGGCTCACCTGCGTGCCGACGGTGCACCGCTTGGAGGTCAACGGCAGGTTGCTCTACACCTGGTGCGCGCTCGACACGCTCGCCTTGCCCTCTGTGATCGGTGAGGCAGTATCGGTCGAGTCGCCCTGTCATGCCACCGGCACACCGGTACGCGTCAGTGTCGATCCGAAAGAGGGGGTCACGAACGTCGAGCCCGCAACGGCTGTTGTGTCGGTGGTGGAGCGGTGCGCAGCTCCGAGTGTCCGAGAGTCGTTCTGCAACCATGTGCACTTCTTCGTCTCCGACGAGGCTGCCCGCCCATGGCTGGCTGGTCATCCCGGAGCACAGATCTTTCCCGTGGGCGATGCTCAACAGTTGAGCCGATCGCTCGTCGACGCCCTCCTCACGGATGACCGTGGGGCCGCACGCAGCGATTGAAGGCCGGCACACTATCTCGGAGTCGCGTTGCACGAGAGCTAGCCACGCGCACGCCGCTATTCGCCGGGGATCTCCGTGAACCTGACGTGGCAACGGGTCGATGGAGACCCGACTTGTCGGCCACCAGGCCAGGATCGGATAGTGAGGAGCTATGGGTGTCTCACGTCAGCTGGCGTGAGTCTCGATGGCGCGCGTTCCCACGCGTCACCTTCCGTCTCGACCGCCTGTGACTCAGTCGAGCCGGACGAGTTGGGAGAGCTTCTCTCGGTCAGCCGGTCGGTGGGGGACCTGGACGCAGAGGGTGAGGGAGGGATCGGCGGCGACGACGAGCTCCGTGACGTCGAGGCGGATGATCCCGACCGGCGGGCGGCGGATGGTGATCTGGCCGGTGAGGGCCCGCTCGACCCGGTTGTCGGCCCACCAGGTGGCGAACTGCTCGCTCTCTTCCTTGAGGGCGGACACGAGCTCCGCGAAGCGGGCGTCGAGGGGATGCTCGGCGGCCGCTTCGCGGAACTGGCCGAGGAGGTGGCGGCCGCGTTCCTCCCACCCGACGCCCATTGACGCAGGGGTGCCCCTAGCGAAGTAGAGCCACATGAGGTTGCACCGACCCGGCGGCAGGGTGTCGGGCTTCCAGATACCGGCGAAGGGGGCATTCCAGGCGGCGAAGTCGAAGTGCTCGTCGATCAGGCAGGCAGGGGCCGGCTCCAAGATGTCGAGGAGCCGGGTGAGCTGGGGACCGAGACTTTGGCTCTGCGGAGTGGGGTCGGGATCGACGAGGCCGGCCAAGCGCCGGAGGTGGCGGTGGGACTCGGCGTCGAGGAGGAGCACCCGGGCGATGGCGTCGATCACCTCGGAGCTCGGATCGGCCCGGCGCCCCTGCTCCAGCCACGTGTACCACCCGACGCTCACCCCGGCCGCGACCGCCACCTCTTCGCGGCGAAGCCCCGGGGTGTTCCTGCGGCCCGGGGCGGCGTCGATACCGGCCTCCTCTGGGCGCAGGTCGGCGCGGCGGGCACGAAGGAAGGCGGCGAGCTCGGCCCGCCGGGCTGCTGCGAGGTCGGACGCCGCGGTCCGCACGGACAAAGGCTATCGCTTCCCTGCTAGTGCGAGTACTACGAGCCACACCACCAGGCGCGGCGCGCTGGGACAGGTTTAGCGTCTCAGGTGGGCCGGTGTCTCCGTGCCGCAGAGGTCTTCCCCGGCGACAAGGTTCCCGGGTCGTCCCCGCTCACGCGGTGGCTCCGGCTTCGCAATGCCACCGATGCAGCGAACGTGAAGCCGATCACATGACCATACGCCGGGCAGGACACACGTGGAGAGCAGGGCAGCAGGATCGCCTCGGACGGTCCCGCCGACTGCTCGGTGCGGTCTCGGGGCTGGTGGTCGCTGGCGCCATCCTGGCCGCCTGCGGCGGCGGAAGCAGCGGCTCGGCATCGACTTCCACCACAGACCGACCGAAGACGTCGGCACCGTCGTCGACCGCCACGACCTCGACACGCACGACCACATCGGCCACTGCTGCAGCCGTGCTCGCCGCCTACCGCGCCGCGTGGAGCGCGTTCGACAGCGCAGCGTCGGTCGCTAACCCCGAGGACCCCGCCCTTGCGGCCACCATGGTCGACCCGCAGCTGCAGAGTGTGAAGGCGAACCTTCTTGCCGACCAGCGCCAGGGGATCGTGGGCCGTGGGAACTTTGCACTGCACCCGAAGATCACCGCGCTCTCGGCGACGTCTGCGACGGTGGTCGATTGCGTCTACAGCACGGCGGTGCTCGTCGACAAGGCGACCGGCAAGCAGGTCCCGCCGGTCACGCCGCCGGAGAACGACGGAGTGACCGCCACATTGGTGCTCTCCGGGGGGTCCTGGAAAGTCTCGAAGCAGACCGTGACGGACGGGAAATGCGCGCCCGGCTCGTGATCCCGGGCGTCGTGGTGGCGGCGCTGCTTGTGGCTTGGTCCGCTCCGGCGTCGGCGGGAGATCTCGGTGGCCAGGATAGCTCGTCGAGCGTGCAGGCCTCCGGCGGCACGCTTACGGTCGAGGCGGGCCACACCTACTGGACCCCACCGGCGAACAGCTCGTGGGCGAGCGGGGCGCAGAGCACGCCGCCGTCGGGCACGCCGAACCCGAACCAGCCCTATGGCTGCACGTATGGTGCCGGTGGGCCGTCTGCGACCGCGGCGCTCGGGGTCGGCGGGCCCGAGCCGGGCCAGTGGGTGTTCCCCGATTGCCGGGGCCCAGGGGTGATCGACCCGATGCCGCCGTTCTGGGTGAGCGGGGCCACCCCTGCTGCGGCGACGGTGCAGGTCGACCCGGTGGTGGTCGCCGAGCAGGCCGCCAAGCAGCTCGGGCTCTCCTCTCCCATCATCGAGATGGCCCCGCCAGACGGCTCGGCGCAGCTGGTCGGGCTGGCGTCGTGGCTGTGGGTCGACTCTGGCCAGTGGCGGCCGATGTCGGCGTCGGCGAGCGCTGGGCCGGTGACGACGACGGCGACCGCGGTGCCGACCAAGGTGGTCTTCGACATGGGCGACGGCGCGTCGGTGACCTGCAACGGCCCCGGCACCCCCTACAACCCCTCTGCCCCGAACGCCACGACGGACTGCTCGTACACCTGGCCGTCCCCGGGCACCTTCACGGTGACCGCCACGATCTTCTGGTCGGTCACCTGGTCGGCTGTCGGGGCGGCAGGCGGTGGTGACCTCGGTGTCCAGGCCGGCCCTCCGGCCACGGTGACGGTGACGGTGACCGAGTCCCAGGCGGTCAACACCCCAGCTTCAGGGAGCGACTGAGAGAGGCACGTCATGGCACAGGTGGCGACGGCAGTCCGGCACAACGGGCAGCGGGCAAGCGAGAGCAGCCGGGTGCCGCATGTGCCGGGCCCGGGCCGGCGCCGCCAGCTCCCCCTCGTCGCTATCGGCGTGCTGCTGGTGGTCGGTTGCGCGCTCGGGTTCGCCGATGCCTCGTTGCACCTCGGGACCCGAGAGGAGGTGCTCGCCGTCGCCCAGCCGGTCGCCGCCGGCCAGGTGCTCACCGGAGCCGACCTGCGTGCGGTCAAGGTGTCGACCGGCAGCGGCCTCGCGGTCGTCGCCGTTGGCGCAGAGGGCAGCGTGGTTGGCCGGCGGGCCGCGGTTGCCCTCCTCCCCGGATCGCTGCTCACCGCGGCCGAAGTCGGCTCGGCTCCTGCGGTCGGCGCGGGGTCCGACGTGGTCGCCGTTGGCCTGAAGCCCGGCGGCTACCCGCCCGCGCTCGTCCCCGGGGATCGGGTCGAGGTTGTCCCGGTCCCCTCGTCGGGGAGCACCACAGGATCGGTGGCGGCGGGGAGCCCGGTCGATGCGACGGTGCTGTCGGTCGAGGGCGCACCGGTGGGCTCGGGGGCCCCGACGGTGCTGTCGCTTGAGGTGGCGGCCCGGGACGCCGGGGAGGTGGCCGCGCTCGCGGCAGCCGGTCAGGCGTCGGTGGTCGAGATGGGCGCGGGCAGCTGAGGTGGCCAGCTGATGGGCAGCGTCGTGGCGTTCGGCTCGGTGCGCTCGTGCGCGGTGACGACCCTCGCGCTCGGGCTAGCGGCCACCTGGCCCGCCCGAGCTGGTGCACCAGAGCGTCGGGTGCTGGTGGTCGAGGCAGACCCGGCCGGTGGGACGTTGGCGGCGTCGGCTGGGTGGCCGGCCGAGCCGGGGCTGGTCTCGCTCGCCGCGGCGGCACGCCGGGGCGCCGAGCCGTCTCTCGTCTTCGAGCACTGCCAGCACCTTCCCGGTGGCGCTGCGGTGCTCGCGGGTCCGGCCCGAGGCGACCAGGCCAAGAGTGCGCTGGTGATGCTCGCCCCGCTCCTCGGGCGAATCGGGGAGTTCGACGCCGACGTGCTCGTGGACTGCGGCCGCCTGGAGGACGCCTCGCCGGTGCTCGGGATCTTCGAGCGGGCGGTCCAGGGCGATCGGGCGGCCCAGGGCGATCGGGCGAGCCGTGCGGTGCTCGTGACCAGGGGGCGGCTCTCCGACCTCCAGGCGGTGGCGTCCTGGCTCGAAGCCCACCCAGCCGGCACCGGTGGGGGTCTGGTGGTGGTCGGCGACTGCCCGTATCCCGACGCCGAGATCACCGAGGCACTGGGTCTTCCCGTCCTGGGGCGCCTGCCGTGGGACCCGGGAACCCCCGACGCGCTCGTCGCCCTCGGGGCCTCGGACCGCCGGCTGCGGATGACCCCCCTCGTGCGCGCGGCGCGCACCCTCGCCGAGCGTCTCGCCCACGACGGCTCTTCTGTCGAACCGGTCGACGACGACGTGGCGCTCCCCGACAGGGCTGTTGTCGATGGAGCGCCCGCCGGGCGGCGGGTCGCGGTGGGCAGCAGGGTGCTTCGGGCCTGGCGGGCCGAGACCGTCTCGCACACCAATGGGCACGCCGCTGGGGAGGTCACTGGGGAGGCGGCCCGATGACGGTGGAGGCAGGGGTGGTGGCCGGGCTGCGGGCCGAGGTGCTCGCCGCGCTGTCCGAGCGCGAGCGGGAGCTTGCCACGGCGGGGCGCCCTGCGCTCGGCCCGGCCGACGAGCAGGCCCTTGGCCGCCAGCTGATCGCAGAGGCCCTTGAGCGCCAGGCCACCAAGGCGCTGCGAGACAGCGACGCGCTGCTCAGCGCGACCGAGGAGGACGACCTCGCCCGGGCCGTGTTCGACGCGCTGTTTCGCATGGACCGCCTGCAGCGGCTGCTGGACGACCCTTCGATCGAGAACATCAATGCCAACGGCTGTGACCAGGTGTGGGTCCGCTTCGCGGATGGCCGCCGGGAGCAGGTGGCGCCGATCGCCTCGTCGGACGCCGAGCTCGAAGAGATGCTGCGCACCGCGGCGGCCCGGGTGGGGATCGGCGAGCGGCGCTTCGACCGGGGCTCGCCGCGCCTTTCGCTCCAGCTGCCCGACGGCTCCCGGCTGTTCGCGCTGATGTCGGTCTCGGCCCGGCCGTGTGTGTCGATCCGCCGGCACCGCTACCTGCGGGTCACCCTCGACGACCTGGTCCGCCTCGCCACGGTGGATCGCTGCCTCCGTGAGCTCCTGCGTGCGGCGATGCTCGCGAGGAAGTCGGTCATCATCTGCGGGGGGACCGGAGCCGGCAAGACGACGCTGCTCCGGGCCATGGCGGCCGACATCCCGCCCTCCGAGCGGCTCGTCACCATCGAGGACTCCCTCGAGCTCGGCTTGGACCGCTTCGGCGACCTGCACCCCGACGTCGTGGCCTTGGAGGCAAGGGAGCCGAACTTGGAGGGCGAGGGCGGGGTGTCGCTCGCCGAGCTGGTCCGCTGGGCGCTTCGCATGTCACCGGACCGCGTGATCGTCGGCGAGGCGCGGGGCGAAGAGGTCCTGGCGCTGTTGAACGCGATGAGCCAGGGCACCGACGGCTCCATGGCCACCCTGCACGCGTCGAGCTCTCGTGGTGCGTTCTCCAAGCTCGCAACCTACGCCGTCCAGGCCCCCGAGCGCCTCCCCTTGGAGGCGACGAACCTGCTGGTCGCGAACGCGGTGCACCTCGTCGTTCACATCGCCCAGGACCAAGGGCGCAGGTACGTGTCCTCGGTGCGTGAGGTGATCGACGCCGAAGGCCCGATGGTGGTCTCCAACGAGATCTTCCGCCCCGGACAAGACGGTCGGGCTGTCCCCGGGGTGCCGATCCGGGTCGACACCCTCGACCAGCTCGAAGCGGTCGGCTTCGACCCGGGCCTCTTGGACCGCCCACAGGGCTGGTGGGAGACATGAGCGCGCTGGCCGGCCTCCTCGGCGCAGGCGTCGGGCTTGGGCTGGTCCTGGTGGTCGCCGGCTGGCGGGGCGTCGAGCTGGCCCGCCCCACCCGGCACCTGGAGCGAGTCAGCGTGGAGCGGGTGAACCTGCGCCTGGCGCTCGGGGTCGGCGCGGCGGTCGTGGTCGGTGCGACCACCGGGTGGCCGGTGGGCGCCGTGCTGGCCGGGTTGGCGGGATGGGGCGCCCCGG
>JAKAQW010000224.1 GCA_021819525.1 Actinomycetes bacterium
CCGCGAGGGTCGTCTCTCCTCGCCTGCGACGAACTGGTCACCTGCAGCGAACCGGTCGGCGGCGACGAGGCGCTCGGCTGGGGCGAACCCGTCACCTCCAGACAGCCCGTCGGCGGCGACGAACCGCTCGGCTGGGGCGAACCGGTCGGCTGGGGACAACCCGTCGGCGGCGACGAACCGGTCGGCTGGGGAGCACCGCGCTCGCGGGTCACGGTAGGCCCCGCTGACGCGCCAAGGCGATGTCCCGGAGATGCTGGGCGTAGGTCGTCTCGAACGCCTCGGTGCCGCTCTTGCTCACCAGCTCGAAGTACAGCCATGTGCCTGGAGGCGGGTGCAGCGCAGCGGCAAGGGCGCCTGCAGAAGGAAAGCAGATCGGGCTCGGCGGCAGGCCGTGGTGCAGGTAGGTGTTGTACGGGCTCGGGACCTGCTCCTCGGCCGGGGTGACCGGGCCCCCGTCCTGGTGCAGGGCGTAGAGGACGGTGGTGTCCATCTGCAGCCGCATGCCGATGGCCAGCCGGTTGTAGATCACCCTCGCCACGCCGCCGAAATTCTTCGGGTAGTACCCCTCTTTCTCCACGATCGAGGCGATGGTCACCGCCTGGTAGGGGGTGACGCCGTCGCCGGCGGCTGCGCCGGCCAGGCCGGCCGTCGCGGCTTCGGCGTCGAACCGCCTGACCATGGCCTCGAGCAGCTGGACCGGGGTCTCCCCAGGCATCACCAGGTAGGTGCCGGTGCCGAGCAGGCCGTTCAAATTGGTGGATCCGGCCGGTTGGAACGGCGAACGGACCCGTCCTGTCGTGGCTGCCGCCCCGAACGCGACAGACGACCACACCGGCACCTCCTGGGCCACCTGCCTCGCCAGCTCGTAGACGGTGGTCCCCACCGGCACCGACACCGTGAAGACATCGGGCCCCTGCGACAGGCGGTGCAAGAGCGCGGCGAAGGGCTCCTCGACGTGAAGCAGGTAGTCTCCGGCAGCGATCACGGGGTCGCCGTGGAGCAGGTCGTAGAGCCGGAACGCCAGTCCACTCGAGACCACCCGGTGGCGGACCAGGTCGGCCACCACTGCCCCCACCGAGCTACCCGGGGCCACCGCCACCACGGTCGCCGGCCCTGCCGGCCCTTCGCCCACCGCGCCGGCGAACCACACCACTCCGTAGGCGACGGCCCCGACCACGCACGCCACGGCGGTGACCAGCACCCCGACGAGCGACAGGCCCCGGGCGCTGCTCCTGCGCCGGGCGTGCCAGCCCCGTCCCCGGCGGTGGCTCCGAGCGTCCTCGCGCTGCCAGCGCCCACCGGCGCCCGCTGTCGAGGCCCCGGCGCCGGTGCCGCTGGCGGCCTGGCGCCCGATCCCATGCGCAGCGTCCCCGGCGGCGTCTCGCGCACCGGCGCCACCTCCCCGGGCGCTGCCTCGGGGTGCCGGTTCGTCACCCACCGCCAGTACCCGGCCGGTGACCACCTCGCTGGGCGCGACGGGCCTGCGCGTCGAGCCAGGCCTGGAGCAGCACTGTCGCCGCCACCTGGTCGACCACAGCCCGCCGGATCCGCCCCGGGCGCCCGCCATCGCGCAACGCCCGGTCTGCGCTCACCGTGGTCAGGCGCTCGTCGATCCCTTCGACGTCGACCGTGCGCCCGCCGAGCGCCCCTCGGAGCCGGTCCATGGCCTGCTCCGCCTGGCAGGCTGCGGTGGTCCGCCGCCCGTCGAGCGCCAGCGGCAGACCCACCACCACTGCGGTAGCGCCGATCTCGTCGACCAGGGCGACCAGCGCGCCGAGCACGGGGTCGAGGCTGTCTGGTCCGTCGCCGGCTACCGGGAGCGTCTGGTACGGCACCGCCACGGTGCGCCGGGCATCGGACACCGCCACGCCGACGCGGCGCCTGCCGAGATCGACGCCGATCACCCGGCCCAACCGTCCCTCGCCGGGCAGCTCGGGCAGCGAGCAGCTCACCCTTGGTGCCCGCCCCCAGCGACGCCGAGCAGCTTCGCCGCCTCGGCCACGGCACCGGCCACCCCGTCGACCTGGCGGCCACCGGCGACCGCCACTTCGGCCGACCCACCGCCACCTCCGCCGACCAACGGCGACAGGGACTTCACCAGCCCGCCGGCGTGCACCGATCCGTCGGTGGCCGCCACCAGCGACACTCTGCCGGCGTCGGTGACGCCGGCGACCACCACCGCCCGGAGGTCGGCCTCGGCGCGCACCGCCAGTGCCAGCTCGCGCAGCTCATCCGGGCTCAGCCCGTCACGGCGAGCCACCACCACGCCGTCTACCGCCGAAGCGCCCAGGGTGCGAGCCTCCGCGCGCAGCGACTGCGACCGCAGCCGGCTGATCTCCCGCTCGGCCTGGCGCTGGCGGTCGAGCAGCTTCTCGAGCGCCGGCACCACGGCGTCGGGCTCGACCCGCAGCAGTGCGGCGGCTTCACGGACGGCCTGCTGGTGCTCGGCCATCAACGCCAGCGAGCCTGGACCCGTGAGTGCTTCGATCCGGCGGATGCCGGACCCGATGGAGCCCTCCGACACCACCGTGATCGGTCCGATCATGCCGAGCGCGGGCACATGGGTGCCACCGCAGAGCTCGACCGAGCGCCGGCCGGCTCGCACCACCCGTACCCGCTCGCCGTACTTGTCGCCGAAGAAGGCGAGCGCTCCGAGCCGGGCTGCCTCTTCGCGTGAGGTCTCGGTCACCTCGACCGGGTCGTCTGCGATGACGTCCTCGTTGGCCAGCCGGGCCACCTCGCCGAGCTCCGCGGCAGCTACGGCTGCGGGGTGGGTGAAGTCGAAGCGGAGCCGGTCCGGCGCCACGAGCGACCCCTGCTGGTGGACGTGGTCACCGAGCACCGCACGGAGCGCGGCGTGCAGGAGATGGGTGCCGGTGTGGTTCCGGCGGGTGCCTTCGCGCCGTACCAGGTCGATGGCGGCCAGCGCATCTTGGCCGGCGAGGACCTCGCCTTCGACGGTCGCCCGGTGCACGATCAGGCCGGGCACCGCGAACTGGGTGTCTGTGACGACTGCCCGGCCCGTCTCGGTGGTGATCACGCCGCGATCGCCGACCTGACCACCGGACTCGGCGTAGAACGGGGTGCGGTCCAAGACGATCTCCACTGTCCGGTCCTGCTCCCGCCGCAGCACGGCCACCACCCGGGCCGCCTGCTGGGCCTGGTCGTACCCGGTGAAGGTGGTAGGACCGGCGCTGTCGAGCAGCTGGCGGTAGGCGGACGCGTCGCCCGCACCCCTGCGACGTGCCGCGTCGGCACGGGCCATGGAGCGCTGGGCGGCCATGGCCCGCTCGAAGCCCGCCATGTCGACGCTGGCACCGGCTTCCGCTGCCATCTCGACGGTGAGCTCGACGGGGAACCCGTGGGTGTCGTGCAACTTGAAGGCGACGTCGCCGGAGAGCACTTTCCCCCCCTTGGCCAGCTCGTCGGCCACCACGGCGGACCCGGTCGCCAGCGTGCGCAAGAACGCGGCTTCCTCGCGGTCCACCGTGTCGGCGATGGCATCGGTCTCGTCGACGAGCACGGGGTACGCCCGCCCGAGGGAGCCCACCACAGCCCTCACCAGGCGAGCGGCCATGGGCTGGCGCACGCCCATCTGGTGGGCATGGCGCACCGCCCTGCGTACCAGTCGCCGCAGAACGTAGCCCCGGCCTTCGTTCGCCGGCACCACCCCGTCGGCGACCACCATGGTCATGGCCCGAGCGTGGTCGGCCAGGATGCGCAGCGACACGTCGGAGCCCTCGCCGGCGCCGTAGGCGACGCCGGTGACCGACTGGGCCGCCTCCATCACCGGTCGGAACAGGTCGGTGTCGAACAGCGAAGGCACCCCTTGCAGCACCGGGAGGATACGTTCGAGGCCGGCGCCGGTGTCGATGTTCCGCCGGGGAAGGTCGGCCAAAGCGCCGTCAGCCGAACGGTTGAACTGCATGAACACCAAGTTGTAGAGCTCGACGAACCGTTCGGCGCCACCGTGTGCCGGTCCACCGGGTGCACCGTGGGCCTCACCGCGATCGAAGTAGATCTCCGACGAGGGGCCGCACGGCCCGGTCTCGCCCATCTTCCAGAAGTTGTCCTCGCCCATACGCTGCACCCGGTGTGCCGGCAGGCCCACCGCGTCGTGCCAGATGGCCTCGGCCTCGTCGTCACCGGTATGGACGGTGACCCACAGGCGGTCGCCGTCGATGCCCAGGCGCTCGGTCAGAAGCTCCCATGCGAAAGGGATCGCGTCGGCCTTGAAGTAGTCGCCGAAGCTGAAGTTCCCCAGCATCTCGAAGAACGTGCAGTGGCGCAGGGTGGTGCCGACGATGTCGATGTCCACCGTCCGAAGGCACTTCTGCACCGACGTCGCCCGGGGCCACGGGGCCGGCTCGTCGCCCACGAAGTACGGCTTGAACGGCACCATGCCGGCGATGGTGAACAGCACCGTCGGGTCGAACGGCACCAAGCTGGCCGACGGCACCACGTGGTGCCCGCGTTCGCTGTAGAAGCCGGTGAAGGCGGCCCGCAACTGGTCGGCGTCCATGATGACCGGTGATCCTACCGGTCCGATGCCTGCCTCCCGGTGCCAGGCCCACCAAGGGATCGGCGCAGCTCGTGCTCACGGCGCCGGGCATCCGCCCGACCCCCCTCCACCGCCCACTGCACCCGGCGACCCGCCGCGCGCACGCCCACCCGCACCAGCCGGCTCGCCGCTCGACCGGCCAGCGCGCCCGCCGCGCCGACCACGTCGCCCGCAGCACCCAGCAGGGCGTCGGTGGAACGCTCGGTGCCCCCGACAGCGGCGCGCCCGGCACCCGCGGCGACAGCGGTGCGCCCGGCGCCCGCGAGCCACGCCGGATCCCGCTCCACCACCTCGCCCGCCCGCGCTGGGCCGGAGAACCGGCTGGGGGTGGGCCGCGCCCCGTAGGACTGGCCCGCGCCCAGGGTGCGTGGCTGGCCGCGCCGAGACGGATCGCCGACGAGCGCTCCTGATGGCGCTCGTCGCTCCAGCGCTTGGCGCCAGGCCCGCGACAGCCACCGACGCCCCGAGACCGCACCGGCCGCGCCGACGCCCATCCACAGCAGGCGGCGCATCAACTGCCGGTCCGCGAACGGACCGCGAACAGGCGCCGGAGCGCCCCGCTCACCCCGCTGGCGTAGGCGACGGTCTTCACCGCCGGGTTCGCGAACGCCCGATAGGCCAGGCGGCTCGCCGAGTCCACCGTGGCGGAGACCGCTTCGGCCGATCCGAGCACGTCGCCTACCCGCTCGAGCTCGGTGGCCGCGTGGTCGGCGGCGACGCGCGCTCGCCTGGCCAACGGCACCAATTCGTCGCGCAGCGCGTCCACCGTGGCTCGCAGCCGGCGCACCTGGCGGATCTGGGCGACGACCAGCACGCCGAGCACGGCAGCGGCCGCCAGGGCGACCGCCACCGCGGCGAGGACGACCTGGTCACTGTGCATGGGCGTCACATCCTACCGGCCCGGCCCTCCGAGCACGGGCCGACGGTCGCTGCGTGGCGCCCACACCAGCGTCCCACCTCCGCCATGTGCAGCCGGACGTCGCCACGCCTGGGGCGAAGCGCCACCCGTCTTCGCCGTCTGTGCCCCCGGCCGGCCGTGCCCACAGCCCCCACAGGCC
>JAKAQW010000225.1 GCA_021819525.1 Actinomycetes bacterium
CGGGGCTTCTCACCGCCGCGGGGCTTCTCACCACGACGGGGTTTCTCACCACGACGGGGCTTCTCACCACGAGAGGCCTCGGCACCGACCGGATCGCCGCCATCGACGGCTCCGGGCTCACCGGGCTCGGCCATGCCGGGCTCGTCACCGCCGGGCTCGTCGTCAGCGGCCGCGATCACGCCGGCCACGGTGATCAGCGTCCACGGCGGTGCGCCGACGCCCAGTGCGGTCACCGTCATGCACACCGGGACCTCGCCACCATCGGCCCGGCGAGCGCCGGCCGCGAGCTGGCGACATGACCCGGTCCACGTGCACACCGGGGCCGGCCAGTTCGCCGACGACGCAGGTGGCCGGCGCAGCAGACCATCGACGGGCCTGCCCACCAGCTCCTCGCACACGTGCCCGAACAGGGCAGCGGCAGCGGGATTGACTGCGCGGACCCGGTTCTCGGGATCGGCCACCACGACACCCAGCGGCATGGCCTCGAGCGCGGCGTCCATCCACCCGCCGGCACCGGCGACGAATCCAGCCAGCTCGTTCTCCGATGCCTGCTTCTCCACCACCGTCGCACCCCGGCGTCGTGGCCAACCCGTCTATCGACCGATTCACCACGATACCACAACGGCTACCACCTTGACCACCAGGTGTGGTCAATTTGGGTACACATAGCGTGTGATCAGCCAGTATGATCACCAACTGTGGTCATAGAGCTATCCGACTCGAGCCGGCGAGCACAAAGCTGCGCACTGCTGGGTCCTGTGCACGATCCAACGTAGAGCGAACGATGGCAGAAGGGTGAGCGGCCCGCGAAGCCGGTGGCCTCCAACCCGAAGAGCCGGTGGCCCGCGAAGCCGAAGAGCCGGTGGAGCGCGAAGCCGAAGAGCCGGTGGAGCGCGAAGCCGAAGAGCCGGTGACCGCCAGCCCGAAGAGCGAGCCGGCTCCCTGGAGAACGGTAGTCGGGTCCGCTCAGGGCTCGGTCACCGCGCCGCGCTCGGCGCCGGTGACCAGGCGGGCGTACTTGGCCAGCACCCCAGAGGTGTAGCGCGGCGGCGGTGGCGACCACTGCTGGCGACGGCGATCGAGCTCGGCTGCGTCGACCAGCAGGTCGATGCGCTTCGAGGCGACGTCGATGACGACCCGGTCCCCGTCGGCCACCAACCCGATCGGGCCGCCGTCTGCCGACTCGGGTGCCACGTGGCCCACACAGAAGCCGTGGGTGCCGCCGGAGAACCTCCCGTCGGTCACCAGCGCGCAGTCACCGCCTCGCCCAGCGCCTTTCATGGCGCCGGTGACCGCCAGCATCTCGCGCATACCGGGCCCGCCTCTGGGTCCTTCGGCCCGGATGACCACCACCGTGCCGGGCTGGATCTCCCCGGCCAGGATGGCATCGAGCGCACCCTGCTCCCCGTCGAACACCCGTGCCGGACCCTCGAAGTGCTCCACGTCCAGCCCGGCCACCTTCACCACCGAGCCCGCAGGCGCCAGGCTGCCCGACAAGATGGCCAGGCCGCCCGTCGCGTGGATGGGCGAGGAGAGCGGATGCACCACCACCCCGTCGGGGGCGGGTGGATCCAGGTCACCCAAGTTCTCGGCCATGGTGCGGCCGGTGACGGTGACGCAGTCGCCGTGCAGCAGGCCGGCGTCGAGCAGCTCGCGCATGACCACCGGCACCCCGCCGATCCGGTCGATGTCGGTCATGTGGAACTTGCCGTGCGGCTTGGTGTCGGCGATGTGGGGCACCTTGGCGGCGATGCGATTGAAGTCGTCGAGCGCCAGATCCACCCGGGCCTCGTGGGCGATGGCCATGAGGTGCAGCACGGCGTTCGTCGAGCCGCCGAGCGCCATGACCACGGCGATGGCGTTCTCGAAGGCAGCCTTGGTCATGATCTGGCGTGGTCGGATCCCGAGCTCGAGGAGGCGGACCACCGCCTCGCCGCTCGCGTAGGCGAAGTCGTCCCGGCGCCGGTCCACCGCTGGCGCGGATGCCGAGCCCGGCAGGGACATGCCCAGCGCCTCGCCCACCGACGCCATGGTGTTCGCGGTGAACATCCCCGCGCACGACCCCGCTGTCGGACAGGCGTTGTGCTCGATGAGCGACAGCTCGGCGTCTGAGAGCGCACCGGTGGCGTGAGCCCCCACCGCCTCGAAGACGCTCACCACGTCGAGCGCCTGGTCACCGAGCCGACCGGGCAGGATCGACCCCCCGTAGAGGAACACAGCGGGCAGATCCAGTCGGGCCGCCGCCATGAGCATCCCGGGCAGGGACTTGTCGCAGCCGGCGAAGGTCACGAGCGCGTCGAAGCGCTCGGCGTGCATCATCGTCTCGATGGAGTCGGCGATCACCTCACGCGACACCAGCGACGCGCGCATCCCCTCGTGACCCATGGAGATCCCGTCGGAGACGGCGATGGTGACGAACTCGATGGGAAAGCCGCCCGCCGCCCGAACACCGTCCTTGGCTCGCTTGGCCAGCCGGTCGAGCGGCAAGTTGCACGGGGTGACCTCGTTCCACGACGACGCCACCCCGATCTGCGGCTTCTCCCAGTCGTCGTCGGTCATGCCCACCGCACGCAGCATCGCCCGCGCCGGCGCCCGGGTCGGGCCGTCGGTCACGTCGCGGCTGCGCAGCTTCAGGTCACGGCGAGGCGGCGCGCTACCCGGAGCAGCGCTGGCCGGCGTCTCGGCACCGTCTGACGGTGCAGGAGAAGAAGTCGAAGTGTCAGGCATGCCCCGAGGTTACGAGGTTCGCCCCCCGCCGGCGACCCGAGGACCCTGGGACCCGGCGACCCGGCGATCTGCGGCCATGGGGAACCGACCGCCTGAGAACCCGGCGATCCGACGACCAGCCCGAAGCTCTTCCAGGCGGGCCCAGCGTCGTAGCATCGCCGCCATGACCAACACCGGTCGCCGTTCCGACCATCGCATCGGCGGCAGCAGCCGACGCGAGCCAGCCGGTCGGCTGCTGCCCGAGCACGATCCGGGGTCGACAGCGCTCCGCATCGCCGGGCAATCGCTCACCTACGAACAGCTGGCCGCCAGCGCCGGCGCGGTGGCCTCGGCCATCGGTGGCGCGCGGCGTGCCGCGGTGTGGGCCACCGCCGACACCGGCTGTGCCATCGCCATCGTCGGCGCGCTCACCGCCGGTGTGCCCGCCGTGCCGGTCAACCCCGGCGCCGGACCCCGCGAGGTGGCCCACATCGTGGCCGACGCCCGACCCGACGTGGTGGTGGCCGCACCGGGAGCGGAGCTTCCCGATGCCCTGGCAGCCTTGGAGCGGGTCGACGCCGGTCACCTGTCGGGTTCGGCGTCGTGGTGGCCCGAGCCGCCACCGCAGCAGCCGGCGCTGATCGTGTACACCTCGGGAACCACCGGGCTCCCCAAAGGTGCCGTGCTCCCCCGGCGGGCGCTCGCCGCCGACATCGACGCGCTGGCCGCAGCCTGGTGCTGGACCCCCGACGACGTGCTCACCCACGCCCTGCCGTTGTTCCACGTCCACGGGCTGGTGCTCGGGCTGCTCGGGGCGTTGCGGGTCGGCAGCCGCCTGGAGCACCCCGGTCGGTTCACCCCCGACGCGATCGCCGGCGCGCTCCACGGCGGAGCCACCATGGTGTTCGGCGTGCCGACCATGTACCACCGCCTCGCTGGCGCAGCGGGCACCGACGCCACCGTCGCCTCGGCGCTGGCCGGTGCCCGCCTGCTGGTATCGGGCTCGGCGCCGCTGGCCGCCCCGGACCGCCGCCTCATCGCCGAACGCTGCGGGCGACGAGTCGTCGAACGCTACGGCATGACCGAGACCCTCATCACCTGCGCCACCCGAGCCGACGACACCGGCGCGGCGGGGACCGTCGGCCAACCGGTCGACGGGGTGGACCTGCGCCTCGTCGACGACGACGGTGCCGTCATGGCCAGCACCGGACCCGACGCCGTCGGCGAGATCGAAGTTCGCGGGCCGACGCTGTTCCTCGGCTATCTGGACCGACCCGACGCCACCGCTGCCGCCGTAGGGCCCGGCGGCTGGTTCCGCACCGGTGACGCCGCCACCGTCGACGACGAGGGGCGGATCCGTATCATGGGTCGCCGGTCGTCGGACATCATCAAGAGCGGCGGGCACAAGATCGGCGCCGCGGAGATCGAGGGCGTCCTCCTCGAGCTGCCCGGGGTGGCCGAGGTGGCGGTCACCGGGGAACCCGACGACGACCTCGGTGAGCGGGTGGTGGCGTGGATCGTTCCCGATGCCGCCGGCGCGCCGAGCGCCCAGGTCTGCACCGAGCACGTCGCCGAGCAGCTGGCCAGCCACAAACGCCCCCGGGTGGTCCGCTTCGTCGACCGCCTGCCCCGAAACGACATGGGCAAGGTGCTCAAGCACCAGCTCGGGAGCTGAGCCTCATCACGAGCCGGCCAGATCCAGACGGGATGCCAGTAAGACGCGTCTCATACTGAAGCCATGGATCGCGCTATGCCCAGGTTGACCGTCACGCTCCCCGCCGACGCAGCAAGCCACCCGCTGCGTGAGGGTGCTCGACGCAGGGGCTCTCATCGCTCTCGACCGTGGCAACAGAGATACCTGGTCCCTGGTCGCCGAGACACAGCGCGCTGGCCAGCGTCCCGTGGTACCCGCCCCAGTTGGCGCGGTGGCGGCAACTCGAAAGCGACCGTCCACCGGTCTGCCAGCCCTCCGCTAAGCATCGGTTCAAGGACCCCCCGAGTCCCGACAGGGCACACGTGTCAAGTAGGCCCAGTTCTCCCGAAGCTACCCCAGCCGCAAGGTAGAAGCCCAACCATGATGCCAGCCACACCACGAACATCGACGTGTCAGCTGCCGATGGGCCAGCGGGCGTTCAGTCTCGCGGGGCGGTCACTTGTGTCACGGTCGCCTGCCCGTAGCGCTCCCGGGTGGACTGGCGAGAGATACCTAGGACGAGGCCGATCTCACCCCAGTTTCGGCCGTTGGCCCTAGCGGCAGCGACCGCCTCCTCGAGGTCGCGTTGCTTGTCAGCCAACTCACGCAGTGCCAGGCCGATGCGGCGCAGGTCGGCAGGGTCCTCGGCAGGAGTCGTGGCGGGGTCCAAGGAGTCGAGCCACGTCTCGGCTTCGTTGGCGGCTCGTTCCAGCTCTTCACGTGTACGGGGCACAGGCATCACCTTCCTCACAGATAGTGGTAGAACTTCCGTCGCAGCGGCATGGCATGGATCGCAACGGGATTGTCGTAGGGGTCGAGGACGACGATCTCGAGCAGCCGCCCAGCACGATCGGCACCGATCACCAGGACCCGATCTTCTCCTTGACCCACGATGCGGAACGGCACTTGCACCGCCGCCTGAATGTCTTCATCGGAGATCCCGTGTCGTCGAGCCCGGTCAGCGATCTCCACACCTGACAGGTTACCCTGTCGCTAGCTGATCCTGCGCCTGACGTGTCCGCAGCAGTATCGCTGACGGGCCCTGCGGTGGGCTCTATCAGCCGCCGTGGGAGCTGATGACTACGACCTACCGACCCTCGAGGGCGCGCCGGGCTGCCGTGTCGTGTTGTGTCCTGCCTTGGGGCCTGGAAGCCACTGACACCCCCTT
>JAKAQW010000226.1 GCA_021819525.1 Actinomycetes bacterium
AGCAGATGGCCGCGCGCAGCCAGCTCGATGAGATGCGCCAGCGGGGGCTGCCGCCGGGGTCGAGCCCCGAGGGGCCGGTGCACCGGCCCGGTACCTACCTCTGAGGCCCGACCGCCGGTCGTGTCGTCGGCTTGGAGCACGAGCCCGGCGACGATGCCGGCGTAGACGACGTTGAGCGCACCAGCGCCGACGAGGTGGCGACGGTGACGGCGCCGCACCCGGTGGCGGGGCTCGCGGCAGGCGACGAGGATCTGGCCCAACGTGCGTCGCAGCCGGTGGCGGGTGACACCCGGATCCGGCGACGGCCTCAGGGGCCTGGGCGACCGGCGTGCGGACGGCGCCCCGTGACCGGGCCACCCCGAATCACAGCCGTTGCCAGACGGCCCGGCAGCGCGTCGTGCCAGGCCAAGGCGTCAATTCATGAGCCGGCTGCTCACCGTCGCACAGTCCCCTCCCTCGGTGCTCCCCGCTCTCCGACACGTACGCCCAGCCGCCGCCTCGGCGATCTGCGATGCTGGGGCGCAATGTTCGAGCGCTTCACCGACCGAGCCCGACGGGTGCTCGTGCTGGCCCAGGAGGAGGCGCGCCAGCTCAACCACAGCTTCATCGGCACCGAGCACGTCCTGCTCGGCCTCGTCCACGAGGGCGACGGCGTCGCGGCCCAGGCGCTCGGGTCGCTCGGGATCACCTTGGAGTCGGCTCGGGCGAAGGTGACAGAGATCATCGGGGTTGCCGAAGCTGCTCCTGGCGGCTCGCCCCCGTTCACGCCGCGGGCGAAGAAGGTGCTGGAGCTGTCGCTGCGCGAGGCGCTGCAGCTGGGCCACAACTACATCGGCACCGAGCACATCCTGCTCGGTGTGGTGCGAGAGGGTGAGGGGGTCGCTGCCCAGGTGCTGGTCGGCCTCGGCGCGGATCTGCCCCGGGTCAGGCAGGAGGTCATCCGCCTGCTCTCGGGCTACCCCGGAGGCCATGTGCCCGAGGCGGGATCAGGCCCGGCGTCGGAGCCCGGCGCAGGCCCGATGTCAAGGGCAGGGCTCAGGCGGGCAGGACCCACAGAGGCAGAACCCACCTGCGGGCGCTGCGGAGCGCGGCTCGCGGAGGTGGCCTGCTACCGCATGATGGAAGTGCCCCCCAGCGCCGACGAGGCCAGGCGAGATCCCCTCACCGTCGCGGTGGTCTTCTGCACGCGCTGCGGGACGCTCCTCGGCCCACCGGCGCCGAGCATCTTCGCAGGGGGCCCTGGGGGCAGAGCCCGTCGAGCGGGGGTGGGGCAAGCGCCGGTTGCCCGCAGAGCGCGGCGGTTCCCAGACGACCAGCTCGACCCGGTAGACATCGACGCCGTCGCCGATGCGGCGCGCGTCGAGCTGGTCTACCGGGACCACGAAGTGATGGAGGGCACCGTGGCCGGCACCGAGGTGCAGCTGCGCGTGGCTGCCCCCTCCCACCACGGCTCCGCCAGCGGTACCTTCTCCGGCAGCGAGGTGGCGGCGACCTGGGATCTCGACGACAACTCGAGCAGCCACCCCGAGCCCGGCGGGAGCCTCGCAGGGCACTTCGGCGACGAAGCGGTGAGCGTGCGGGGCCGCTTCCATCTCGATCCCGGCTTCTTCTTCGACCGGGCGCACATCACCGGGGCGCTCGGTGCACGGCCCGTAGAGCTCGACGTCACAGCAGCCGAGGGCGGGCTCGGTTCGACCAACACGGTCGTCATCGACGGAACGGTCGGTGAGACTGCCTTCGACCTGTCTGCAGCGTTGAGTGGGGACCTGACCCGAGCGAAGGTGCGCGGCACGGTAGGAGATCGACCCGTGCGTCTCGACGCTTCAAAGGTGGAGCCGGCGACGGTACGGATCGTCGGCGCCTACGAGGGGCCCTCCGCACTGCTCGCGGTGATCGTCGGCTCACTCGTCTACTTCCTGTGAGACGGGTTCGGGGGCTTACGAACAATGGAACGAAAAGTCACGCTGAGCCCGTAGGATCAGAGCGGCACTGACGCAACAGGGGCGCCGGGCGAGGTGGCCGAGCGCTCGGCTCGGTGTCACCAGCCGGGAGTCAAGGCTGGGCTGGCTCGCCGGGAGCATTGGCAAGTGCCGCTTCCAGACAGAGTCGACACTTCGAAGCGATCATCCTCGGCGAAGGACCAGGACGACAAGCACCACACCAGAGCTCAACCGGACGATTTGCCGCTGCCATTGGTCGAGTCAGCACTTCACGGTCCCCACCTGGCACCGGGAAGATCAACCAGGCGCTACCCGGTGCCCCGCGCTGTCATCACCAGGTGAGCTCTGAGTCGGCTCAGACAGTTTGCCCCTGGTGGCACCGACCCGAGCTCCGGGCCACCCTCTCTGTACCTCCCACCATCGCCGAAGGCGACCCGGTCATCACCGTGGCGCTCGACCAGATGCACCGTGTGCTTCGGGTGTCGCGGCCCGGTGAGCCCACCTGCATGCTCCGGCCGGCCAGGCTGGTGCGGTGACCGTGCACTTGGAGAAGGCATCGCCGCGTGCGCTATGGATGGGCAGGCCCGACGAGCGCGTGGATCCGTCGGTAGCGGCCCGGGTGAGCCGCGGACCACTGCAGCCGGTGGAGCTGGCCATGGCGGCGGTCATGGGTGGCAGTTGCGTGGCGTTCGTGATGGCCGGCTGGTTCGTCCCCCACGCGAGCGTCGTCGCCGGATTGCTGGCCGCGGTGCCGATCGGCTTGCTGGCGCAGCGGCATCGGCTGCGAGCGGTGCTCGCCGCGACGGTAGCCGCCACCACGGTCGGCTTCCTGATGGCGGGTATCGGCCCGGTGAGTGCTGTCGTGCAGTGCGCCGTCGTCGGCGGGCTGGTCGGGACCGGTCACCGGCGCGCCTGGGGCCTCCCCCGCGTCCTGGCTGCAGCGGTGGCGGTCGCTCCGGTGCTCGCGGGAGGTGGGATCGCCCTGCTCGCGGTCCTGTCCTCGCTGCGGGTGCTGCTGCTCAACATCCTCGCACGACGCCCTGGCAGATGTGGACCTGGAGGTGGGGTCTGGCGAGCACGTGGCCGTCGTGGGGGACAATGGCTCGGGCAAGTCGACCCTTGCACGGCTGCTGGCCGGCCAGCAGCCCACCAGCGGCCGGCTGTGGCGCCCCGGGGATCCCGGCCTGGGCGAGCCGGGGGGCATCGCGATGGTCCTGCAGAGGCCCGAGACCCAGGTGCTAGGTGTGCGGGTCGCCGACGACGTCGTGTGGGGCCTGCCCCCGGGCCGGCAGGTCGATGTCCAGGGTCTGCTGCAGGCGGTGGGTCTGGACGGCATGGAGCACCGTGCTTCTCGTCACCGCATTGCTGGTCGGGGCCAGCGCGCTGGCGAGGGTGCCGCGTAGCGCGCTGCCCCGGCCGCCTCGCTGGCTGTGGGTGGGGCTGGTGGTGGCCGCGGTGCTGAGCGCCCTGCGGGGCGGGCAGCCGGTGTTGCAGGCAGGCGGCCTGGCGGTCGGCTTCGGCGGGCTGGTGAGCTTTGCCCGCTTCGCAGCGGTCAGCGTGCTGGTGTTGTGGGCGGCGGCCCTCGTTGGCTGGACCACGCCGATCGCCGACGTCGCGCCTGCGCTGGCTCGCCTGCTGCGACCGTTGCGGCTGGTGCGCGTGCCGGTGGACGAGCTAGCTGTCGTGGTCGCCCTGTGTGTGCGGTGCTTGCCACTGCTGGTCGACGAGGTGCGGGTGCTCGTGGCCGCGCGCCGCTTGCGTCCCCGTCTGGGATCCGGCGACGAGGCGGTGCTGCGTCGCTGGAGCCAGGAGGGGATCGACCTGCTGGTGGCGGGGTTGGCCGTCGCTATCCGCCGGGCTGGTGCTCTGGCCGAGGCCATGAGTGCCCGGGGCGGCACCGGGCAGATCGCCGCGCCTGTGCCTGGCCCCGGCCGGCTCGACGCCCTCTGCTGCACCGTGGTCGCCTGCGTGTGCGTGGCCGCTGTACTGCTGGCTGTGGCGTAAGTGTCACCCGCCATCGCACGCTGTCCAGCGAACGGTTCCGGGGTCCCTGAGACGTTTGTCCAGACAGGAAGCATATAGCCATCGAGCACGCACGTCACGCTCCCAATATTCGTGACGCTGTAGGCGATCGTCGATCCCTCCATAGAAGCGTTCGACAACTCCTTGCCACTTTGGTTGGTTGCAAGCGAGATGTGAAGGTTGCGAGACGCGCACCTCTGGCCCGATGCCACGGTATGTTCGCCGCCGACGCGCGGCGCAGATGCGGAAACCGCTTTCGTGGATCGAGATGAGCGACCGTCCACCCCGGCCACGAACGTACCGGCTCCTGCAGCCACAAGGCCCGTGCAGACGAGCAGACCGATGGTGCGCCGCGGGTTCCGTCCGAGCCACGTGCGTCGGCTACTGAACATCGAGATCACACTTCCATCGGTCAGGTCGTGTCGTGCTAGCTATACGCCTATGTGTCGGCTGGGTCAACTATGCCCCACTATCCCGACGAGCGAGCAGTCCGGAGGGTGCCCGCGAAGTGCCGCTCGGGCGCGCACGCAAACGGCACGCCGAACACCGGCACCAGAGAGGGACCGACGATCGCTCAGATCGGCTCTGGGGCGCCTCGGCTCTGTCACGCAGATCGGGAACGTCCTGATAGGGCGTCCTCCCGGTAGCGCACCACTGTCAGAGGCGTGGCCCGGTGAGGTGTCCCGGCTCGTCGCAGGGGCGACGTCGGCTCCGGTGCCCCGCACCCGGGGATGCTAGGATGACGAACTACGACGTTGTGGTTCACCGGTGGGAGCGGACGACCCCCGGAGAGCCCAGTGCGGTGCCGGCCAGGAGCGGTGCCAGCTGGTCGGAACTTTTCCACAGGTCGAGGAGGGCCGGACTGATGGGCGACGGTCGGTCGTTCACACACCTGCACACCCACACCGAGTACTCCATGCTCGACGGCGCCGCGCGGCTGGCGGATCTGGTGCAGGCCGCCGCGGCCGACGGGCAGCCGGCGCTCGGGATCACCGACCACGGCAACATGTACGGCGTCCTCGACTTCCACGAGTTGTGCACCAGCCACGGCATCAACCCGGTCATCGGCACCGAGGCGTACATGGCCGGCGAGTCACGCTTCGAGCGACCCGTGCGCCGCGGCAGGGTCGACGACACCGGCGGCGACGTGGAGGGCGGCGACAAGCTCTACTACCACCTGACCCTGCTCGCGGAGACCACCGCGGGGTACCGCAACCTGATGAAGCTGTCGTCCGAGGCGTACCTGTCGGGCTACTACTACAAGCCACGCTGTGACTGGGAGCTGCTCGAGCAGTACCACCAGGGCCTCATCGCCACCTCGGGCTGCCTGGGCGGGGTGGTGCTCCAGGCGCTCTTGGCCGGCGACGCGGACAAGGCCCTGAAGCTGGCCGGCCGGCTCCAGGACATCTTCGGGACCGACAATTTCTTCGTCGAGCTCCAAGACCACGGGCTTGCCGCGCAGCGCCAGACGAACCCTCAGCTCGTCGACGTCGCCCGGCGGCTGGGCGCCCCGCTCTTGGCCACCAACGACAGCCACTACACCCATCGCCAGGACGCGGTGGCCCACGACGCCCTGCTGTGCGTGCAGACCGGCGCCACC
>JAKAQW010000227.1 GCA_021819525.1 Actinomycetes bacterium
ATCTCGCCCGCCGTTCCGGGCGCCGCACCACGGTGCGACCGTGGCGTCGCTCACCGGGGGCGGCTCGTGGCTGCGACCCGGCGAGATCAGCTTGGCTCACGCCGGGGTGCTGTTCTTGGACGAGCTGGGGGAGTTCCCGGCGGCAGTGCTCGACATGCTGCGTGAGCCGTTGGAAGAAGGGGTGGTGCGGCTGAGCCGAGCGCGGGGGTCTACGGAGCTGCCAGCACGGTTCTTGCTCGTGGGTGCCATGAACCCATGCCCGTGCGGGGAGGGCGTGACCAGAGGGGCGTGTCGTTGCAGTGAGGTCAGCCGGGCGCGCTATGCCCGCCGCCTCTCGGGGCCGTTGCTCGACCGGTTCGACCTGGCCGTAGTGCTGAGCCGGTGCGACCCTGCGAAATTGTTCGCGGCGTCGACGGGGGAGTCCTCGTCGGTCGTGGCAGGGCGGGTGGCCATGGCCCGGCGCGCGGCGCAGAGGCGTGGGGTGGTGGTGAACGCGGCCTTGCCGGTGGCCGACCTCGACCGGGTGGCCCCGTTGACCGAGGTGACAAGGCGTCTGTTGGACCAGCAGCTTCGCGCTGGGACGCTGTCGGCTCGCGGGCTGCACCGTGTTCGACGGGTGGCGAGGACGATTGCTGATCTGGCAGGTAGCGAGACGGTCACCGAGCAGCACGTCGCAGAAGCCCTGGCGTTGCACAGGGGTCGGGACATCTTGCGAAGTCGACAAAGCCGGTGACCAGGGGTGCTGGAGAGGGCGTCGAAGGACGTCCGGTGAAGGGGGACGGGGTTGGTGCTGGGGGCCCGCAGGGACTGCGGGGCTCGGCGGTAGCAAATCGGTGCCGTCGAGGATCGCGGGTCGAGGATCGGCAGGTGACAGCCGTGCGAGCTCTCCGTAGCGCCGAGCTCCACGGCGATGTGGCATCCGAGGGCCGGAGCGATGCGGCTTCCGAGGGGCCTGGGGAAGGAGCTGATCTGCTGCTCGATGACGAGCATCTGTATGCCGCAGCCGTGGCCGCGTTGGGGATGTCACCAGCGATGCTGCGCCGGATGTTGGGTGTGGCGAGCCCGCTCGACGTGTGGGAGCAGCTGCGCGACGGCCGTCATCAGCTCGATCCTGCGGGTCGCTACCGTCCCCGGGCGGCTGCGTACTCGCCGCAGGCAGTCGGTGCCGCTTGTATCGCCGCAGGTGTCGAAGTGCTGCTTCTTGGCGAGGCTCGATATCCCTCCTTCTTGGCGGCAGACCCCGAGGCACCGGCGGTGCTGTTCATAGCTGGCGCTGGTGCTGGTGCTCGGGGCGAGGAGGGCGGGATTGGTAGTGCTGGCGCTGGCGCTGGCGCTCGGGGCGAGGAGGGCAGGGTTGGTGGTGCTCGAGGTGCCGGCGGTGTGCGTCGCGGCGGCGATCTCGACCACCGGCGGCGGGTGGCGGTGGTAGGCACCCGTGCGCCGACCCGGGCCGGGCAGAGCACGGCAGTTGATCTGGGCCTGGGCTTGGCCTCGGCTGGCGTGGTGGTGGTGTCGGGGCTTGCCCGTGGCATCGACGCGGCCGCGCACCGCGGTGCGCTGGCCGCGGGTGGCTCCACGCCGCTGCTCGGCATCCTTGGGAATGCAGTTGACCTGCGGCTGGCTCGCGAAGCTGACGAGCTGCGCTTGGAGGTCGCTCGCCAAGGTGTTCTCTACAGCGAAGTGCCCCCGGGGGCTGTGGGGAGCCGGTGGATGTTCGCCGTTCGGAACCGGATCATGGCTGCGGCCGCAGAGGTGGTCGTGGTAGTGGAGTCCCATGCGCGGGGTGGGAGCTTGTACACGGTACGTGCTGCCCGGCGCCGCGGCCGGGCAGTGGCGGTGGTTCCCGGTTCGGTGCACAGTCCGGCCTCCGCCGGCACGAACGCGCTCCTGGCGCAGCGCCAGGCGGTGGCGGTACGCCATGCCGACGATGTGCTCCGCCTGCTGGCCGTGCTCGACGAGGGCAGCGGGGACGCCAGCGTGCCTGTGTGCCCACCGGCACGGCTCTTCGTCGGCGGTGCACCGACGAGCCGACGGCACCGGCCACCAGCTCCCACGTCGGCACCTGGTCGTCTGGAAGCCGTTGTTCGGGCGCGATCCGCTGATCCGCAGGATCCTGTTGCCAGCACCGTGACCGAACTGCAGCCGACGCTCGATGGAGCGATAGCGCCAGCTGCTGTTCTGGCACCCGAAGGAGCCATGTCGCCCGTTGCGGCTTTCAGGCCAGGTTCGGCGCGGGCATCAGCCCACCCACTCCCGGCATCAGCCTCGGTGAGGGAGCTGGCTTCGGCGAAGAGCGTGGTCGGCGGCGAAAGCGACGACCAGTCGGTGGCTGCGGCGGTCTCGGTCGGAGAAGACGACGAGCTCCGGGTCGCTATGACCAGCGGCGCGGGCGACGACCGGTCGGTGGCCTGGGCGGTGTTGAATGTGCTCGATGACCAGCCGGCAAGCATCGACACGGTGACCGGTCGCTGCGGCTTGCGCATCGGGGAGACGGCGCTGGTCCTGGAGCATCTGGCCGATGCGGGGCTGGCCGATCACGAGAACGGCTGGTGGACCAGGGCAATCACGCCAGCGCGCCCGAGTACGCACCTGGGTCCAAGCGTCGGGAGCACCTTCTCCTGAGCTCCAAGGCGCCATGGACCGACATCATCGCTGCCTCCTGGAGTGCACGCCAGCGACCGTCGCCTCCTCCGGGCTGCCACTACGTCGAGCCGCGTCCTTCGATCACCACGACACGTGCTGGCAGGGACGTGATCACCTCCGGTGTGCGATGTCGGAGGAGCACGTGGCTACGGTGCCTCGTTCGACGACTCCACAGCGTTGCCTGCTCCGACGCGACCTGTGTCCTCGAGGCAGCTGGCGATCGCGCTACCCGCGGCGATCGCGGCGGCTGGTCATGCGGCGTCGGCCGCTGGCAGGACGAGAAGGCCGTCAGTCTCCGCCATCAGTGCGACCCTGGCCTGCCGAGCGGCATCCAACACCGGTTCCGCTGGTGTGACATGGGACACCACCAACGCCCGTGCATCTACGCCGCTGGCGCGTAGCGCTTCACACCGGCGCTGTGCACGCTCGACGTCGTCGACGTGGGCGGTCCACGACGCTTCCACGACGAGCACTGCCAGCCCGCCGCCTGGGAGATGGGCTTCGATGAGCGCGTCGGCGCGCTCCACGTCATCGGCTGCGGTGGAGTCCAACGCTTCCAGCAAAGCCGTAAGCTGCTCGTCGCCGACGAGACGAGCAGACGCTGCCAGGCGACGAGGCACGAACCGACGCGGATTGTCCCGCACCTTCAGCTCGAATTGCGATCCCTTCACGTCGCCCAGGTCGTCTCTCACCTTGTCCAGATCCCATTCGACCCGATAGAGACGCGCCTCCACCGCATCGAAGCGCCGCGCGGTGCTGTCGGCAAGCTCCCCGAGCCGTGTCTCGGTGGCAGCCTGTGCCCGGGCAAGCTCACCGAGCCGTGTCTCGGTGGCGACCTGGGCGGCAGTGAGCTCGTCGAGACGCGCCTCCACCGCATCGAAGCGCCGCGCGGTGCTGTCGGCAAGCTCCCCGAGCCGTGTCTCGGTGGCAGCCTGTGCCCGGGCAAGCTCACCGAGCCGTGTCTCGGTGGCAGCCTGCGCTGCGGTGAGGCGAGCCACTTGTTCCGCAAGCTCATCGATGCGGGCGATGAGCTTGCCTAGCTGCTGGCTGGTGCGCTCCTGGCTCTCCGCCAGATGGCGAACGAGGCTGGGGAGCTCCAGCATCTCGTCTCCCAGCAGCACGGCGCGCATCTGGGCGCGAAGTGCCGGGTCGCCCTCCATCTGCCGGATGATGCCCAGCGCATCCACAACTGCAGCCTACTTGTCGGGCGTGTCATGCATGGTGGGATCACTCGCGGGTCGCACTCGAGTGGATCCCGGCCGACCTCGTGACCTCGCCGTCTCCCGCGTGATGGGCGATCCCACGCGAGCCCGGTTCGCAGTGCACATCTGTTCGGGAGATGAACGACGTTTGCGACGCGGCGGGACATGACGACGCGGGACCACTCGGATAGCGGCTATCGTAAGAGGTGGCGCGCCGGGAAGCCTGGTCGGCATCTGGAGCATGACGCGCACCCATCACCCTCTTCCGTTCTTTTCGTCGCACCGTGCTCGGTCACGACGTGCTGTGCCGAGCGCGGCGCCAAGCGAGTCCGGGCCCGGCGCGACCTCTGGAGGTGTCGAGGCTGGAGGTTCGAAGGCCGGGCCGGATCCCGCTGACCGGAGTGACGCTCGGCTGTGGGCAAGTGAACAGCGAGCCGGGCTGATCCTGGTAGTGGCGGCCGTAGTGGCGCTGGCGTGGGCATCGAGCCCCTGGTCGTCGAGTTACGCCACGTTGTGGAGCACCCCGATCCGTCTGGGCGTGCTGGCCTCGTGGGTGGTCGACCTGCGGGCTTGGATCGACAGTGGTCTCATGACCGTGTTCTTCTTGGTTGTCGGCCTGGAGATCGGCCGCGAGCGGGCCACGGGCGCCTTGGCCCGCTGGCGGCGAGCCCTGGTGCCAGTGGTGGCGGCCGCCGGTGGCATGGTCGGGGCGGCCGCGGCCTACCTGGTGGTTGCCCACGGCGGGCAGCCGGCTCTCGGGTGGGGTGTGCCCATGGCCACCGACATCGCCTTTGTGGCCGGGGCGGCCGCGCTGCTCGGTGACAGGGTGCCTGGCGGTCTGCGGCTGTTCCTCGTGACGTTGGCTGTGGCCGACGACGTGGGGTCGGTGGCTGTCCTCGCAGTGGTGTCGGGGAGGCATCTTGCACCTTGGCCGTTGGTCGCCGTGGCCGCCGGGACGCTTGGGCTGCTGGCTGCCCGCCGTCGCTGGAAGACGCCCTGGCCGGCGCTCATCGCGATGGTCCCACTGTGGGTCGGCCTGGCTGCCGGCGGAGTTGAGCCGGCCCTGGCCGGTGTGCTGGCCGGTGTGCTGGTCCCGGTAGGCCCGGGTTCCTCCCTGAGCATCGAACGCCTGGAACGACGGTTGCAACCGCTGTCGGGTTTGGTGGTGCTGCCGCTGTTCGCCTTGGCCAATGCCGGGGTCGATGTCCGTCACGCGCTGTTCGTCGTTCCCGGCGCCGTCGTCGTGTTCACCGGTATCGTGGTGGCCCGGGTGGTCGGCAAGCTGTTCGGGGTCACCCTGGGTGCCGTTGGCAGTGCCTGGGCCACAGGGGTGTCGCCCGCGGTCGACACCGGGGCTGGACAGCTCGTCGGTGGGGCCGCGCTTACCGGTATGGGGTTCACCGTGCCGCTCCTGTTCGCGGCAGTGGCTTTCTCGGGGGATCCCGGGCTCTTCGCCGCTGCCCAAGCGGGGCTTCTGGCCGGGTCGGTCGGTGCGGGCATGGTCGGTGCCGGCGTGCTGGTGCTCGTGCGCCGACGAAGTGCTCGTCGTGACGTCCTCGCTAGGGGGCTCGGGGAGTGATCCGAGCAGGACACCGAGGCGTCAGGGCGCCACGCTGGCCGAGGCAGTCGCCCAGGGTTGCCGGGGGTAGGGGCGTCAGGGCGCCACGCTGGCT
>JAKAQW010000228.1 GCA_021819525.1 Actinomycetes bacterium
TCAGCCAGCGATCACCGACCAGACGCTCAGGGCCGTCGCCGCCGACCGAACCGACAACCCCGACGCCATCCGCCTTGTGGCCCAGCTTTCCGAACGCTACCGGTTCCTCCACCCCCATCTCGCCTTTCCTGACGTCTTCGCCGCCGACTCTGAAGCAGACGAGGGCTGGCAGGGCGGCTTTGACCTCGTCTTCGGCAACCCGCCTTGGGACACCCTCAGCCCGGACCAACGCGAGTTCTTCGCTCGCTACCGCCCCGGCATGCGTTCCCTCGGACCGAAGGAACAGGCAGCCGTCATCGACGAGCTCTTGGGCGATGAAGGCATCGCAGAAGAGTGGCGCGAGTATCGACGGAATCTCGTCGCTCTTGCGCACTTTAGAGCCGAGAGCGGTCGTTTCCGGATGGCTCACAGCAACCTTGGTGGAGGTGCGACCAACGTCTATCGAATGTTCATGGAGGTAGGGCTCCGGATGACCCGTCCTGGTGGCTATACGGCACAGATTGTGCCTGCAGGTCTCTATGCCGGTGCCAAGGAGGTCAATCTCCGGAAGTACCTGCTCGACCGCTGCCAACTTGTCGCCCTTTACGGCTTCAGCAACTACAAGAAGCGCTGGTTCCAGATCGACATGGCGCGCTTCGCCGCCTACACCGCCATGGCAGGAGGAAGGACCGCGTCCTTTATAACCAAGTTCGGCATGGAGGACGCCAGCGAGCTCGCAGCCGCGACCGCGCTCACGATCGACGCCGACACGATCCGCCAACAAGAGCCGCTCACCTACGCCATCCCCGAGATTCGAAGCAGCGCCGCGCTCAGCGTGAGCCAGCGGATCTACGCCGCCTGGCCGCCGTTCGGCCGCAACCTCCCCGGCCTCCCCTTTCGAGACTTCCGGCGCGAGGTCGACATGGGCAACGACCGGCACCTGTTCACGGACGACCCCTCGGGGCTGCCGGTCTACGAGGGCAGGATGATCGACCACTTCGACCACCGAGCCAAGACGTACGTCTCCGGCCACGGCAACAGCGCCGTCTGGCAGGAACGAACCTTCGCCGATCCCGAGAAGGCGATCCGGCCCCAGTGGTACATGAGGGAGAGGGACATCCCTGCGAAGGTGGGCGACCGGACTGACTACTTCCGCATCGGCTTCATGGACGTAGCCAGCCCCAGGGATCGACGGAGCCTCACCGCTGCATTGATACCGCCCAATGTCATCTGCGGCGACAAGGTGCCGACGATCCTCTTTCCAGAGAACCAGCAGTGGGCCTACATGCCCCTCCTGGCGCTTCTGAACGCGTTGGCCACCGACTGGCTCGCACGGGCCAAGCTGACGGGAGCGAAGATGAGCTACACCACCGTCGATAGCTTGCCCGTACCGCGGCTCGCGGTTGATGACCCGCGAACTGCGGTGCTCGCGCCTCTCGCGCTACGTCTCAGTTGCACCGGGCCGGAGATGACGCCGTACTGGAACTCGATGAGCGAATACGGGTGGTGCGAGCCTGTGCCAGTCGACGTCGTCCCCGACGACTCCTTCACCGACGACATGAGTCGCAGTGCGGCGCGCGCACAGCTCGATGCATTCGTCGCGAAGTTTGTCTACGAAATGCAGAACGACGAATTGGTCTTCGTGCTCGATTCCTTCCCCGTCCTCAGGCGGTTCGAGGAGAAGGCCTACGGCGAGTTCCGCACCAAACAACTCGTGCTCGAGTGGTACGACAAGCTATGACATCTGTTGCGCGGTTGCCCGGACTGGAAGACGCGGCACGGTGTACTTGAGCACTGTGTCGGTCGCGGGTTTCAGAGCTGGAGCAATCGACACGTTCACGTGCACCTTCCCTGGCCGCTTCAGCGTGCTTCTCGGAGCGAACAACGCCGGTAAGACGACCGTGTGCGATGCGCTCTACCTCGCCCACCCCCATCGCTTCCCTCAGCTTCCACGACCGTCGGCGGCCGCGCTCGGTGACGCCCCGAGGGTGATCGAGGTCGGCTTCGAGTTCGAGAAGGATGACGTCGAGGGACCCCTGGGCCGGTCGCTTCTGGTCCAGTCACAACCACCCCCCAGCTGGTCCCGCTCACTTGAGCGCTCGCTGGGGAGTGTCCGGGCAGTGAACATCGACAATGGTCAGCACGTCGACAGCACCCGCCTCATCTACCTGCCAGCCCTCCGCAACCCCGTCGACGAGCTCGCCCGCCGAGAGGCAGAGGTTCTCGTCGAGCTTTTGCGCGCCGAGCAGGACCGTCAGCATGGCCACCGCAACCTCGGCGATCTGCGGGGCCTGGCCGCCCACCTGCTTGACGGCCTCGTGTCGCATGACCTCATTCAGGCGGTCGAGGCACGCGTGTCGGACTACCTCGTGTCTCTCACTGGAGGGGTGAGCCGCCACCACGCGTTCGTCGGCCGTCAGGAGGTCGACGACGCCTTCCTTGCCTGCGTGCTCGAGTTCCTACTCTCGGCCGTCGACCAGCGTGTCATGGCCCAGCGCCTCGAGGTCTCGGGGCTCGGGTACGTCAATCTGCTCCACATCGCGATAACGCTTGCCGCAATACCTGGCGGTGAGGCAACGGGGGCCAGTTCGGATCCGCGACGAGATGCCGAGGACGCCCTGAGACCGCCTGCCACGAATGTCGACGACGCTGCGACTGCTGAAGACCCCGTCGCTCAGGCAGATGCGGAAGCCGAAGCCATCGAGGACTCGTTCTTCCCCGAGCTGTTCCACGCGACGATCGTCATCGAGGAGCCCGAAGCCCACCTCCACCCACAACTCCAACATGGTCTCATGCGGTACCTGCGCCGGACGACGCTCGAGCGTCCGGAGCTCCAGGTGATCGTCAGCACGCATTCGGGCGAGATGGCAAGTGCTTGCGAGCCCGCTGACATCGTCGTGCTGAGAAGAGACAACCAAGGCAGAAGTGTCGCCCGGCCCATCGCAGACTTGCCCGTCGCCGAGCCCCAGCTGAGCAGGATACTGAGGCTGACGGCCCTCCACCTCGACGCGACCCGATCCGCGTCACTGTTCGCCAACCAGCTCGTGCTCGTGGAAGGCGTCACCGACGCCGTGCTGGTGCGCCAGCTCGGATTGGCCTGGGCGGCTGACGATCGGTCGAAACGGGACTTCGTCGAGGCGCTCACGGTCGTCGTCATGGGGAGCAAGGTGGGTGAGTGGCCGGTCCAGCTCCTCGCCACGCCCGGCTACGAACTCGCGACACGGGTCGCTGTGCTGCGCGACTCCGACGATCGGTCGGGCGCCAAGCCTGCGAAGCCAGGCTGGATCGACGCGTACCACGCCGATACCGTGCGCTGCTTCGTGAACCATCCCACGCTCGAACCTGCGGTCACTCCGGGGAACGAGACTCTCGTGCTCGAAGCGCTCGAAGCGCTCGGACTGACAGCGCCCAGCCCTATCACTACGGAGGGGATCGACGATCTGTTTCTCACGTCTGGCCGTGGCCGCAAGGGGGAGTTCGCCTTCGCGCTTGCCGCCGCCATCCGCGAGGCTGTGACCAATGGAGCGAGCGTCTCCGTACCAAGCCATCTCGCCGACCTGTTTTCCTACCTCCACGCAGCGACCGACCACGAAGTCACCTCGTCCGCCGATGCCACGACTAGCGCTCACTGACCAGCAGAAGAGCGCCGTCCGCGCCAATTGCGACCAGCTGTTCATCGAAGCAGCACCCGGAACGGGAAAAACCACCGTAGCGGCTGAGCGATTTGGCGTCTTGCGCTTCACCCGTTCAGCCGATCCCCAGCGCTCCGTCTCGGCCGTGAGCTTCACTCGTTCGGCAACCGGTGAGCTTCATCGCCGTGTACGTGGTCGGTGGGGATCATCGGCGCTCACCTGGCCGCACCGTGTCACGACGATCGACGCGCTCATCTGCAGCATCATCGAGCATCTCTTGCGCCAAGGGGTGATCCGCTGGCCCGGTGACCATACGTCCCTCGTCGTGCTCGATGACTGGCGCGGGCACCGTGGCTACCGTTGGCTTGCGCCCGGCAACTACCGACGCGTGGCGACGGTCGGTTCGTCAGGGACGGTGACCTCGACCGGCCGTGCCGTCACGGTGGCGAGGTCCGGCATCGGAAGCCGCAAGGACTTTCACTGGCACCTCGAAGCCGGCCGCTGCACCCACGAGGAGATCCGCGACGTTCTCGCCGCTCTACTGAGGACGTCGGCGGGAAGGGTCACGATCGGCGAGTTCTTGCGGTCGTGTACGGCGCAACTGGTCGTCGACGAGGTCTTCGACGCCAATCCGCTCGACCTCGCTCTTGTTGATCTGGCATGTGATGCGGGTGTCGCTTGCACTCTCGTCGGAGATCCCTGGCAGGCTCTCTACGGCTTTCGAGGCGCGAGGCCGGACCGTGTGCCGCGACTCTTGGAGGCTCGGACCTTCGAGACCGTCGAACTGTCGCAGTCGTTCCGCTTCGAGAGCCCCACGATGCGGCAGCTGAGCAGGCACCTTCGCGAGGGACAGTCTGTTGCTCTCGACACCGGTGACGTCTACGACGTGGTCCTTGCCGCCAACTGGGACGACCTATGGCAGGGACCCCACAATGTCTTGCCCATCTCCTTCGGGAGGACGACGAACAAGACCGACGCGGCAGCGATCGTGTTGCTCGACCATCTCGTCAGCTCCAGGTTCGGACACTCCGCGGTCTTCCTACCCGAGGCGCTGGTCCTGCTCGATCTGGATCCAGACGTCTACCGCTCGCAGGGTCCGGCCGTTCTTGGGAAGGTCGTCGAGCTATTGGCGACATCTGGTGAGGCTGCGCCTGAGAAAGCGCTCTCCACGCTCCGAAGTGCGATGAAAGAACTCGGCGCGCCGCGCCGTCCTCCGTCGGGAAGTACCGAGGCCGAGCAGCGCCAGGCCGAGCGTCTTACGGCGCTGGCACTCCGAATCCGCTCACGGGAACAGCTCGTTCCGGGCATGACCATCCATCAGGCAAAGGGTCGCGAGTGGGATCGCGTCGGCGTCCGCCTGACCGAGAACCAGTTCCGGAGGCTTCATGCAGGGCTCAACCCAGAAGACGAAGAAGACCGCAAGCTCTACGTCGCTTTGACGCGAGCGCGCTACGAGGTCTGCGCCGTGCCGTGAGCATCCCCATCCGCACCAGCCAGCCATGCCTGCAGGCTGGTGGTGCTGATCTCGCAGGTGGTGCTCCGGCCGGGGACCTCTTCGAGGACCCCGGCTCGAACCAGGTCGACGACGGTTCGCCGCCCGAGGCCGGTGGCGGCCATGACCTCGGGGAAGGAGACGGTGGCAGCACGCTCGACCCGCCGGCGCGTCGTCGTGCTGCGTGCGCTCGAGCACTGCTCGACCGAGGCGCGGGTGACGAAGCGGGCGCCGCTCGTGTCGGTCTCGGGATCGAGCTCGAGCTCGCCGCGGGAAAGGAGCACTCGGACGGTGGTGAAGCTCACCTGGAGCTGACGGGCCGCGGCGGACAGCTTCATGGCCCGACGGTGCAGCGCACGGACCCGGTGGTGCTC
>JAKAQW010000229.1 GCA_021819525.1 Actinomycetes bacterium
GCTGCGCAAGCTCGACCCTCGGGCGCTCGCGCACAACCCGGTGATGTTCGTCGTCGAGGTCGGCTCGCTCTTCACGACCGCCGACGCGCTGCGCTACCTGGCCTTGGGCAAGATGGGCCTCTTCGCCTTCACCGGGCAGATCGCCATCTGGCTCTGGCTGACCGTGCTCTTCGCAAATTTCGCCGAGGCGATGGCCGAAGGACGGGGTCAGGCGCACGCCGACGAGCTTCGCCGGACCCGGACCGAGACCGAGGCGCGAAGAGAGACCCCGAGCGGCATCGAGGTGGTCCCTGCCACCGCGCTCGTGCCCGGGGACGTCGTGGTGGTCGCCGCGGGCCAGGTGATCCCCGGCGACGGCGAGGTCATCGAGGGGATCGCGTCGGTCGACGAGTCGGCGATCACCGGCGAGTCCGCCCCGGTCATCCGGGAGTCCGGCGGCGACCGCAGCGCGGTCACCGGTGGCACCACGGTGCTCTCCGACGAGATCCGGGTGAGGATCACCGCAGGGCGTGGCGAGTCGTTCCTCGACCGGATGATCGCCCTCATCGAGGCTGGGGTGCGCCAGAAGACCCCCAACGAGATCGCGCTGGCGCTGCTGCTCGCGGGTCTCACCCTGATCTTCCTCGTCGTCGTGGTCACCGTCGCGCCGTTCTCGGTCTACTCCCACGCCCCGGTGTCGGTCACCGTGCTCATCGCGCTGCTCGTCGCGCTCATCCCGACCACCATCGGCGGGCTGTTGTCGGCGATCGGGATCTCGGGGATGAACCGCCTCCTCGAGCGCAACGTCCTCGCGCTCTCCGGGCGCGCCGTGGAGGCTGCCGGCGACGTGAACGTCATCATGCTCGACAAGACCGGCACCCTCACGATGGGAAGCCGCCAGGCCACCTCGTTCGCGCCGTCGCCCGGCGTCGAGGAGCGCCGCCTGGCCGAGGCAGCCCAGCTCTCCTCGCTCGCAGACGAGACCCCCGAGGGCCGCTCGATCGTCGTGCTGGCCAAGGAGCGCTACGACATCCGGGCTCCGGACCTCGACGGCGGGGACGTCGAGTTCGTGCCCTTCAGCGCCCAGACGCGCATGAGCGGTGTCGACCTCGACGGCCGCCAGATCCGCAAGGGCGCGGCGGAGTCCGTGGCGCGCTGGGCAGGAGTGGACCTCGACCCGCAGACCGCCGCCGCGGTGGAGCGGATCTCGCGTGCGGGCAGCACCCCGCTGCTCGTGGCCGAGAACCGGCAGATCCTGGGCGCCGTCGAGCTGAAGGACGTGGTCAAGCCCGGGATCAAAGAGCGCCTCGCCTCGCTTCGTGCCGCGGGGATCAAGACGGTGATGATCACCGGTGACAACCCCATCACCGCAGACGCCATCGCCCGCGAGGTCGGTGTGGACGACTTCCTGGCCGAGGCGACCCCCGAGCGCAAGATGGAGTACGTGAAGTCGATCCGCTCCGAGGGCTACATGGTCGGGATGGTCGGCGACGGGACCAACGACGCGCCGGCGCTCGCGAACGCGGACGTGGCGGTCGCCATGAACACCGGCACGATGGCAGCGCGCGAGGCCGGGAACATGATCGACCTCGACTCGAACCCCACCAAGCTCATCGAGATCGTCGAGGTCGGGAAGCAGATCCTCATCACCCGAGGGGCGCTCACCACTTTCTCGGTGGTGAACGACGTCGCCAAGTACTTCGCCATCATCCCGGCCATGTTCGTCGTGGCCTACCCTGGGCTGAACGCGCTGAACATCATGCACCTGACGTCGCCCGAGACCGCCATTCTCTCGGCGATCATCTTCAATGCGTTGATCATCCCCGCGCTCATCCCGCTTGCCTTGCGCGGCGTGCGCTACCGGGCGACCACCGCAGCGACCATCTTGCGGAAGAACCTCTTGATCTACGGGCTCGGCGGGCTGGTCCTTCCCTTTGCCGGGATCAAGCTGATCGACATGATCGTGACCGCGCTGCACCTGGTGTCGACGGCCAGATGAACGTGGCAACGGCGCCGGCGCGCGCAGTGCAGGCACGTGCCGAGAAGGAGGAGCAATGCGTCTCAAGGTGATCTGGAGTGCCCTTCGGTTAGTGGTGCTCTCCGTCGTGGTCCTCGGTCTCGGGTACAACCTGCTCATCGTCGGCATCGGCCAGGCTGCCTTCTCCGGCCAGGCGAACGGCAGCTTGGTCAAGCACCACGGGCACATCGTGGGATCACGTCTCATCGGCCAGCAGTTCACGTCCGCCCGCTTCTTCGAGGGCAGGCCGAGCGCGACCTCTCCTCCGTACAACGCCTCGTCCTCAGCAGCGAGCAACTACGGGCCGACCAACCCTGCGCTGCTAAAGGAGATCCGCACCAACCTCGCTGCCGTCCTCGAGGAGAACCCTGGTGTGAAGGCCAGCCAGGTCCCGCCGGACCTGGTCGAGAGCTCGGCGAGCGGTCTCGACCCCGACATCTCCCCAGCCGCCGCCTACCTGCAGGTGCCGAGGGTCGCCAGGGTGAACCACCTGCCGGTCGCGACCGTGCGAGACCTCGTCGCCAAGCACGTGAGCGGTCGGTTCATCGGGCTCTACGGGGCGCCTCATGTCAACGTCCTCGAGCTGAACCTGGCGTTGCTCGAGCTCGCGAAGCACTGAGCCTCGATCGAAAGGAGACGAGATATGGCCTACGCCTGGGAGACCATTGGGGGGATCGCTGCTGTGGTCGCCGTGTTCGGCTTGTTCTGGCTCTACACAAGAGCATGTGAACGCCTCTAGGCCCACGAAGCACCTCTAGGCCCACGAAGCACCTCTAGGCCCACGAAGAGATCACCGGATCGCCAAGGAGCCCGCCATGAGCATCATCGAGATCGTCGGATTCGTCATCAGCATCGCCCTGCTGGTCTTCTTGTTCTACGCGATGCTCTACCCGGAGAAGCTCTGACGTGGCGAGGCGCAGGCACTGCGCGGCCGAGGAGGTTGGCGGTGGCGCCCCGTCGTCCTCGTGAACGCACCGACGTTCGACGGCCACGGCACCGCCACTTCCCGGACCGGGACGTGCGGCGTTCCCGGCGATGGCCTACGATTCGCTGGTGGAGCCTTCCGAAGTGCTCGGTGTCGCCCCCGGGGCGCCGCCTGAGGAGATCCGCCGGGCCTTCGCCGCACGTGCCCGAGCCGTCCACCCTGACGTCGTCGGCGTGCGCTACGGGGCAGGCGAGGAGCTCGCCGGGCTGGTGATGGCCCGCGACGCCCTTCTCGGACGGGCGACGGCCCCTTTGCGCTGCGAAGCGGCGTCCGCGCCGGCGGCACCTGGCGCTACGCCCGGCACCTCTCGCGCGAGGCAGGTGCCGGGCACCTCTCGGCCTGGCCAGGTGCCGGTTGGAGCCCTGCTCGTGCGCGCCGTCCGCCGGTTCGTCGCCACCTGGCGGGCCTACGACGAGCCTTCCAGCTGAGATCCGCACCTGGATCACCAGCGGATGGTGATGGTGCTCACGCCGGCTGCCACTCCGAGCACTCGAGCACTACGCGAGCACTCGAGCACTGCGGTACTGGCGGCAGCGTGCGCCGTGGTCGGGAGGCTCTCGGCCGCGAGCGCCCTGCCTGGGTGGCGCTGGAACGTGCTGGCGGCAGCTGGGTGGTCCTCCGCCGTGGCCGCCGCCGCCGGGCCGCTTTCCGGCACCTACCGGACCAGGGGCTCTACACGACGGAGATCGGTTCGGCGATGTCGACACCGTGGTCCGGTCCCCGGACCACCAGCACGGCGAGCACGAAGGCCACGGCCGCTCCTGCCGCCCCGACACGGAAGGCTTCTTGGTAGCCGTGGACGGTGGCGGCCACGGCCAGCTGGTGCGCGCTGGCGAGCGCCGGGTGGGTGCCGTGGGCGCTGACAGCAGCCCGCATCACCGCCGACGTGGCGGTCCGTGTCGCGCTGGAGGCGCGCTGGAGCTGGTCACGGGTGACGGTGGCAGCCACGGTCACGAGCGCCGCCAAACCGAGGGAACCTCCTACCTGCTGGCTGGTGTTGAGGAGAGCGGAAGCGAGACCGGAATCGTGGCGCTCGACCGAGGAGACGGCGTTCAAGGTGAGGGGGACGAAGGCCAGGCCCATGCCCAGGCCGATGGCCACCAGCGGGCCGAGCAACATCCAGTAGGTGGACGAGCCGGAGACGAACGAGACCCACAGCAGACCACCCGCCACAGCGAGCGGTCCAGCGGTGAGGAAGGGTCGGGTGCCGAAGCGGCGCACCAGACGGGACACCACCAAGCCTGTACCGCCCACCAGCACGGGTATCGGCAGGTAGGCGAGACCGGCGTCGATGGGGCTGTAGTGCAGCACCTCTTGGAGGAACTGGGTGAGGAAGAAGATGAGCGAGAGCATCGCCGCCCCGAGCAGCAGCATGACGGCGTAGCTGCCCGCCCGGTTCCGGTTGGCGAGGAAGCGCAGTGGCATGAGCGGCTGGCGGCTGGTCGCCTCGACGACGACGAAGGCGGCGAGCAGGATGGCCGCCGCGGCGAACGAGACGATGGTGGCGGTGCTGGCCCACCCGTCGGTGGGTGCTCGGACCAGGCCGAAGACGAGAAGCGCCATGCCGCCTGAAACGGTGAGGGCCCCGGGGATGTCGAGCGTCCCGCGTCTCCCGGTGGTCTTCGGTAAGACGAAAGGCGCCAGTGCCAGCACGGCTGCGCCGATGGGCACGTTCACGAACAGCACCCAGCGCCACGAGGCCACGTCGACGAGGATCCCTCCTGCGAGCAGTCCCAATGCCGCGCCGGCACCGGACATACCGGCGTAGACGGCCATTGCCCGGTTCCGTTGCGGTCCTTCGTCGAAGGTGGTGGCGATGAGGGCCAAGGCGGTGGGTGAGGCGATGGCCGCCCCGACCCCTTGGACCGATCGGCAGGCGATCAGCCACGCCTGGGTGGTGGCCAGGCCGCCGGTCAGCGAGGCGACGGTGAACAGGCCGATGCCGACCATGAACATCCGCCGCCGGCCGAAGAGGTCGCCGGTGCGCCCGCCGAGCAGCAGGACGCCACCGAAGACCAGGACATACGCGTCGATCACCCAGGTGAGGTTCGTTGCCGAGAAGTGCAGTTGCTGCTGTATCGACGGCAGGGCGATGTTCACGATGGTGAGGTCGAGCATCACCATCAGCTGGGCGGTGGCGATCACCACCAGAGCGAGCCGCAGGTTCCGACGGGGGACCCGAGCAGGTGCCGTCGTCGGCGGGGACAGCGTAGTGGTTGCCGGCGGCGGGCTCATCGTCTGGCTATCGGGGTCGTCGACGGCGCCGGGCCGTCGGTTGGTGCCGCCGGAGGGCAGCCGCCGGGTATGCCGGCCGTGATGGGGAGCGGTGAAGCGCTGGCAGTGGTCGTCGTGGCGGTTTCGATCACCGCGCCGGCGTCTGTCTCGGCTGGCGTGGCGCTGGCAGCTGGCGCTCTGGCCCACAAGACGGCGTCTACGGCCGGCTGGTCACCTGTCAGTGCG
>JAKAQW010000230.1 GCA_021819525.1 Actinomycetes bacterium
CGATCTACCGTGCAGGCATTCGTCGCCTACTGGCTGAGCACCCGCTACGGCGCGAGCACCGCGGTGATCGGCTTGCTCTTCTTCGGCCTCGGGATCGTCCAAACCACCTCGATGCTCGTCGCCGCGCGACTCGGCGAGCGCTTCGGGCTGTTGAAGACCATGGTCTTCACGCACCTTCCCTCGAACGTGCTCCTCGGCGCGGTGGCCTTCGCCCCCAGCTTGCCGGTCGCGGCCGGGCTGCTCGTCGGGCGAGCCGCGCTGTCACAGATGGACGTCCCGACCCGCCAGGCCTATGTGATGGCCCTGGTCCCCCCCGAGGAGCGGGTCGGCGCGGCCAGTGTCACCGGACTCGCGCGCTACGCCACGCGACCGGCGGGACCCGTTCTGGCCAGTGTCGCCCAGGGCATCTTCGTGGGCCTCCCGTTCCTCGTCGCCGGGACGGTGAAAGCCGGGTACGACCTGGCGCTGTGGACCTGGTTCCGCCGCGTTCCCCTCCCCGACGAACCGGCTCCGAGCCCCACCAGCCGAGTCGTCGAGACACACTCCACCAACAGCCAACCAGCAAGGAGCATCCCATGAAGTGGGTCACCCGAGCCCGTCCGAAGACCGACCGCATCGCCTGCCCGTGGCTCATCAGCCGGTTCATCGATCCCGACGCCGAGATCCTCTACGTGGCCACCGACCAGGTCCTCGCCACGGCCTCGACAGAAGGCGCCCGGTCCTTCGACGCTCCGGGCGCCGAGCTCACCCACCGCGACGACCGCTGCAGCTTCGAGGTGCTGATCGACGAGTTCGGGCTCGAGGGGGACCCGGCGCTCGTCCGGTTGGCCCGGATCGTCCACGCCGCCGACATCGCCGCGGACCGCCACAGCGACCCGCTCGGACCGGGCCTGGAAGCCATCGGGGTCGGCGGTCTCGATGTCGAAGAAGACGACCACCGCCTTCTCGAACGGGCTCGGTTCGTCTACGACGCCCTCTACGCCTGGTGCCAGCGCCAGGTCGCCGTGCCCAGCTGAACCGCCACCGGCACACGCCGTCGGACAAGGCGTTCCGAGCGGAGGGCGACTTGGCCTCCTGCCCACAGATCGCTGTTCCCAAGCTGCCGGCCCATGCTCTCAACACCAGCCAGCCCGTCTCGCCGTGCCGAGCCAGGCTGGACCGCATCAGCACGGACCGCAGCGGTCGGGGTGACGACTCGTTCGGCGGGCTCCTCGCCACAGAGGACGGCAGCGAACTGCAGCCCATAGTCCAAAGCGGTCAGAACGACGGACCTGCTTCTGTGTGGTCGTTGCGGTCGTGGCGATTGCGGTGGTCAACGCTCATGAGCGGCTCCACGTGGCCGGAACGAGGTCGTGGTGCCGTGTCGGACCGGGCTCGGGACGTTCCCCTGTTCCGCAGTGCCCGGGTCGAGGAGAGCCGATCGGAGCTGTTCCAGCTCGGCGAGGCTGACGCCGCCGGCGCCACACAGGTACCCCTCGACGGATCCGCCGACCAACGCGATCTCGTCGAACGCGCCGATCAGCGCTGGAAGATAGGCCCCGCAGAGAGGGAGGAATTCTGCAAGTGGGATCCCGAGGCGCTGCAGGCTTCCCCGGTAGCGTTCGATCGCCTCCGGCGAGATCCCATCCCGGGAGCACAGGTAGTCCTCCACGATCTCCGCCTCACCGACGCCGACAGCAGCAAGCACCACGGCGCAGACAAGCCCGGTACGGTCCTTCCCCGCCGTGCAGTGCACCAGAGCAGGCTGCCCGGCCAGGTGGGCCAGGATGGAGACGGCCCCCCCGAACACTCTCGGGAACGTGCGGATCATCGCCTTGTAGCCAGCCACCTTGGCATCGGAGTAGATCCTCAGCGCCTCGGCGGCCGAGGTGCCTGGAGGAAGCTGCTCGAAGACCTCCTCGGTGAAGGCGGCAGCGCCGGTCGGCTCCTGCCACATCGGCAGGTTCACCACCTCCTGGTGTTCCGTCGGACGCGTGGGTGCCGCCGTCGACTCTGCCGGGCTGCGCAGGTCGATGACGGTGCGCACACCGAGGCTCGTGAGCTGCTCCCATCCGAGCGGGGTCAGGCCGTCGAGGGAGCCGGAGCGAAAGACGACCCCGGGCCGCACGACGGCACCGCCGAGACCGGGCACGCCTCCGACGCCGCGGAAGTTGACCGCGCCCTGCGGGGAGCCCGGTGCCGTCACCGCACCCGAGCTTGCCTTTGCTTGCACGACAGCTCGCATGAGACGTTCGGCCCGTCTCGCCAGGTCCTGTCCCACGGTGGTTGCCACTTCGGACATGAAGGCCTCCTTCTTCTTCGCACTTGTCTCGTCGGTGGTCCGATCCGGTGCAGGCCCCGTCCCTTCCTGCTGCGCACGTCGTTCCTGCTGCGCATGCTGCTCGGGCGCGCTGGCGGTACCTCGGCTACGAGCATTCAGCCGCCCCCGGCCGGCGACGCACGGCGGCATCGAGCCACGGCCAGCAGTCGAGCACGACTGCCAGCCGCCGGTGACCAATCCGATCGGGAAGTGCCGCTTCGTCACTGCAAGCCGGTGGGCATTCGGGAAGCGCCGCTTCGCCGCTGCCGACCGGTGAGTGCAGCCGGGCGAGGAGCAGTGCCACGTCTCCCATGATGAAGGGTCGACGTGAACAACCCGCGACGAGCCCGAGAAGCCACGGTGAAATCGTGGACAATCTTCCCGGGGCTTCCTCCGGTTCCGCTCAGCAAGCGCTGCCTCCGGATCCGGACAGCGAGTGGGCGCGGGGCACCCTGTGGGCGCAGGGAGGGCGGCTCGGGCTGCCCCTGCTCCACACAGGCGCCGGCCCCGATCGAGATCGGCGGTGAAGGCGCATGGCAGGCCGTCGCCAATTGGCCAGGAACGCAAGAGCTCGGAACGGAACGACCAGGTCGCCGGGCGCCCGAACCGTACTGCGCCCGAACCGTACTGCGCGACAGCCTGATGGACCGGCTCTTGCGTCGAAGGTCGGTCGCGCCGGCAGACGACCATGTGCTCGGTCGCGCCGGCGGGGGGATCGGTCAGCCTGCCCGGCGGACAGCGCCCATCGACCTCGGCCCGCTCCGAGCACGAGACGAGATGCCGGCGGTGGAGGGGACGACGGTGTCGAAGATGTAGCCAGAGCCTCGCACGGTGCGGATGTAGCGCGGGCGATGTGCGTCGGGCTCGATGCGGCGGCGGATGCGGCGGATGTGCACGTCGAGCGACTTCACAGGCGCCCCGCGCGGCCCCCACACCTGCTCGATCAGCTCCGAGCGGTCGACGACACGACCTGCGGCTCCGACCAGCACCGCCAAGATGTCCAGCTCCTTACGGGGCATGGTGATCACACGGTCGCCGACGGCGACGAGGTGGGCATCGAGGTCGACCACGAGATCCTGGGCACAAAGAGTGGCGCGCTTGGCGTCACCCCATCCGGCCAGCGACGGTCGAGATGCCACTTGCACCTCGCTCCGGCCGGTCACCTGACCGCAGCGGCGGCGCCCGCCGGCTCGGGCTCGACTGCGCCGGACGCCGGCTCGAGGGTGAACCCCTTGGGCTCGGGCAGCGCCACGAAGGTGAGGCAGGTGCCGACGCTCGACCGTAGTAGTAGAACGCTGTCGTAGATCCTGCCGATGCTCGTCGTCTCCACGCGTGCCATCGTGCTCCTTCGCTTCGACCGCTTCGACTCAGGCGGGCGCGGCCACCACGTACGCACCCGTGCGACACACTGGGTATACGGTCCAGGCTACAAAGCAAAAGTAATGCGATCGTGTCACGCAAGCGTCACCACGATGAAATTCTCCTGAAGCTACGTTCAGAACCTGATCCCCGGCGGTGTCGCGCCTTCGCTTCAGCCGGCGTGGTCACGGCTGTGCCGCCAGGACCGCAGGGCGGGGACGGCGCCGAGGACGACGGCACCTGCGATCGCGGAGCACGCCGACAGCGCGATCGCCCACACGTCGTGACTGCGCCAGGCGACACGCCGCGCCGGCGCGCGCCCGGCCTCGCTGGTCGTGCCGGCCTGGTTCTGTGTCATGCCGGCGCCTTGCGCTCTTCGCGAAGGCTTGCTGCCGGCGCCTTGCGGTCTTCGCGGAGGCTTGCTGCCGGCCCCGGTGCCGCTGCAGCGCTGACGGCGTCAGCGAGGGCTGGGACGATGTCACGCCAGTCCCCGACGAGCGCGATGTCGGCCCAGTCGAACACCGGCGCGTCGGGGTCGACGTTGACCGCCACGATGGTGCCGGCACCCCTGACCCCCGCCATGTGGTTGAACGCGCCACGCACGCCGATCGCGACGTAGAGATCCGGGGTGAGATGGTGGCCGGTCACCCCGACTTGGCGAGCCCGAGGAAGCCAGCCCCGGTCGGTGACTCTCCGGGTGGCTGCCAGCTGGGCGTCGAGCACCTGGAGCAGCGGGCGCAGCGTGTCGTAGCTCTCGGGTGCGACTCCCATGCCTACGCCGACGACCCGTCTGGCACCCAGCAGCGCACCCACGGTCCGGTCGCGGCGGTGGGCGAGGACCTGCACCCGGCCCCGCTCGGTCGCCTCGAGCACCTGCACCGACGCCGCGCCGCCGCCAGCCCGCCGCGGCGGCACCGGCTGCCTGCCTGGTCGGACGGTAGCCACCTGCACAGGCGAGGACGAGGTCACCTCCGCGACGACCCGGCCGGAGAAGGCCGGCTTCCAGCAGACCAGGCGGCCGGCGTCGTTCACGTCGAGCGCGACGGCGTCACCGACCATCCCGGCGTCCAAGGCCACCGCGAGACGGGCCGCCACCTCGCGGCCCCACAGGGTGCCCGGTGCGAGCACGGCCCACGGCGGGCTTCGCCGGCACCACGTAGCGAGCGCGCCAGCCAGGTCTTCCTCCACCGTGGAGCCGACGACGTCGACGATCTTGTCGGCGCCGAGCTGCCACAGGGCACGCGAACCGCCCGGGTCGGGCCCCGCGGCAACCACGTCAGCCTGGACCGACGCCGCCAAGCGGTGTGCCTCTCCGAGCAGTGCGGAGACCAGGTCGCCGCGCCCGGGCTCCGCCAGCACGACGACGGACCGGTCGGCTCGGGGCGTCGAGCACCGGCCAGCCACGGGGGGCTGCGATGTGGGCGGCGCACCTCGGCTCGTCGCCGTGCTCGGTCCGGCGTCCGCCGGGGATCCAGGTCCACCCGGCTGCAGGCGGTCGGGATCTCCGGCGGTGGGGAGCACGGACCACTCCTCGAGCAGTGCCACAGCCTGGTGCACCTGCTCGGACACGGAGCCCCGGGGTCGCCGGCAGCGCCGGGCCACGTCGAGGACCTGGGTCGCACCGACCGCCGTCGGGCTCGCCGGCCCACCCCAGGGTCCCGGTCCCAGATCGCCGGCGCCGAGCCGGCGCAGCCGGGCAGCGGGCACCGCAGCACGCTGCGCGGCCGGGACCTTCGCCGGCTGGCACAGACGCTCG
>JAKAQW010000047.1:0-1581 GCA_021819525.1 Actinomycetes bacterium
CCGATCTCGAGAAGTCCGCACGCCGCCGAGCCCGGCCCCGAGGGCCCCAGCGCTCCGGTGGCCGGGCCCGCCCGCAGTGCCACTGAGCCCGGTCCCGAGGCCGGCGATCCCGGTCCGTACCAGTCGCTGTACCGTCGGTTCCGCCCTCAGCGGTTCTCCGAGGTGCTGGGGCAAGAGCACGTGGTGGTACCGCTGCGCAACGCCGTGCGCCATGCCACGGTCGCCCATGCCTACCTCTTCAGCGGCCCACGGGGTACTGGCAAGACCTCGACGGCGCGCATCTTGGCCAAGGCGCTCAACTGCACCGATCTGGTCGACGGCGAGCCTTGCGGTCACTGCCCGTCGTGCGTGGAGATCACCAGGGGGGCGTCGCTCGACGTCCACGAGCTCGACGCCGCCTCGAACAACGGGGTCGACGCCATGCGCGAGCTCGTGTCGCGAGCCGCCCTCGGCACTCCGGGGCGGACCAAGGTCTACATCGTCGACGAGGTCCACATGCTGTCCACGGCTGCTTCCAACGCCCTGCTCAAGACCTTGGAGGAACCACCGGGCCACGTCGTCTTCGTGCTGGCCACCACGGACCCACAGAAGGTGTTGGCCACCATTCGCAGCCGGACCCAGCACTTCGAATTCCGCCTGCTCGGTCCCGACGTTCTCGTGGACCTGCTGCGCCAGGTGCGCGACCACGCGTTCCTCGGCCTCGACGACCAAGCGGTGGACCTCGCCGTCCGTCGTGGTCGTGGGTCGGCTCGCGACGCCCTGTCGGTTCTCGACCAGGTGGCCGCCGGCGGCATGGTCGAGGACGACAGCACCGTGGTCGGCGAACTGGCCGAGGCACTGGCCGAGCGCGACCCGACCCGGGTCCTGGTGGCAGTGAGCCGTGCCATGGGTGCCGGCTACGACCCGCAGCGTCTGGCTGCCGAGCTCGTCGACCACCTCCGCCAGGCCTTCCTGATCGTCATGGCCCCCGAACTGGTGACCGTGCCCGACGCCGATCGTCGCCGGGCCGGCGCGCTCGGCAAGACGATGGGCCTGGCTGCCGTGGTGCGTGGCATGGAACGGCTGGGTGTCGCCCAGGTCGCCATGCGCGATGCCCCGGACCCCCGGGCGCACCTGGAGGTCGCGCTCGTGCGCCTCGCCGTCCCCGAGCTCGACGACTCCCTGTCCGCCCTCGTCGAGCGCGTCGACCGCCTCGAGCGCCGCCTCACCGCTTCTTCCGGCATCCCAGGATCACCGCCACCTGCAGCACCGCCACCTGCAGCACCGCCACCTGCAGCACCGCCACCTGCAGCACCGCCAGCACCGTCGACCGGGGGACCAGCCGGAGCGCGGGCTCGAGCACAGGCAGGATCGCAGGAGCCGGCGGAGAGGGGTGCTTCGTGGAGCTCCCCGCCACCGGTGTCACCAGAGCCGGCTCGGCCGAGTGCAGCACCGGCGCGCGGTCTGGCCCCGTCGTCACCAGAGTCGGTGTCACCAGAGTCGGTGTCACCAGAGTCGGTGTCACCAGAGTCGGTGTCACCAGAGTCGGTGTCACCAGAGTCGGTGTCACCAGAGTCGGTGTCACCAGAGTCGGTGTCACCA
>JAKAQW010000047.1:1681-24589 GCA_021819525.1 Actinomycetes bacterium
GTCACCAGAGTCGGTGTCACCAGAGTCGGTGTCACCAGAGTCGGTGTCACCAGAGTCGGTGTCACCAGAGTCGGTGTCACCAGAGTCGGTGTCACCAGAGTCGGTGTCACCAGAGTCGGTGTCACCACCGGCCGCGTCTGCCCAACCGGAGACGAGAGGTCCCGAGCTCGCCCGCCGGACGCTGGGTGCCGTGCGGCGCCAGCGAGCAGCTGCCCCGCCGCCGACCGGAGCGAGCACGGCGAGCGCTGGTGAAGCTGGCTCCACGCCGACCACGGCGAGCGCCGGTGAGGCGCCGTCTGGGTCGGCAGGTGGCGACCGACGCGCTCCTCGTGGCGTTCCCAGTCGCGAGGAGCTGGTCCAAGCGTGGGGCGACGTGGTGCTGGCGGCACTTCCCAGCCGGGCGCGAGCGCGGTTCCGGGTCGGACGGTTCGTGGCGGTCGAAGACGGTGCCGCAGTGTTCGCCTTGCCGAACGACACCCACCGCAGCTACTGCGACGAGGTGCGCCCGGACGTCGAAGCTGCGCTCGGTGCGCACTTCGGCCGACCGGTGCCGTTGCGCCTAGTCGTCGACGCCGACGCCGACCAGCCTGTGCGCCCGCCTGAGCGGGGCACGGTCTCCGGCGGCACGGCCCCGGCCCGGCCGGCAGCGAGCCGTAGAGGTAGCGATCGAGTGGCGGCGAGACCCACCGCTTCAGCGCCGGGCTCGCCGTCTCGTGGGTCTGCTGGATCCACGGTGCCCCCTGGCACTGACGACGCCCGATCACCTTCGGGCACCTCCGGTGCCCCACCTCCAGCGCCTCGCTCGGGCTCCGGAGCTTCGGGGAACGCGGCTCCTTCTGGAACGACAGGCCCTGCTCGGGGTAGGCCGCCGTCCGAGGTGACCGACTACCAGGAGCTGCTCGACGCCGAGGTCTTGCTGGCGGAGACCCAACCCGCTGCTGCGGGGCTCACCCCTGAGCAGCGGCTACGCCAGGCATTCCCCGGTGCCGAGGAGGTCTGATGTACACCGGACCGCTGCAGGGGCTCATCGACGAGCTGGGCCGGCTGCCCGGCATCGGACCGAAGTCTGCCCAGCGGATCGCCTTCCATCTCCTGAAGATCGCTCCCGAGGACGCGCAGCGGCTGGCTGCTGCCATCGTCACCATGACCGAACGGACCACCTTGTGCTCCCGATGCTTCAACGTCGCCGAAGGTGACCTCTGCCAGTTCTGCAACGACCCGACGCGTGACCCCGGCGTGCTGTGCGTGGTGGAAGACCCCCGAGACATCGTGGCCCTGGAGAAGACCCGCGAGTTCCGGGGCCGCTATCACGTGCTTCACGGGGCGCTCAGCCCTCTCGACGGCATCGGTCCCGAGCAGCTGCGAGTACGCGAGCTGCTCGACCGGGTGGTGCCCGAAGCGTTGTCGGAGATCATCTTGTGCACGAACCCCAACCTGGAGGGCGAGGCGACTGCTTTGTACATCGCCAGGCTGCTGCGACCGCTGGGCGTGTCGATCACCCGACCCGCCAGCGGCTTGCCGATGGGTAGTGACCTCGAGTACGCCGACGAGCTGACCTTGGCTCGCGCGCTCGAAGGTCGCCGACCTGTCGACGCTTGAGCTCCAGGCCATCTCGTGGCCCAGCTGGTTCGTGCTCGTGGTCCAGCTGGTTCGTGCTCCGCTCGAGCTCGAGCCCCTCAGGCCACCTCTCCAGCCGCCCGATCATCACACGGCTCGCTGGCCGGTGCGCTTCTCGTGCCAGAAGCGTATCCTGCGAGACGCCAACCCAGCACCGGCACGGTCGGGGGGCGACCCGTGCCAGTGCTGGGTCCGGCGATCTGGTACTAGCCAGGGAACGCTGACCGGCGGCGACCCTTGCGGGCTGCACCAGAATTCTTGCCGACGAGCACCGAGCCCGCTTCTCGCAGCGTGCAGGAGCGTGGCTCAGGCGAGGGTGCGGACCACCATGGCGTCGCCCTGGCCGCCCCCGCCGCACAGGGCTACGGCGCCGGTGCCGCCGCCCCGGCGGCGCAGCTCGTGCAGGATGGTGAGCGCGAGCCGGGCTCCCGACATGCCGATCGGGTGGCCGAGCGCGATCGCGCCACCGTTCACGTTCACCACCTCGTCGGTGACGCCAAGGCGGTCCGAGGAGGCCAGACCGACGACGGCAAAGGCCTCGTTCAGCTCGAACAGGTCGACGTCGGAGACCTCCATAGCGACCTTGGCCAGTGCCTGCTCGATGGCCGCAGCTGGCTGGAACAGCAGCGAGGCGTCGGGACCGGCCACCTGGCCGTAGGAGACGACCTCACCGAGCGGGGCGACGCCGAGCGAGTCGGCCACCGTCCGAGACGTCACTACCACCGCGGCGGCGCCGTCGGAGATCTGGCTGGCGTTGCCGGCAGTGATGGTCCCGTCCTTGGCGAAGGCCGGCTTCAAGGTGCCAAGTGACTCCGCCGTCGTGCCCGGGCGCACACCTTCGTCGGTGTCCACCACCACCGGGTCGCCCTTGCGCTGGGGCACCGTGACGGCCACGATCTCGTCGGCGAAGCGGCCGTCTTTGATGGCGGCCGCCGCGCGTTCGTGCGACAGCGCTGCCGCCGAGTCCTGACGCTCCCGGCTGATGGCTGTGGCGCGGTTGTAGTTCTCCGTGCCCAGGCCCATGGCGCAGTGGTCGAACTGGCAGAACAAGCCGTCGTACATGAGGGAGTCGATGAGGGTGGCATCTCCCATCCGCAGGCCCGAGCGCGCCCCGGGCAGCAGGTAGGGTGCTTGGGTCATCGACTCCATGCCGCCGGCGACCACCACGTCCGCCTCACCGGCCGCGATCATCAGATCCGCTAGGTAGATGGCGTTCAACCCTGACAAGCAGACCTTGTTCACGGTGGTGGCCGGCACGTCCATCGGCACCCCCGCCTTGGTGGCGGCCTGGCGGGCAGTGATCTGCCCCTGGCCGGCTTGCAGGACCTGGCCCATCATGACGTAGCGGACCCGGTCGGGGGCCACTCCGGCGCGCTCCAAGGCGGCGGCGATGGCGAGACCGCCGAGGTCCATGGCGCTGAAGCCGGCTAGCGCTCCTGAGAGCTTGCCGATGGGGGTGCGGGCACCCGCGACGATGACGGATCCGGGCATAGTCGACCTCCGAGATTGCGAACGGCGCGGCGCACAGGGTCCCCGCCCAGAACATTGTAGGCCGCCCCCGGTGCGATGGCCGCGGCCTCCCGTGGGCGGCAGGGCGCGTGCCAGGTGGGCGGCAGCGTGCTGCCAGGTGGGCGGGAGCGTGCTGCCAGGTGGTGAGCTGCATCTCTGCCGTGCCTGTCGTTGCGCCGGCCGTGGTCTGCGTGCTCACTGGGCGGCGGGACGATGCTCCGCGCCCGGCGAGGGTATCGTGCTGCGCCATGGAGCAGTTCCGACAGGCCATCGTGCAAGGGGCAGCGGGCGAGGAGATCGGTGCTCTGGCGTTGCCCGAGACCTACCGAGGTGCCGTGGTGCGGCGCGACGAGGTGGACATGTTCGCCGGGCTGGCCTCAGGCGACAAGGATCCCCGAAAGTCGTTGCACGTCGACGAGGTGCCGGTGCCCGACCTGGCGCCGGACGAGGCCTACGTGGCAGTGATGGCCGGAGCCATCAACTTCAATACCGTGTGGACCTCGATCTTCGAGCCGCTGCCTACCTTCGGCTTCCTCGACCGCCTCGGGCGTGAGAGCGCCTGGGGGGCTCGCCACGCACTGGACTACCACGTGGTCGGCTCGGACTCGTCCGGTGTGGTGCTGCGGGTCGGTTCGGCTGTCCGGAATTGGAGACCAGGGGACCGGGTGGTCATCCACTGCAACTACGTCGACGACCAGGATCCCAGTGCTCACGACGATTCGATGTTGGCTGCGAACCAACGCATCTGGGGTTTCGAGACCAACTTCGGCGGTCTGGCCGAGCTCACTGTGGTGAAGGCGAACCAGCTCATGCCCAAGCCGACGTACCTGAGCTGGGAGGAGGCAGCCGTGAACGCCTTGTGCAACTCCACCTCCTACCGGATGCTGGTGTCGCGCAACGGCGCCGCCATGGCCCAGGGCGACCGGGTGCTCATCTGGGGGGCGACCGGCGGTCTGGGAGGCTACGCGGTCCAGCACGTCTTGAACGGCGGCGGGGTCCCCATCGGCGTGGTGTCCTCGGCGGAGAAGGCGGAGCTGCTTCACGACCTGGGTGTCGAGGCGGTCATCGACCGCCGGGCGGCCGGCTACCGGTTCTGGGCCGACGAGCACACCCAGGACGAGGCGGAGTGGCGCCGGTTCGGCAAGGACGTGCGTGCCTTGATCGGCGACGACCCCGACATCGTCTTCGAGCACCCCGGTCGCCAGACCATGGGCGCTTCGGTGTTCGCCTGCAGACGAGGGGGCACCGTGGTGACCTGCGCGGCGACCTCTGGGTACATGATCGAGTACGACAACCGGCACCTGTGGATGAAGCTCAAGACCATCAAAGGATCGCACTTCGCCAACTACCGCGAGGCGTGGGACGCGAACCAGCTGATCTGCCAGGGAAGGGTCGTCCCCACCCTGTCGGCCGTCTACGACCTCGACGCCGTGGGCGAGGCCGCCTACCAGGTCCACCACAACCTCCACGAGGGCAAGATCGCCGTGCTGTGCCTGGCACCTGAAGAAGGCCTCGGCATCGACGACCCCGAGCTGCGAGCCCGGGTCGGCGAAGAGCGCATCACCGCCTTTCGCCGCCACGGGGCGTAGCGCGATGACCGGCGCAGAAGACGGTGCCGCGCCCGAACGGAGCGGCGTCGGGATCCTGACGGAGATCGACCACGTGGCCATCGTCGTACGCGATCTCGACGCGGCAGTCGCCTACTACCTGGGCACCTTCGGCGCCGCGGTCGTGCACCGTGAGCGGGTCGACAGCGACGGGGTGGAAGAGGCCCTGATCCAGGTTGCCGACTCCTACATCCAGCTCCTCACCCCCACGAGCGACGAGTCGCCGGTGGCCAAGTACCTGGCTCAGCGCGGGGAAGGGCTGCACCACGTCGGGTACCGGGTGGCTGACTGCGCGAGGGCGCTCGAGTCGGTGAAGGCGCACGGGGGACGGGTCATCGACGAGGCGCCCCGCCCCGGCAGCCGCGGTACGACGGTGGCGTTCGTGCATCCCAAGGCTGCGTTCGGCACCTTGATCGAGCTCGTCGAAGAGTAGCCACCACCACCGTCACGGCCGCCGCCACCGCCGCCGCCCTCACCACCACCACCACCACCACCACCACCGAGGGGTTTGTCTCGGCCACTGCTCTGGGTCCAGCCGATCCTCCGGGCTCCTGGGCGCGACCGACGCCGAGACCCGGCTGACGGTGGGCTCGTCGACGCATGCGGCTCCCCGGTGAAGCAGGAGCGATCCGGCGACCTGGTGCAGGAGATGACTGCTTGGGCCCGGCACGGCCTCCGCTCAGACCAGGACCCCGCCTGAGCTCGAGAGCGGCCTCAGCTCAGACCAGGACCCGGCGTGTCTCGGTGCCCGAACCGATCTCCATACCCATACAGGCACGCACGGCGGGGTCGCGCTCGATCTCCGACGGGCTGCCGACGGCGAGGACGCGCCCCGAATCGAGCACGTGGACCAGCTGGCAGGCGGCCATCGCCATGTCGACGTTGCGCTCCACCAGCAGCACGGCGATGTCCTGGGCGGCCAGCCGGACCAGGAGGGCCGCCAAGCCCTCGGTCTCGCGCTCGTCGAGACCTGCCGAGGGCTCGTCGAGCAGCAGCAGGTTCGGACGGGTGGCGAGCGCCCGAGCCACTTCGACGAGCCGCGCCAGGCCAGTGGGCAGGGTGTCGCACCGCTCGCGCGACAGCGCCCGCAGGCCCACCTCGGCCATCACCTCGTCGGTGACCTTCAGGGAGTTGCTGCCGTCACGGGCCCACCGGCGGCGGATCTCGGCGGCCACCAGGATGTTCTCCCGTACGGTGAGGGACCCGAACGCCTCGAGGCGCTGGATGATCCGGGCCATGCCGAGCCGGGCGCGCCGGTGCGGTGCCAATGTGGTGATGTCTTGGCCGTCGAGGCGGACGCGGCCGGCGCTGGGACGCTGCAGACCGGTGATCACGTTGAACAAGGTGGTCTTACCAGCACCGGCGGGGCCGACCAGGCCAGTCACCTCGCCGGCGGCAGCACTGAGGTCCACGCCGTCGATGGCAGTGGTCCCTCCCGAGCGCACCTCGATACCGCTCACCTCGAGTCGTGTCACAGAACCTCCCGTGTGGCCGGCCGACGGCTCGAACGCCACCGACGGCGGTCGCATCGCCGCGACGTGCAGCTCCGGTCGCCGCTCGGCGACACAGGGGGAACGACACTCGACCCAGGACCTTGCGGGGGAAGCACCGACGGCGCTCCGGTAGCCTCGGGCCCATGGACCATCCCATGTCGCAACGCCTGGTCGAGCTGCGTGCACGGCGCGAGGAGGCCCTGCACGCCGGATCACCGCGAGCAGTCGAACGCCAGCACGGCCAGGGCAAGATGACGGCACGCGAGCGGGTCGAGCACCTGCTCGACGAGGGGTCGTTCCAAGAGCTCGACATGTTGGCCCGGCACCGTGCCCATGGCATGGGCCTCGAGGAGAACCGCCCGTACACCGACGGGGTGATCACGGGCTTCGGCACGGTCGACGGTCGTCGGGTCTGCGTCTTCAGCCAGGACTTCACGGTGTTCGGCGGCGCGCTCGGCGAGGTCTTCGCCGAGAAGATCCACAAGGTCATGGACCTCTCGGCCTCGCTCGGCGTCCCCATGGTCGGGCTGAACGACGGAGCCGGCGCCCGCATCCAGGAGGGCGTGGTCTCCCTGCACTCCTACGGCGGCATCTTCCACCGCAACGTGCAGGCCTCGGGAGTGGTGCCCCAGATCAGCGTGATCATGGGCCCGTGCGCCGGTGGCGCTGTCTACTCGCCGGCCATCACCGACTTCGTCTTCATGGTGAACGGGACGAGCCACATGTTCATCACGGGACCCGACGTCGTGAAGACCGTCACCGGCGAGGAGGTGAGCTTGGAGGAGCTGGGCGGGGCCATGAGCCACGCGACGAAGTCCGGGGTGGCGACCTTCGTGGCGCCTGACGAGAAGGCCTGCCTGGACGACGTCCGGACCCTGCTGTCGTTCCTCCCCTCGAACAACCTGGAGGAGCCGCCGGTGATGGTCTGCAGCGACGACCCGGATCGGGCCACTTCCGAGCTGGTGGAGCTGATGCCGGCGTCGCCCAACCAGCCCTACGACATGAAGAAGGTGATCGCCGCCGTGGTCGACGACGGCGATTACTTCGAGGTCCACCCGCACTGGGCCATGAGCATCACCTGTGGCTTCGCCCGCATCGACGGGCGGGTGGTCGGGGTCGTGGGCAACCAGCCGGCGGTGCTGGCCGGCGTGCTCGACATCGACTCGTCGGAGAAGGCCAGTCGGTTCGTGCGCACGTGCGACGCGTTCAACATCCCGCTGGTGACCTTCGTGGACGTCCCGGGGTTCATGCCGGGCACGGACCAGGAGTACGGCGGCATCATCCGCCACGGGGCCAAGTTGCTCTACGCCTTCTGCGAGGCCACCGTGCCCCGGGTCCAGGTCATCACCCGCAAGGCCTATGGCGGGGCGTACGTGGTCATGAACTCCAAGTCCATCGGTGCCGACCTGGCGTATGCCTGGCCGTCTGCGGAGCTGGCGGTCATGGGGCCCCAGGGGGCGGTGGAGATCGTCTACCGTCGAGAGCTGGCCGAGGCGACCGATCCGGTCGCTCGGCGTGCTGAGCTGGTCGACGAGTACACCGAGCGCTACGCGAACCCGTACGTCGCGGCCGAGCGCGGCTACGTCGACGACGTCATCGATCCGGCGGACACCCGCCGGATCCTGGTCCGCAGCCTACGGATGCTGGCCTCCAAGCGTGAGGAGCTTCCCCGGCGCAAGCACGGGAACGTGCCGCTGTGACCCTGCCGAGCGCCGAAGATGCCCAGTCGCCGGCAGCGTCGGGGGCTGCCTGTGGTGGTGTCGGACCGGCGCCGGATGTGTGGGCTGGCGGTGCGCCGGCCGTGCACGGCGCCGTGGGCGGCGCACCGGCCGTCGACGTGACGAAGGCCCCGGGGAGCGAGATGCCGGAGCCGGCGGTGCTCGCCGCCGTGGTGGCGGCTGTCGACCAGCTGTGGCCGTCGGTGCTGCCGGCTGGGCCTGACCCAGAGGATCGCTCCGGCGACTACAGCACCTGGCGGTTCAGCGGACGTTGGTGGGCCAAGCCGACGGTGCTGCGCCGCGACCGCCCCTCGGTTCGAGGTTGACTGCCTCTGTGCGGCATCGTTTCGCGCCGTTCGCAGGCTGTCGCGAACCGGCCCAGAACGGGCCGTCTTGCGGGCACGAGACCTGGTCGTCATCCGCTCGGGACGCATCGTACGACAGCGTGCTCGGCGTCAGACGCCCCGAGCCAGGGGCCGACCCGGGCTCGCTCATCTGAGCCCGACCCGGAGCCAAGCACCTGAGCCCGACCCGGAGCCAAGCACCTGAGCCCGACCCGGGCTCGCTCGTCAGGGGCCGACCGGTCAGAAGCAGGTGGTCACCTGCACGCCAGGCTCGCCGACCGGCTTGTAGGGGCTGAAGCTCGGGCTGGGCTTGCCGGCGAAGCGGTCGGCCATCCAGTGGACGATGTCGGGGGTGGCGACCGGGACCACCCCGGTGTGGCTGAGCCCCGGGTAGATCCATCGCTCGAGATCCTGGCCTTCGCTGCACAGGTGCTTGGCCAGCAGCGCGGTGGAGACCACGGGGATCTGGTGGTCGTTCCCGCCCTGGTAGATGAGCAACGGCACGCTGTTTGCCGGCAAGGTGGCGGGGTCGTTGGCTTCCAGCAGCTTCTTCCACGAGGGGACGTCGAAGGGGTTGGTCTTGACCAGCTGCGCCAGGGAGTAGTGGTCGAGGGTCTTCTCCAGGTAGCTGAAGCACCCCTTGCGTAGGTCGGGCAGCAGGCCGACGGCTTTGGCGCTGAGCACGGCGCTGAGCGGTGCCCGGGCGCCGTAGGCGAGGTGGAAGCCGGCTGCGGCCATGAACAGGTAGAACCGGTAGGGGCTCGTCTTCAAGAAGTCGTAGATGTAGGCGAACTGCGACGGTGGCGCACCGGCCACGGTGCCCACCAGGTGGAGCGTCGGGGTGTAGGTAGCGGCCAGGTGCCAGGCGAACATGGCCGTCTGACCGCCCTCGGAGTGTCCCCAGACGATGAAGGTCTTGCTGAGGCGCACCGGCATGCTGTGGGCAGCGACGACGATGTCGAGAGTGTTACGAGCGGCCAGGTTGCCTACCAGGTAGGCGAGCTGGCCGGGTGGGGTGCCCTCGCCTTGGTAGTCGCTGGCGGTCACCACCCAGTCGTGGCGCAGCAGCGCGTTGATCGACGGCACGGCGCTGGAGGGGTGAAGCGAAGGGGCGCAGGTGTTCGTCATGCCGTTCGTGCCGTGAGCCCAGGTCACCACGTCGTAACCGCCTTTGGGCGGCGCGCTGTGGGGCACGTAGACGAGCCCGGTCACCGCGACCGGCTTGTCCTGCTCGTTGGTCGACACGTACATCACTCGGTAGGCGGTGCCGTCCACCCCCGGCGCCGCCACTTTCTGGTACTTGAGCAGCGTGCCGGCACCTTGGTTGGCTACGCCGGTCGGCACGCTGTAGAAGGGCGGGAGCCCGGCGGGTGCCGCCGACTTGGGGACCAGCGGACTGGCTGCGCCACAGGCCGCCGCGATCAGCCCCATGGTCAGCACCGCGGCGGTCCACCGGAGCGTTGCGCCAACCCTGTGCATCGTGTCCTCCTGCTTGATCGAATTGTCTGGTACGGACTGCTCGATCGAACGGCTCGATCGAATTGTCTGGTGGGCTGTACAGCGGCTGTGATCGCACCCTAGCCAACGACCGGTACCCGAGGGCGAATCGCGACCGTGACGGGCAGGCGACGGTGCTAGCAATGGGCCATGGTCGCTTCCCGATCTACTCCACAGGACACCGGCACCCTGGTCGTCTTCGGTATCACCGGCGACCTCGCCCGCAAGATGACGTTTCGCGCCCTGTACCGCCTCGAGCATCGCCGGCTCCTGCCGGGGCCGGTCGTCGGGATGGTGGCCCCGGACTGGGACCATCAGCGTCTGGTGGAGCGAGCCCGCCAGTCGGTGACCGAAGCGAACCGGGCAGCCGGGGAAGACGTCGACGAGGCGGTGCTGGCCCGGTTGCTCGACCGGCTGCGCACGGTGTCGGGGGACTACGGCGAGCCCGACACGTACCTGGCTCTGGCGAAGACCTTGGGGTCTGCTCGCCGCGGCGTGTTCTACCTGGCGGTGCCGCCCGCGCTGTTCGCCACGATCGCCAGACGTCTGGCCGAGGTGGGGCTGGCCGACGGGTCGTACCTGATGGTGGAGAAGCCCTTCGGTCACGACCTGGCCTCGGCGCGCGCGCTGAACGAGCAGCTCCACGAGGTCCTTGCAGAGGAGCAGATCCTGAGAGTCGACCACTTCCTCGGCAAGGAGCCGCTGCTCGACGTCCAGTACCTCCGTTTCGCCAACTCGCTGTTCGAGCCGGTGTGGAACCGGCATCACATCGCGGCCGTGCAGGTGACCATGGCCGAGAACTTCGGGGTGGCGGACCGTGGCAGCTTCTACGACGCGACGGGCGCCTTGCGCGACGTGGTGCAGAACCACCTGCTGCAGCTGCTGGCCACGATGGCCATGGATCCCCCGTCGGGCGCCACCGACGATGCAGTGCGCGACCAGAAGGTGGACGTCTTTCGCGCGATGCCCGATGCCGACCCCGCCCACTACGTGCGGGGCCAGTACCGCGGCTACCTCGACGTGGACGGGGTGGCTGCGGGTTCTACGACCGAGACGTACGTGGCGCTACGGGTGGACATCGACAACTGGCGATGGTCGGGGGTGCCGTTCTTCCTGCGCGCGGGCAAGTCGTTGGCTGCCCGGGTCACCGAGGTACGGGTGGTGTTCCACCGGCCGCCTCGCCTCGCGTTCCTCGGGGAGCCCACCCGGCCCGAGCCGACCCAGATCGTGCTCCGGGTCGATCCCGACCCGGGGCTGCAGCTGGTGGTCCTGGCGAAGGACCCGGCCCGCCCCGCCCCGCGCCGGGTGCCGCTCGAGCTGCTCTTCGGCGAGGCGCTCGGACAGTTCGACGAGCCCTACGAGCGGTTGCTGCACGCGGCGCTGGTCGGCGACCACAGCCTGTTCGTGCGCGAAGACGCCGTGGAGGAGACCTGGCGGATCCTGGCGCCGCTGGTCGAGACGCCGCCGGTGGTCGAGGAGTACGAACCGGGATCGTGGGGACCGCAGTCGGCCGACACGCTGCTTCGAGGTCTGTCGAGCTGGCACGATCCGTGGACCGCTCGGTGAGCACCGGTCGCCTTCCTCGGCCGTCCGAGCCCGGCCATGCGAGCACCTGTCGCTCGGCCTCACCCCGGAGAGCCCGGTGATCGGCGAAGGGGTTTGGTGGTCCGCTGGCGACGGAATTGATCGGCCCGGCAGGCTGTCGCACCGTGCGTCCCGAGCAGACAGCGACCAGGTCTTTCGCCCGCAAGACGGGCCGTTGCGGGCCGATTCGCGACGGCCTGCCGGACGGCGACGACCGGCTGAGGCCGTGAGGTTGGCGAGCCGGGGGGTCAGGGGCGCCTGGTGACCTCCCGACGGCGGACTCCCCCTTCCGTGGCGATCAGGACCAGCCAGGTCATGGCCGGAGGGAACAGGCCGTGGGCCACCACGCCCGGGTCGGCGTCGAGCCGGGCGGCGAGCTGGGGGGGATCCAGGTCGTCGAGCCACAGGTCGGCCAAGACGCCTCCGTCGGGGGTGACCGGTGCCGGCCTCCGGCGGACGTCGCCGAGCTCTGCCAGGCGGGCCAGGGTGGCTTCGGCGCCGAAGGTGAAGATCTCGAGGGGGACCGGGCCGCGGACCCGGTCGGTCAGCTTGTCCGACGAGACCATGACCACGAACTGACGGGCCGAGACGGCCACGATCTTCTCGCGGGTGTGGGCGCCTCCCCCGCCCTTCACCAGCCAGCCGTCGTCTGCCACCTGATCGGCCCCGTCGATGGCCAGGTCGAGCGCGGCGATGTCGGTGAAGGGCCGCACGTCGAGCCCGAGCTGGCGGGCGGCGGTCTCGGTGGCCGGGGAGGTGGCCACGTACACCGCTGGTACGGCTCTGGCGGCCAGGGCCGGCAGGAGATGTCCTACCGTCGAGCCGGTGCCGAGCCCGACGGTGGTGCCCGGTTCGACGAGCTCCGCGGCAGCAGCGGCTGCGGCTTGCTTCTGACGGTCGACCGGGTCGCCGCCGTGGGCACCGGGGGGTTGGCGGTCGGGTGGTGGGTTCGCCGGGGTCATCGCCTGCATCCTTGCAGCCGGAGCCCGGCAGTGCGGCTCGAACGGCGTTTTGGGACCACCCGCCCGTCGTGGGATGCCGGTGGCCGTGATCAGACCATGGCCCGGCGGTGCTGCTCGGCCAAGTCGGCCAAGTCGGCCATGATCCGCGCCATTGCGAAGTCCTTGGGGGTGTAGACGGCGACGACACCCTTGCCCATCAGGACCGCCGCGTCGTCGGGGGGGATGATCCCCCCCACCACCACCGGGGCGTCCACGCCGAAGGCCCGCAGGCGGTCCACCACCGCCGGCACCAGGTCCAGGTGGCTGCCCGACAAGATGGAGATGCCGACGACGTCGACGTCCTCGTCACGAGCCGCCACGGCGATCTCCTCGGGGGAGAGGCGGATGCCTTGGTAGATCACCTCGAAGCCGGCGTCACGAGCCGCCACGGCGATCTGCTCGGCACCGTTGGAGTGCCCGTCGAGCCCGGGTTTGGCGACCAGCAGGCGCGGCGGGCTCCCGGTCGCGTCTGCCAGGGCACGGGTGCGTGCTGCTACTTCGGCCAGCTCGCCGTGGCGGTGCCCGACGCCCCCGGAGACACCGGTGGGTGCCCGGAACTCGCCGAACACCTCGCGCAGCACCCCTGCCCACTCCCCGGTCGTGCCCCCCGCGTCGGCGAGCTCGATGGTGGCAGGCATGATATTGACATCCGCGCGGGCTGCGGCCCGGCGCAGCTCGGCCAGCGCCGAGGACAGCGCTCTCTGGTCACGCCTGGCTCGCCATGTGACGACGTCGGCGCGCAGCTCGGCTTCGACTGCCGGGTCGACTTTCAAGATCGCCTCGATGCCGCCGTCCGCGGGGGCCAGGGGCGAGGCTTCGGTGGTGGTGAAGCAGTTGACGCCGACCACGGGCAGCTCGCCGGACTCGATACGGCGGACCCGGTCGGCCTGGCTGGCCACAAGCCGTCGTTTCAGCTCGTCGACGGCACCGAAGGCACCGCCGAGCGCCAGCACTTCCTGCAGCTCCGACCAGGCAGCCTCGGCCAGCTCCGCTGTCTTCGCCTCGACGACCCGCGAGCCGTCGAAGATGTCGTCGTGCTCGAGAAGGTCGGTCTCGAAGGCCAGGACCTGCTGGATTCGCAGCGACCACTGCTGGTCCCACGGCCGGGGCAGGCCCAGGGCCTCGTTCCATGCCGGCAGCTGGACGGCTCGGGCCCGGGCCGACTTCGACAAGGTGACGCCCAGGGCTTCGAGCACGATGCGCTGCACGTTGTTCTCCGGCTGGGCTTCGGTCAGCCCGAGCGAGTTCACCTGCACGCCGTAGCGGAACCGGCACAGCTTGGGGTCGTTCACCGCATAGCGTTCGCGACAGATCCGAGCCCACAAGTCGGTGAAGGCCCGCATCTTGCAGGTCTCTTCCACGAAGCGGATGCCGGCGTTCACGAAGAACGAGATGCGCCCCACCACCGCCGGCAGCTCGTCGGGCTCGATCTTTCCCGAGTCGCGTACCGCGTCGAGGACGCCGATGGCAGTGGCCAGGGCATAGGCCAGCTCCTGGACCGGCGTGGCGCCGGCTTCTTGGAGGTGGTAGCTACAGACGTTGACCGGGTTCCACTTCGGCACGTGGCGCACCGAGTGGGCGATCATGTCCACGATGAGCCGCCGGCTGGGGTCGGGCGGGAAGATGTACGTGCCGCGCGACAGGTACTCCTTCACGATGTCGTTCTGGGTGGTGCCCTGCAGGAGGGTCGGATCGACGCCCGTTCGCCGGGCGTGAGCGATGTACAGGCCGAACAGCCAGGCGGCGGTGGCATTGATGGTCATCGAGGTGTTCATGTCGGCCACCGGGATGCCGTCGAGCAGTTCGGCCATGTGCCCGATGTGGGCCACTGGCACACCGACCTTTCCGACCTCGCCGGCGGCTTGCGGGGCGTCGGGGTCGTAGCCGGTCTGGGTGGGGAGGTCGAAGGCGATCGACAGCCCGGTCTGGCCTTTGGCCAGGTTTCCGCGGTACAAGGCGTTCGACGCTCGGGCCGACGAGTGGCCCGAGTAGGTCCGCATCACCCAGGGCTTGTCGCGACCAGCCGCGTCACCGTGCATGGCTCGACCCTACCGCTGGTGCCCGGCGTCGCGGGGCTGGCGGTGCAGGTGAGCGATCCGCTGGTGCCCGGCGTCGCGGGACTGGCGGTGCATCACGGCGCCAGGAGATCGCGTGTGCTCAGCGCGCAGAGCTGTCACCGGCTGTCAACGGTGGTAGTCGTAGAAGCCGCGACCCGACTTGCGGCCGAGCTGCTCGGCTGCCACCATCCGGCGCAACAGCGGCATCGCGGCGTAGTTCGGGTCGCGGACCTCGTCGTAGAGCGCGTCGAGGATCGCGACGCTCGTGTCCAGGCCCACCAGATCCAGGAGGGCGAAGGGCCCCATGGGGAAGCCGCAGCCGCCCTTCATGGCCGTGTCGATGTCCTCCATGGTGGCTACACCTTGCTCGAGGAGGCGCACGGCGTTGTTCAGGTAGGGGAACAGCAGTGCGTTGACGATGAAGCCAGCCCGGTCCTTCACCTCTACGGGGGTCTTGCCGCAGGCTTCCGCGAATGCGTGCACCTCGGCCATCGTCTCCGCCGAAGCGGTGAGCGGTCGGACCAGCTCGACCAGCGCCATGACCGGCGCCGGGTTGAAGAAGTGGACGCCGCAGACCCGGTCGGGACGGCCGGTCTCCATGGCCAGGTCCACCACCGGCAAGGTGGAGGTGTTGGTGGCCAGCAGGGTGTGCTCCGCGCAGATCCGGTCGAGCTCGTTGAAGAGGTGCTTCTTGACGGCCAGATCCTCGACCACCGACTCGATGACCAGGTCGCAGGCGGCCAGCTCTCCGAGATCGGACACTGCGCGGACCCGGCTCAGTGCCGCGTCGCGCTCTGCTTCTGTGGTCTTGCCCTTCTCCACCTGGCGGTTCAGGGACTTCTCCATCCCCGCCACCATGGCGTCGGCGGTGGACTGGGCCCGGGAGCGCAGCACGACCTCGAAGCCGTTGACGGCGGCCGACTCCGCGATCCCCGATCCCATGATCCCCGAGCCTACGATTCCCACGCGCTTGATCGACATGACCACCCATGATAGTTACCACCTGGTCAGCGCGTCGAGAAGCCCGCCGTTCTCCTCCCACGGCGCCGGTCGACGCGCAGCGGTTCCTTGCTCTCCCCCGGCGCAGGTCACCCTGGAGCCGGCTCCTCTCTCACCAGGCACAGGTCACCCCGGAGCCAGCTCCTCTCTCACCAGGCGCAGGTCACCCCGGAGCCGGCTCCTCTCTCCCCCGCCTCCTCTCTCTCCCCCGGCGCCTCTCACCCCGCGGCTCCTGGCACCCCGGCGCCGGTGTCCTCTTGCTGTCCCTGGTGTCGCATGTGCCGGTGCCGGCGGCCGGTCGGCTCCTGGGGCTTCGCGACCCCTCGGCGGGAGGCGGCGAGCCAGCTCCTACAGTGTCGCCATGGACACCTCCCACGGTCTGCTGGCACTGGTCGGCGGCGGCGAGTGGACGCCGGGCTGCGAAGCTTTCGACGCCGAGCTGTTGGCTGCCTCAGGTAGTTCGGAGGTGCTGGTGCTGCCCACCGCCGCTGCCTACGAGCATCCAGACAAGCAGGTCGACGCGGCACGGGCCTGGTTCGCCGAGCTCGGCGGTCAGGTGCGCGCCGCCATGGTCCTCGGCCGCCACGACGCCGAGGACCCGGCCATGGTGGCTCAGGTGCGCGCGAGTCGCTTCGTCTACCTCGGCGGCGGCTCCCCGCTGCACCTGCGTTCGGTGCTGAAGGGCTCCGCGGTGTGGGAGGCATTGGTGGCGGCGTGGAGCGAAGGGGCGGTGGTGGCCGGCTCCTCTGCCGGCGCCATGGTCCTCACCGACCCGATGGTCGACCCCCGCGGGGGTGCCTTGACGGTAGGGCTGGGCATGGTGAGCGGCTTGGCGGTCATCCCTCACTTCGGCCACGAAAGTGCCGAGAAGGTCCACCGGTCGATCACTCTGGCCGCAGCAGACCTGGCAATCGTGGGAGTGCCGGAGCGCACAGCCCTGCTGCGCGACCCGTCTGGCACCTGGCGCCCGCTTGGAGCCGGATCGGTCGAAGTGTTCGTCGGAGGCGAGCCGGCGAGCCTAGACGCCTTGGCGCGGACGTGACCTGACGCTGGGTGTCGTGCCTGGGGCAGGGCCCGTGGGGGGCGCCTCGGTGCTGGCGTGATCCGACGCCTGTCGTGGCCCCGATCCGGCTGGTCCGACCGGCCGGCGTCGGCGCGGAGCCGACCCCAGGGGATGCGTCCACGCACGGAGAGCGGATCTGTCGACGGCAGCCGGGATCCAGGTCGGGCTGTCGACGGCCAGTGGGGATCCGGGTCAGTGCGCCGACGGCAGTCCAGGTCAGGCTGTCGACGGCCAGTGGGGATCCGGGTCAGTCCTCGTGCTCGGTGATGGTCACCGACTCGATGGTGACCTTCTCGGTCGGCTTGCCCGAGCGGCTGCCGAGCGCGTCGATGGCGGCCACCGTGTCGAGACCGTTCACCACCTTGCCGAACAACGAGTAGCTCGGGGGTAGACGCATCCCGTCGGCGCCGCTTATCACGAAGAACTGGCTGCCGTTGGTGTTCGGGCCGGCGTTGGCCATGGCGAGCGAGCCCAGCTCGTAGCGGCCCGGGGCTGGCAGCTCGTCGGCGAAGCGGTAGCCCGGCCCCCCGGTGCCGGTGCCGGTCGGATCCCCGCCTTGGAGCACGAAGCCCGGGATGACCCGGTGGAAGATGACGCCGTCGAAGTAGTGGTAGCGGGCCAGGAACACGAAGCTGTTCACGGCACGCGGCGCCGAGAGCGGGTCCAGGGCGATGGTCATCGACCCTTTGGAGGTCACCATCTCCGCGCTGTAGCGGTGGGTCGGATCGATGCACATGGGCGGCTCGGCATCGAATTTCTGCTGCTTCGGGCTCGATCCGTCTGCTGCGGGGCAGGGGGTGGGCATGAAGGCTCCTCGGGATTGGTCGTCAGCTGGCCGCTTCGAACGCTAGGGCATGGCGGCGGGCTCGCTGGAGTCGGCAGTGGCCCGGGATCGGGGCAGGTGGCAGGTAGGCCGGGCTCGGGGCAGGTGGCAGGTGGACGCGATAGGCAGTCGGCCAGGCTCCAGGCTCCAGGCTGGTCAGCTGGCAGACGGGCTCAACTCGGGGTGACGGTCACTTTCAGCATGCGGTAGATGATCCTCGGCGTCCCGCCGCTGGTCCCGGCGGCGTTGATCTTCTGCACGACGGGCATCCCCGAGGTGACCTTCCCGAACAGCACGTAGTCCGGCGGCAGGGACTCGCCCGAAGTGCCGGTCACGATGAAGAACTGGCTGCCGTTGGTGCTCGGGTCGGTCGTCCCGGAGCTGCTGTTCGCCATGGCCACCGAGCCCAGCGGGTACTGGTTCGCGGGGTTTGCGGCGGTCGGCGGACCGTGCTCGGTGAACTCGTAGCCCGGCCCGCCGGTGCCGGTGCCGGTCGGGTCACCGGTCTGGTCGACGAAGCCCGGGATGACCCGGTGGAAGATGACGCAGTTGTAGAAGCCGTGGTCGGCCAGGAAGACGAAGCTGTTCACGGCGATGGGTGCTTCTGTCGGATCGAGCGACATGGTGAACGAGCCGCCGGCGTTCGTCTCCACGGTGGCCGTGTAGGTCGTCGAGGTGTTGATGGTCATGGGCGGCGGGGCCTTGTAAAGGGTCTTCTTCAGCGCGGTGTGCGGATCGGCCGGGCAGCCCGCCGCCACCGCTTGCTTGTTCGCCGCGGCCTGCAGCGCGGCGGTGGTGGTGGCGGACGACGAGCTGCTCGACGTCGGCTTGGCTTTCGTGGATGCCGGCTTGGCTTTCGTGGATGCCGAGGACTTGGCGGCGGCCACCTTGGTCTTCGACGAGCTGGACGTGGTGGCGAAGTAGATGCCGGTTCCGGCAGCTGCCAGCACCACCACGGCGATGGTGGTGCGGATGGATCGACGCCGGCGCTGCTGCCGCTCGATCTCGGCCTGTCTGGCCTGTTTGGCAGCACGTTGCTGGGCACGTTTGGCGCTGGGCATGGCCGACCAAAATAGTCGATGGACGGCGTCGTCGGTCACCGCCGGTCCACGTCGTCGGTCACCGCCGGCGCACGGGCACTTCGTGCGGCGTGGATCCGGTCTGCCCGGTGCCGGTCCCCGTGCGCATGCCGTCACCAGGTAGCGTCGTGCGCCGTGGCTCTGGTCGTGCAGAAATTCGGGGGGACGTCGGTCGGTGACGCGGACCGGATCCGGGCGGTCGCCGACCACATCGCCCGGACCCGGCGCCACGGTGACCAGGTGGTGGTGGTGGTGAGCGCCATGGGCAAGACCACCGACGAGCTGTTGCGCCTGGCCGACGACGTGAGCGCCGTGCAGCCGCCACGCGAGCTCGACATGCTGCTCACCTCAGGCGAGCGGGTGTCGATGGCCCTCATGTGCATGGCGCTCGCGGACCAGCAGGTCGACGCCGTCTCCTTCACCGGGAGCCAGGCGGGGATCATCACCGACACCGCTCACACACGGGCGAAGATCCAGGAGGTGCGTGGTGACCGGCTGCGTCAAGCACTGGCCGACGGGCGGGTCCCGGTCGTTGCCGGCTTCCAAGGGGTGTCCACGGAACGTGACGTGACCACTTTGGGACGTGGTGGTTCGGACACCACAGCGGTGGCGCTGGCCGCCGCGCTCGGTGCCGACGCGTGTGAGATCTACACCGACGTCACCGGGGTCTTCAGCGCGGATCCCCGGGTCGTGCCCCAGGCCCGGCGCTTGAGCCGCCTCAGCTTCGAAGAGATGCTCGACATTGCTGCCAGTGGTGGCCGGGTGCTGGCCCTGCGGTCCGTGGAATTCGCCCGGAACCACCACGTCCCGTTGCACGTCCGGTCCAGCTTCACCTGGGAGCCTGGCACCTGGGTGGTGGAGGAGGAGCCCACTATGGAGAACGCCGTCGTCACCGCCGTCACCCACGACACCTCGGAGGCGAAGATCACCGTCACCGGCGTGCCGGACCGCCCGGGACTCGCCGCCCGACTGTTCCGGGCGTTGGCCGAGCGCTCGGTGAACGTCGACATGATCGTGCAGAACGTCTCGCAGCACGGCACCACCGACATCTCCTTCACCGTGCCCAAGGTGGACGTGGCCAGCAGCGTGGAGGTGGCGCGGAACCTGGCCGCGGAGATCGGCGCAGGCGAGGTGGTAGCCGACACCGAGGTGGCCAAGGTGTCGCTGGTGGGTGCGGGCATGCGCAGTCACCCCGGGGTGTCGGCCACCATGTTCCAGACCCTGGCTGACGAGGGGATCAACATCGACATGATCTCCACCAGCACCATCCGGGTCACCTGCGTGGTCCGAGCCGACGCTGTCGAGCGGGCGGTCCAGGCGTTGCACCGGGCTTTCGAGCTCGACACCTTTTGAGCTGCTCGAAGCGCCGTGCAGGTCCCGTCCGGGATACGGCGGGACGCGTTCCCCGCCGTGCCCCGGGGCTCGATCCACCGTTCGGATGACAGCGGGCCGTGGGTGTCCGGCGCCCGAGCCGCCGTGTGGGCCCCGCTCGGGGTACGGCGGGTGGTGGGCCTGGTCCGAACCCGCCGTGTGGGCCCCGCCCGGGGTACGGCGGGTGGTGGGCCCGGCCCGAACCCGCCGTGTGGGCCCGGGCCGCTCTCCCGGCCAGGGATTCGACTTTCGAGCCACCATGTGGGGTCCTGCTCCGCGGTCGTGGCGCCGGTGGTCGAGGAGCAGCGACGGCGGCGTCGGGTCCCCACGGCACGCCAGCCCGGTCGGGAAGTAGCGGGGGCGTCCGCCAGGCTTTAGCCTTCCCCCGATGGCACCGCCGGTGACACGACTGCTGGTGATGGGGGCAGGGCGCATGGGCAGCGCGCTGGTGGGGGGCATGATCGCCCAGGGGGCCGACCCGTCGGGTATCACCATGGTCGAGCCCGACGCCGATCGTCGGCGCCAGGTGGCCGGCGAGCTGGCCGGGGTGCAGGTGGTAGCCGAACCGCTTAGGGCCGAGGGGGCGGTGGTGGCGGTCAAGCCGGCGAACGGGCCAGATGCCTGCCGAGCGGTGGCGGGAACCGGGACCCCGCGCCTGCTCTCGGTGATGGCGGGCGTGACCCTGCCCATGCTGGCGCGCTGGGCGCCAGGCTTGGCGGTGCTTCGGGCCATGCCGAACACTCCTGCCCTGGTCGGCGCCGGTGTGACCGCTCTATGCGGGACAGCGGAGGTGGCCGAAGAGGACCTGGACTGGGCTGAATCGCTGCTCGACGCTGTGGGTACCACCTTGCGGCTCGCCGAGTCCGCCTTCGACGCCGTCACGGGTCTCTCCGGATCGGGCCCCGCCTATATCTTCCTGGTAGCAGAAGCCATGGTCGAGGCTGGTGTGATGGCAGGGTTGCCCCGGCCGGTCAGCGAGACCTTGACTTTCGGCACCATTGCGGGAGCCGGCAGGCTGCTGGTGCAGCCGGGTGCCGATCCCGCCTCACTGCGCGCGGATGTCACCTCGCCCGGGGGGACGACGGCGGCCGGCCTGCAGGTGCTGGAGCGAGCGGCGGTACGTGCCGCCCTGGTCGACGCAGTGGCGGCGGCGGCCGAGCGCTCCCGCCAGCTGGGCACCCTGGCCGAGTGACCGTGCCCGCCGGCTGCGTCTTCCTCCTGACCGACTACGGCTACGGCGACGAGCTGGCCGGCGTGCTGCGAGCCGCGGTGGTGTCGGCGGCACCGGCGGCACCGGTCGTGGACCTGACGCACGGGATCGCCCCTTTCGACGTAGTCGGCGGGGCACGGGCGTTGGCGCGCTGCGTCCCACACCTCGGGCCTGGGGTGGTCGTGGGGGTGGTCGATCCCGGGGTGGGCACGAGTCGCCGGGCAGTGGCAGTCGAGGTCGACGCTTCGCCCCGGTACCTGGTCGGGCCGGACAACGGCTTGCTGATGGAGGGCGCAACCACGCTCGGCGGGCCCCGACGGGCGGTTGCGCTGCGCCGGAGCGATCTGGTGACCGTCCGGACCTTCGACGGACGTGACGTCTTCGCGCCGGTCGCGGCCGCGTTGTGGGCCGGTGCCGACCTGGCCGATGTCGGGTGCGCGATCGACGTCGACGGCCTGGTCGGACTGCCTGACCCAGTGCTGCAGGTGGGCCGGGGCGAGCTGCGGGCCGAGGTGACCTGGGTGGACCGGTTCGGGAACGTGCAGCTCGCGGCCTGCCCGTCCGACGCCGAGGCAGCGGGGCTCGGCGCAGACGGCGCTGCTGTCACCGTGGTGATCGGCGGTACTCGCGAGCAGGCGATCCGGGTGGCGAGCTTCGCTGGTGCGGGCTCCGGCCTCGGGCTGCTGGTGGATGCGAACGGACGTCTCGCCTTGGTGCTCGACCGTTCCTCTGCCGCGCAGCTCCTCGACGTCCGGGTCGGCGACCTGGTGGATCTGCTTGGCAACAGCGGCTGAGCAGCCGGTGGGGATCTCGGAGCGGCCGGCGAGATGCCGGTCTGACCGGGGGCCGGCGAGATGCCGGTCTGACCGGGGGCGTGGTCGCGAGCACGAGGGCACGAGGGGAGTGGTGGCGCGGCTGAAGCGGTCGGCGTGAGCGATGGCGACCTGGCCCGCTGACCGCGCGCATCACGTCGTCGAGGCGATCGGGGCGATCGGGGCGGGGTGAGCTGCTGTGCCGAGCCGTTCTGTCCAGGTGCTGGCGCCGCCGTCCGACCTGGCTCACCCGGCTCACCTGGTGCGACCCAGCGGTCGCTCGGTACGATCCGGTTCTCATGCCCCTCAACCGACGCATCCCCGAGGCAACCGTAGCCCGCCTGCCTATCTACCAGCGGCTTCTGTTGGAGCTGGTCGGTTCGGGGACCGGCACTGTCTCCTCGGAGCAGCTGGCGGCCATGGCCGGGGTGAACGCGTCCAAGGTGCGCAAGGATCTGTCGTTCCTGGGATCCTTCGGGACCCGCGGATCGGGCTACGAGGCGGACTTCCTGCTCAGTCAGATCGACCGGGAGCTGGGCCTCGACCACGACTGGCCGGTGGCCATCGTCGGCATCGGGAACCTCGGTCGGGCACTGGCGAACGCCCCGGGGTTCACGTCGCGGGGGTTCCGGGTGTCGGCGCTGTTCGACGTGGCGCCCGAACTGGTCGGGAGCCGGGTGCGCGGCATCGCCATCCGTCATCTCGACGACTTCGAGGAAGAGGTGGCCTCGGATCCACCGGCCATCGGAGTGATCGCCACGCCGGCAGCCGACGCGCAGAGCGTGGCCGAGCGGATGGTCCAGGCTGAAATCCGAGCCATCTTGAACTTTGCGTCACGTGTCTTGGCCGTGCCGCCCGGAGTCTTGTTGCGCGACGTCGACCTGTCGATCGAGCTACAGGTCATCAGCTTCCACCTGTCCCACCGGCATGAAGCCGGGGCACCGCCGGCGGGCAGCCAGCTGGCCATGGGCCCGGTACTGGGCTCGCTCGGTCTGGCCCACATCGAGCGCTGAGCTCGCTGGTGTGGGCCCGCTCGCTCTGGCCCCCATCCGAGCGCTGGGAGCGGCGCTCCGGCGCGCCGGGCCCACCAGGTAGCGTGCTCGGCCCACCAGGTAGCGTGCTCG
>JAKAQW010000231.1 GCA_021819525.1 Actinomycetes bacterium
GAGGACCTGGGTCGCACCGACCGTAGTCGGGCTCGCCGGCCCACCCCAGGGTCCCGGTCCCAGATCGCCGGCGCCGAGCCGGCGCAGCCGGGCAGCGGGCACCGCAGCACGCTGCGCGGCCGGGACCTTCGCCGGCTGGCACAGACGCTCGGCCACCGACACCACCGCCGGGAGCACGAGGCGCAGCTCTCTGTCGCCGTCGTCGACCTCGCAGCCCAGGGTCAGCGCGCCGTCGTGGAGCTCCATGTGGCGAGCGGACGCGGCGAATGGCAGGTCGAGCAGCTCGGCGATCTGCGGGCCGACCTGCCCGGTGTCGGCGTCGACCGAGTTGCGGCCGAGCAAGACCAGGTCGAAGGGTCCGAGCCTGCGCAACGCGGCTGCCAATGCCTGTGCGGTGGCGAGGGTGTCCGAGCCGGCGAACACCGGGTCGACGACGTGGACACCTTCGTCGGCTCCCCACGCCACCGCCTCGCGCAGGACGTCTTCAGCCGCCGCCGGGCCCAGGGTGAGCGCCACGCAGCGGCCACCGAGCTGGCGCGCGAGCGCGACGCCCTGGCTCACCGCCCGGCGGCAGTAGGGGTTCATCTCGAGCTCGACCCGGTCGCGCCGTAGCCGCCCGTCCGCACCGAGCTCCAACGCGTCCACCGCGGGCACTTGCTTCACCAAGACGGCGATGTCCATGGGGTTGCCTCCTCCATCGTCGCGGCGGCGGGCACAAGGCGGGCCCGTCGCCGATCATCTCCGTGCACCTACGTGCACCCCGGAGCGCTCCTGGCGGTGCCAGGGAGATCCAGGGCGGTGCGCCGACCAGCTGCGCGCACCTGGGTGCTCGCTCGCATCGACGGGGAAGCCAGGTCATCGGATCCCCGCTCCGCCCGCCGCGCTCCCGACGCCGAAGGCGATGGCGGCGGCGACGGCCGAGAGGGCGAGCTGGCGGAACGCCGAACGGACCGGGGATCTCCCGGTGAAGATCCCCAGTGCCCCGCCGACCACGATCGCCAGGAGACCTGCTGCCACTACCGTCGCGACGACCGCCGCCGTGCCGCTGGTCACGAGCCACGGCACGAGCGGCACGGCCGCCCCCAACGCGAAGGTGGCGAACGACGACGCTCCCGCGGACACAGCCGATCCGAGCGAGGACTGGTCGATGCCGAGCTCTTCGCGTGCGTGGGTCTCGACGGCGAGCTCCTCGTCGCTCATGACCGCGCTGGCCAGCTGGTGCGCCAGGTCGTGCTCGATACCCCGGCTCTGGTAGATGCCGGCGAGCTCACGCCGCTCGGCCTCCGGGAACCGCTGGATCTCGCGACGTTCCTTGGTGATCTCGTGCTCGAGCAGCTCGCGCTGGGCCCGCATCGAGACGTACTCCCCGATGGCCATCGAACATGCGCCGGCGACCAAGCCGGCGAGGCCGGCCAGGCGGACGACGGTGGCGGCCGGGTGCGCGCCGGCTATGCCCACGATGAGCGACACGTTGGTGACGAGCCCGTCGCTCACACCGAACACAGCGGCCCGTGCCGCACCACCTTGCACCGCGCGGTGGCGTTCGGGCACACGGTGCTCGGGCGGTGGGTCGGTCGGTGCGAGCGATCGGATCGATGACGACATGGGTACCTCCACAGGTGCTCGGGAGCCGCGTCCGGTCAACGCCGGCTCGGATCAAGGTCGACGGGTGACGAGCCGGGCTCGGCGGGCAGGGACACCGTCGCGACTGCGCCCCTGCCCGGTGCATTGGCCAATGTCACCGTCCCGCCGTGGGCGGCGACGATCGTCCACACGATGGCGAGGCCGAGCCCGGCACCACCCTGGTGGCGCGACCGCGACGGGTCGGCACGGGAGAACCGCTCGAAGGCCCGGGGGAGGAACTCGGCAGGGAGCCCAGGACCGTGGTCGCGCACCTCGACGATCGCCGTCGGGCCCACCCGGCGAAGCCCCACCTCCACCAGGGCGCCGCTCGGGCTGTAGCGGACGGCGTTGTCCACGAGGTTCTCCACCACCTGGCGGAACCGGGTGGCGTCCACCGGTGCCACGACGAACGGATCGGCATCGAGCACCAGCGTCACCCCGCCGCGCTCGGCCACGGCCCGGTAGCCGGCCAGGGACTTTGCGACCAGCGGCTCCAGCGGCTGTGGCTCGACGTGGAGGAGAGCCGCACCCTCGTCGGCTTGCGTCAAGGTGAGCAGGCCGTCGGCCAGGTGCACCAGCTCTGCGACCCGTCCCGCGAGGCGCCGGGTCACCTCCGCCGGGTCGCCTGCACCCGGAGTGCCCCTCGCGACCAGCTCCAGCTCGGCGCCGAGCACCGCCAGCGGGGTGCGCAGCTCGTGGCTGGCCGCCGCCACGAAGCGGTGTTGGCGGTCGAGCGAGGCACAGAGGCGGTCGAGCAGGTCGTTGAACGTGCCGGCCAGCGCGGCGAGCTCGTCGCGGGTCCCGGGGCTAGGAATACGGGCTTGGGGATTACCCACAGCGATCTCCTGGACTTGGGCGCGAAGCCGTTCCACCGGCCGCAAGGCGCTGCCGGCGAGCAGCCAGGCGCCTCCGGCACTCGCCACGACGAGCAGCGGCCCGGCGATCTCGAGCACGAGATCGACCCGGTGCGCGGTGTCGATGACCTGGTCGAGCGAGGCGCCGACCACGACGACGTCGCCGCCGGCTCCCACCGGTTCGGCCAGCACCAGGCGGGGATTGTCCCAGCCGGCTCGGTGCCGCTGCACCCACACCGGGCCTCGCCGGGCCCGAACCAGCACGGGCCCCGAGACGAGCGGTGCCGGGCCGGCCGCGGCCGTGGTGTACACGAGGCGCCCCGACGACGCCATGATCTGCACCGTGCTCTGATCGGCGGTCGGTGCGGGCCGGCCGGCTCCGGCGGCAAGCGGCAGGAGGCGGGCGGCGAGCTGGGCCTCGACCCGGCCGGCACGGCGCTGCAACGAGTGCTCGAGCGTGGCGCGCGTGCCGGCCGACATGCTGAGGGCGAAGGCCACGCTCCCGCCGACCACCAGTGCCGCCGCCAGGGCCGCCACCACCAGCGCCAGGCGGAGCCGGAGCGCCATTCACCGGGCTTCTGGGATCCGCAGTCGCCAGCCCACCCCGTAGACGGTCTCGAGGTCGGAGCGGCCGAAGGGCCGGTCGATCTTCTTTCGCAGGTGGGCCACGTACTGGTCCACGACGTTCTTCGAGACCGCGGCGTCGCGCCCCCACACGGCGATCAGGATCGTCTGGCGGGTGACGACGATGTCGGCATGGCGGACGAACAGCTCGAGCAGGTCGAACTCCTTGGGGGCGAGGTCGAGCGCGACGTCCTCCCGGAAGGCTCGGCGGCTCATCAGGTCGAGGCGGAGATCGCCGGCGCTCAGGAACGCGTCTGCAGACCCGTGCCGGCGGCGCAGCACGACGTGGAGACGTGCCACCAGCTCCTCGAGGACGAAGGGCTTGACGAGGTAGTCGTCCGCACCGAGCTCGAAGCCTTGCATGCGGTCGTCGATCCCTCCGAGGGCGGTCACCATCACCACCGGCACCCAGCACCGGCCCTCGCGGATCCGGCGGCAGACCTCGAACCCGTCGACCCCGGGCAGCAGCAGGTCGAGGACGACCGCGTCGAAGCGGGCCCGAGCCAGGAGCTCGAGCGCCGCTTCGCCGTCGCCGACCACCTGGACGCCGAACCCCTCTTCGAGAAGCCGGCGTCGCAGGATCTGCGCGAACCCGTGGTCGTCCTCGACCACCAGCACCTCGGCCGGCAGCGAGGACGGTGCTGGGGCGGCAGATCCGCTGTGGCGTGGAGCGCGGTCGGTCGCCACCACGGTCGTCACTGCTACAGGGCGCTGGCGCCGCTCATGTAGGAGTCACCGGTCTTGTCGAGCGCGGCGAGCCCGCTCGGCACCGGCTCCTTCCCGGTGACGATGCTCAAGAAGGTGGCGTCCAGAGCGGACTGGACCTCTTTGTAGCTGTCGCTCACCGGACGGGGGAACGTATAGGGCGACTCGACCGCTTGGATGGTCGCGGCCTCGCCGGGGTGGCTCGCGAGGAACGACGCGGGCATGGCGGCGATGCCTGCCTTGGTCTCCGGCGGGTAGCCGGTGTGCTCGGCCCAGTAGACCTGCTGGGCCGGTTCGAACCACCAGTTGACGAAGCGGAGGGCAGCCTCGGCCTCGGCGTGGGTGTCGGCCTTCGGCAGCACGAAGCCGAGGCCCTGGGCGATGTTGTACGCGTGGCCCGTCGACCCGGCGGGTTCGACGAAGGCGCCGACGGGGAACTTGCCGGCGACTGAGTCGAGGGTCTTCTGGTAGCCGGCCGAGGTCCCGTCGATCATCGCCACCTTGCCGGCGGCGAGATCCTCGCGCAGCGTGGTGCCGTGGTCGATGATGAGCTCACCGGCGGCGTGGAGGTTGTGGAAGTAGGAGAACGTGGTCACGCCTGCCGGGGTGTTGAAGTCGACCGCCGTGCCGACGCTGTTCCCTCCCTTCAACATGGTGCCGCCGTTGCTCATGAACGCGGGCAGGATGTGCGCCGAGGAGTCCTTCCAGCCGATCGGGATCACCCCGAGCGCCTTCAGCTTCGCGGCGTCGGCCGCGAGCTCGCTCCAGGTGGTGGGCGGCGACGCGATCCCCGCCTTTTGGAACAGCGTCTTGTTGTAGTCGACGATGGAGACCTTCACACCGGCCTGGAAGCGGTAGTGCTGGCCGCCGACCTCGCCGTTGTGCCAGACGGCAGGCACGAAGTTCTGCTTGGAGAGCTCCTTGTCCCCCTTGATCAGGCTGTTCCACGACAAGAGCGCGTGGCCTTTCACGTACTTGCCGTCGTAGTGGCTGATCTCGGCCAGCACCGGGGGATCCCCGGCCGCGACCGCGGCCAGCAGCTTGGTGGAGGCTTTCGTGACGTCGATGGAGACGTGCACCTGCTTCTGCGAGGCGTCGAACTTGGACACCAGCGCGCTCATCGCGCCGCCGACCGGGCCGCCGTTGTGCGACTCCCACAAGGTGAAGCTCGTGGTCTTCGCCGCCTTGGTCGAAGGCGCCGGGGTGGAGGAGCTGCACGCAGTGAGCAGGAGCGCGCCGGCGACCAGCACTCCCACCACGGACGCGCGGCGCCGCTTGCGCCGTCGACGGGTGCCGGTTCCCACCCCGACGGCGGGATCCGCCGGTCGGCTCTTCTCTTCGTCGGGCAGGGTACGAGGCGTGGGTGTGGAGGTCATGGTGCCGTCTTCTCCTTGGTTCGTGGCTTGGTAGGTGGCGTGCTCGGTGTCGCGAACGGTGCAGGCTGCTCCCACTTCTCGGAGCGCCTTGGGTGGAGACGGGACAGGGGGTGGGGGGTGGTGCTGG
>JAKAQW010000232.1 GCA_021819525.1 Actinomycetes bacterium
GGACACCGGGGCACTTCCCGACATCACCGGCACCGGCCAGGACGACCTCACCCGTGAGCTGAACGCCACCTCCCAAGCCGGGCAGGTCGACAACGAGCTCGCCGCGCTCAGAGCAGAGATCGCGGCAGGCCAGCCTGCCGCATCCCTCCCCGCCGGGGCGCCGGCGGCTGGCGGTGCCCCCCAGGGCGACTCGCCACCAGCGGGCGCCGCTGCACCGGCGCCCGCTCCTCCAGCTCCAGGTCCCGAGGACGTCGCACCGGCGCCCGCTCCTCCAGCTCCGGGCCCCGAGGACGCTGCACCGGCGCCCGGCGTGGCGTCCCCGAGCCCGGCGCCGTCTCCAGCCACGGGACCCGCCACCCCGGAGGAGGGGCAGTGATCGTCCGCATTCTCGGTGACCACCGGTACGAGCTAGCCGAGAACAGCGCCGAGCTGACCCAGATCGAAGCACTCGACGACCAGCTCGGTGCTGCCCTCGACGCCGGCGACGCCGACGCCGTGACCCGGATCCTCGGCGAGCTGATAGCGGCTGTCCGATCGGCGGGGACCGAGGTGCCCGTCGACGACTTCGGGTCCTCGGACCTGGTCGTGCCCCACGAGGGCTCCACCTTGGACGAGATCCGGTCGTTGCTCGCCAGCGAGGCCTAGGCCGCTCGGCTCCACGAGACCGCCTCTCCCGGCGCCCCTGGAAGCCGCCCGCAAGAGCGCGGAGCCGCCCGCAGCACCGCTCGAGCCGTGCTCCTGGTGGCCACGGTCGCATCTTGCGCCTCGACTGGGGGCAAACGCGCGCGGGCTGTTGACCACTTCGTGTGCTCAAGCTGGGACATCGGCAAGCCGATACCTTTTACGGGTGCAAACGGACACGCTTCGCTCCACCCGCGGTGGCCTGGTCACGGGAGCAGGACCACGGTCCCGACTGACGGACGAGGAGGTGGCGGCTCGACATGACCCAGGACCCGAGGTGCGTGCTGGCTGGCTCTCCGCTCCTGCAGTACCAGCCGGCAGTCGACTTGGCCACCGGACGGCTGCTCGGGTTCGAGGCGCTGCTGCGTTGGCGACACCCCACTCGCGGGCTCATCTCGCCTGGCGTCTTGATCCCCTGGGCGGAGGCCAACGGCGACATCGTCGAGCTGAACGCCTGGGTCCTGGCCGAGGCCTGCCACCAGGCGCACCGGTGGCCCTCTGGGATCCAGCTGGCCGTCAATTGCTCGATCGTGCAGCTCCGCCAGGGTGAGGCGTCACGCTCTGCGGCCAGAGCGCTGGAGCGCTCGGGGCTCAATCCGGACCGGCTCACCGTGGAGGTGACCGAGCACACGATCGCCGACGCACGAGCTGCCAGCGACCTCGGTGCGCTGTCTGCGCTCGGTGTGCACCTAGCCGTGGACGACGTCGGCACCATGTGGTCGAGCCTGCGGTCACTACGACGCTTCGCCATCGAGACGGTCAAGATCGACTCGGCCTTCATCGCCAACCTCGAGAGCGACGAAGGCATGAACCGGGCCATCGTCGACGCCATCGTCCACGTCGGGCACTCCCTGGCCATGTCCACGGTGGCCGAAGGCGTGGAGACCGCTGACCAGGCAGCCATCTTGCGAGAGCTCGGCGCCGACGTAGCCCAGGGCTACTTCTTCGCCCCACCCATGCCGGTCGACGACACCCTGGCGCTCGCCACCGCTGAGATCCGAGCCGTGCTCCCCCTGGTGGGCCCCGGCGGCGAACCCGGCAGCGAACCCGGCAGCGGTCCCGGCGGCGAACCGGAGGGCGATGGTGCTCGCCTCGCGACGACGGGCCAACCGCTCGCGTTGGCACCGGCCGGGGAGGCACGAGCGAGCGCCACCGCGCGACCTCACGTCGCGGGGGCTACCGGGCGGGACGACGTCGGTGCCGAGCACGGGATCCCCTCTTGCGGCGCACTGGCACTGGCGGTGGGCACCGACCAGCCACTCCCGGGCCCTGGCGTCCACCTGCGCCTCGAACGGGCCTGTTGGCCCGATCCCGTTCCGCCAGGACATAGCGCGGGCCGTCGCTGAGCACCGAGCTGCCAAGATGATCGGCGGATGGGACTTGACCAGGTGGTTCTCACGTCGCTGCTCGTGATCGGCGGCACGGTCCGTCACCGGGATCTCACGGGGACCTCACCACTTCAGGGTCTTCAGCTGAGCAGACCCGACGTCGCCCCTGTCGACCGGCCAATCGCGAGGGACCTCATTCACAGGGCTCAGCCCCTCGATTGGCCGGTTGAACAGGCGTTATCCGGGGCCGGAGCGAAGCTCCGGGCGGACCAATGTGTCCATTGGCCGGATAACAAAGCCCAAGACGGAAGAGGGAGCGCCAGCGGGGACTACGAGATGCCGTGTCGAGTCCGGTCAGATGGAGCACCCGATCACCACTTATTGAAGGCATATTCTCACTGTTCGTGGCTACGGTGGCAGTCGGGTGGTCTGTCGTGCTCTTATTGGCGCCCGTGAAGCTCGCCGTCCCCAAAGAGACCCTCGCGGGGGAGCAGCGGGTGGCCATCGTCCCTGATGTGGTCGCCCGTCTCGTTCCTACCGGTGTCGAGGTGACCGTCCAAGCCGGCGCCGGTACCGGCGCCTACTTTCCCGACGATGCCTACGCGGCGAAGGGTGCCGCCGTCGAGCCGGACCTGCACCGGCTGCTGAGCGGTGCCGACATGGTGGCCCGGGTCCAGGCCCCGAGCCCCGAGGAGGCTGCCAGCTGGCCCGAAGGCATCTCCCTGGTCAGCTTCTTGCAGCCGGTGGCCCAGGTCGACACGGTCCGCGCCCTGGCCCGACGCCGAGCCACGGTGTACAGCTTGGACCTGCTCCCCCGGATCAGCCGGGCCCAGGCCATGGACGCGCTTTCGTCGCAGGCCACGGTGTCGGGCTACCGGGCCGCTCTGGCCGGCGCCGAGCTCTTGCCGAGGTTCTTCCCGTTGCTCATGACTGCCGCCGGCACGGTCCCGCCAGCCAAGGTGCTGGTCATCGGTGCCGGCGTGGCGGGCCTGCAGGCCATTGCCACGGCTCGGCGGCTCGGTGCCCAGGTGAAGGCCTACGACGTCCGTGCCGCGGCGAAGGAGGAGGTGCAATCGCTCGGTGCCACCTTCGTGGAGCTTCCCCTCGAGTCCCAGGAAGGTGCTGGCGGCTACGCCCGAGAGCAGTCCGAGGACTTCCTGGCCCGCCAGCGCGAGATGCTCGGTCGTGAAGTGGCCGGCTCCGACGTGGTCATCACCACCGCGGCCATTCCCGGTCGCCGGTCGCCGGTGCTGGTCACCACGGCGATGGTGCAGCAGATGGAGCCCGGCTCGGTCGTCGTCGACCTGGCTGCCGACGGCGGCGGCAACTGCGAGCTGACCGAGGCAGGGCGCGACGTGGTCGTCGGCGGTGTCACCGTCCGCGGCGTGTCCAACCCCCCGGCGGCCATGCCGACGCACGCCAGCTTCCTCTACGCCCGCAACGTGGCCAACTTCCTCGGCCTGGTGGTGACCGACGGCGTGCTGCGCCCCGACATCGACGACGAGATCGTGGCCGGCACCTGCGTCGTGCTGGCCGGCGAGGTCCGCCACGGACCGACGCGCGAGGCGCTCGGTCTGGCGCCGCTCGAGGACGCCGCTTCGGTGGTCCCGACCACCGCAGGCACCCAGTCTCCCGGGCAGACCCCGACCGCCCAAGGCACCCAGCCCACCGGGCAGACCCCGACCGCCGAGGAGCCCCAGCCATGACCACCCAAGGCACCCAGCCTCCCGGGCAGACCCCGACCGCCCAAGGCACCCAGCCCACCGAGGCTACGCCGACCGCCGAGGAGCCCCAGCCATGACCACCGGTATCGTCGAGCTGCTCACCATCTTCGTGTTGGCTGCCTTCGTCGGCAACGAGGTGATCTCCAAGGTGCCGAGCGTGCTGCACACCCCGCTCATGTCGGGGTCCAACGCCATCCACGGCATCGTCCTCGTCGGCACCATCGTGGTGCTCGGAGACGCCCACGGCACAGCTCAGCTGGCGCTCGGGTTCCTCGCCGTCCTCCTCGCCTCGCTGAACGTGGTGGGCGGCTTCGTGGTCACCGACCGGATGCTCGAGATGTTCAAGGCCAAGCCCACCGCGCCCCGAAGCGCTCCGGCGCCCAGCCAGGCGACCTCGGCGTCGGGCGCGACGCCGCCACCGGCTACAGGACCTGACGCGAACGGCCCGTCCGAAGGAGCATCGTGAGCCTCGCCGCCATCGACTTCACCTTGGCCGACGGCCGGGATCTGGTCTACCTGCTGGTGGTGGTGGGGTTCATCTTCGCCTTGAAAGGGCTCTCCTCCCCCAGAGGCGCCCGGCGCGGCAACCTGATCGGTGCCGCCGCCGCCGCGGTGGGCATCGCCATGACCTTCACCGACCCTGCGCTGCGCAACCACGTGGTCGGGGTCTCCCACGGGCTCAACCTGGCCCTCATCTTGATCGCCATGGCGCTGGGCACGGCCATCGCCGTGCCGGCCGCTCGCATGGTGAAGATGACGGCGATGCCCCAGATGGTGGCCATCTTCAACGGGGTCGGCGGCGGGGCCGCAGCCCTCGTCTCGATCACGGAATTCTTGCGGTTCCCCCACGGCGACGTGGCCGTCTACAAGATCGTCGAGGTGGTCTTCGGCGTGGTCGTCGGGTGCGTGTCGTTCTCCGGCAGCGCCATCGCCTTCGCCAAGCTGCAAGAGATCATGACCGGGCGGCCCATCACCTACCGAGGTCAGCAGGCCATCAACGCCGTGGTGGCCACGGCCATCCTCGCCCTCATCCTCGCCACGTTGGTGACCGGCAGTGTCGATCTGCTCGTGGTGGTGCTCGTCCTCGGCCTGGGGCTCGGCGTCATCTTCACCCTCCCCATCGGCGGCGCCGATGCCCCGGTGCTCATCGCCCTGCTGAACTCGTTCACCGGGCTGGCCGTGGCGGCATCGGGCTTCACCCTCGACTCGAACCTGCTGATCGTGGCCGGCACCCTGGTCGGCGCGTCGGGGATCCTGCTCACCCGGATGATGAGCAAGGCCATGGGCCGCTCGCTGCCCAACATCTTGTTCAGCGCCTTCGGATCGGTCATCACCGCCGGCACTGCGCCTGGGGCCGAGGACCGGCCGGTACGCAGCGGCACGCCCGAAGACATCGCCGTCATGCTGGCCTACGCCCACAAGGTGGCCATCGTCCCCGGCTACGGGCTGGCCGTCGCCCAGGCCCAGCACGTGGCCCGTGAGCTGGCCGACACCCTTGCCGAGCGTGGCATCGAGGTGTACTACGCCATCCAT
>JAKAQW010000233.1 GCA_021819525.1 Actinomycetes bacterium
ATCGAGGTCCGGCTCGTCGAGCTGGGCCAGCAGGACCTGGCGAGCACGCTCACCAAGCTCGACGGCGTCCGACCAGGTGCCACCTGTTGGGAACAGCGCCTCGCCCACCACCACCTCGACCCGGCTACGTCTGAGACGCCGAGTGCCGGGAGCGACGACGCCACGGGTGCCCGACATCGCCACCGGTACGATCGGCACCCCCGCCCGGCTGGCGACCACGAAGGCGCCATGGTGGAAGCGCTGGAGGCCGACCTTCGACGACAGTCCACCTTCGGGGAAGAACACCAGCGCCGTGCCCGCTCCGGCCAGCCGAGCGAAACGAGCCAGCTCGTCACGGACCGTCGTGCTCTGGCCCCGCACCACGAACTGGGCACCGATGCGGCGCAAGAACCAACCCACCACCCGTTGCGTGGCGAAGACCTCGCCGGCCACGAAGGCCGCACGAGGCGGAGTGATGCCGGCCAGCACGATCGCGTCGACGTAGCTGGCATGGTTCGCCACGGCCACGAACCCGCCGGGGGGCCAGCCCGGTCCCCGGTCGTACTCCACCGAGGCGCCAGTCAGCTGCACCACCAGTCGGGCAGCCCTGTAGACCAGTGCACGTCGGGACCGCTCGTCGGGCACCAGCGCCAGTGCCAGCAGCAGCGGCAGGCCCACACCGGCGAAAGCAGCCCAGACCCGGACAGCGAACGCGGTGTCGGACAAGCTGGCTGCCACCGCACGCAGCGCGGGCAGCGAACCCGTCGTGGTGAAGCGGAGAAGCTGCCAGGGAACCGAACGCCTGGGAGGCCGGAGATCGCCGCCGAGATAGCGCTGGCGGGTGGCCGCGCGGCGCACCTTGCCGCTCGACGTCTTGCGGACCGATCCCGGCGGGACGATCACCACCTCGTCGGCTGCCGCGCCGACGAGATCCGCAGTTGCTCCGACGATGGCCTCGCGAAGCCGGTCAGCTTCGCCCGCAGTGCTCAGCCGGCTCTCGGCCACCACCACCAGCAGCTGGCCGGTGCCCTCTCGGCCGGGCAGGCCGAAGGCGGCGACACAGCCTTTGCGGACCCCTTCGATCTCGCCCACCGCCGCTTCGACGTCCTCGGGGTGCAGGTTGCGCCCGGCCCGGATGATCACGTCCTTCGCCCGGCCGGTGACGAACAGCTCCCCCTCGACGAGGTACCCCAGGTCCCCGGTTCGCAGCCAGTCGCCGTGGTAGAGCTCGGCGCTCGCACCGGCATTCGCGAAGTAGCCGTCGGTGGTGGACGGCCCGCGAACCTCGACGTGCCCCTCTCGCCGGTCAGCAGAGCGGTGCCCGAGGTCGTCGACCACGCGAACCTCGTAGCCAGGCAGGGCCATCCCGCAAGACACCTGTGCGATCACCCTGCTCGGCTCGGCCGAGGCACCACGATCCACCGGTTCCGCCGTCTTGCGCTCCACCAACGCCGCCCTGTCCACCCAGTCGACTCGCAGCCCACGCCCAATGGGCGGGAAGGCCACCCCGAGCCCGACTTCTGCCAGGCCGTAGACCGGAGTCATGGCGCGTGCTTCGAGCCCGTAGGGGGCGAACCGGTCGGCGAACTCGGTCAAGGTCTTCGCGCTCACAGGCTCAGCCCCGTTCATGGCGATCCGCCACCGGCTCAGGTCCAGCCCGACGAGCTCGGACTCCTCGATCCGCCTCGTGCACAGCTCGTACGCGAAGTTCGGAGCGGCCGACACGGTACCGCCGTGGTCGCTGAGCGCCCGCAACCACCGCACCGGCCGAGCCAGGAACGCCTGCGGGGTCATCACCACCTCCGTCATGGCGAAGTACAGCGACGACAGCCAGGTGCCGATCAGCCCCATGTCGTGGTAGAGCGGCAGCCAGCTCACCACGACGTCGGACTCCCCGACGCACGCCGCGTCGCCCATGGCCTGCATGTTCGCCAGCAGCTGCCGGTGGGTGAGCATGACCCCCTTGGGGTCGGCCGTGCTTCCCGAGGTGTACTGCACCAGCGCCAGGTCGTCAGGGCCTGCCGGGGCCGAGGCCAGCCTGCGGGCAAGCGCTGCCGGAGAAGCCCCCTCCACGCTTCGTCCTGGCGGCAAGGCGCCCGCCACCAGGTCTTCGGCGAGCACCACATGGCGCAATCCCGGGACCTGGAGACGCACCAGACGGGCCAATGCCCTGGCCGAGCCGACCGTCACGAGCACCCGGACCCCGGCGTTGGCCAAGATGCCCACCTGGCGCCTGAGGTGCTCTTCCATCTGCGCCGGCCGGCTCGGCGGGTAGATCGGTACCGGCACGGCTCCAGCCACCAAGATGCCCGTGAACACCGCGAAGTACTGCTCGCTCGTCGGCAGCATCAGCGCGACCCGGTCTCCGCGTCGAACTCCCAGCTCGCCCATGGCGTCAGCGACGCTCACCGCCGACAGCGCCAGGTCGGCATACGACAGCTCCCCCCACCCCGGCTCTCCGGCCCGACGGCGGCTGTCTGCATCCTCGAGCAGCCGCACGTGGCAGCGATCAGGATGCGCCTCCACGTGCCAGCGCACGGCGTCGACGAGCGTGGCGACCTCGCCTGGAGCCGGCGCCACCATGCCCGTGGTGGAGTCCTCGAGAGCCCTCGTCGGCGAGCCCATCGGCACCCGCGCACCACCGCGCCCCGGCGGCGCAGCCGCTGGTGGACAGGGCCTCGACCCTGCCTGGAGCACCGCGCCCGGCGAAGTACCCAGAGCCCCGGAGCCCGCTACCGACGACACCGCCTCCACCGTCGAGCTCGCCTGAGCTCGGGGAGCTCGCGAAGCGCGTAGCAGCTCGGCTGAGGCCGCTCGGGCGCTCAGCACCGAGTCCACGAGGTCGCGTGGTGTCCCGGTCTGTTCCAGCACCGACGGTGGCAACGACACCTTGCAGCGGTGCTCCACCTCGTCGATCAGCTCCACCATGGCCAGGCTGTCGAGGCCGAGATCTTCGCTCAGCCGGCTCTCCAGCTGCACGCGAGGTGCACGGCGATCGCGGTGGATCGTCTCGAGCACGACCGTCGCTGCTGCCAGCACCGCGTTCTCGACTCCGTCACCGCCGGGCGGCTGCTGGTCGGCGGTCACCGGCTCGCCTCTCCTGGTCGAGGGACGCGGTCCCGCCTGTGGTCGGAAGGAGAGGCATCCGTGTCGTAACGGTCGTCCCGGCCGGGACCACCGGTGCCGGCGTGGTCTTCGGCTTCACCGCCGGGCGCGGCGTGGTGCCCCATGCGCCCGAGCCACTGGGTCATCTGGTCCGCCACCTTGTCGACACCGCCAACGGTGCGTTGCAGCATCTCTGCGAAACGCTCCTGGTAGTGGCTGACCGCCTGGCGCAGCTCCCCCGACAGAGGCGGCTCCGCCCCGCGCCGGACGTACTGGCCCGACCGGATCCGGTCGAAGTCGCCGGATTGGACCCACGACACCAGCTCGTGAGCTCGCCGGACAGCCGACGGGTGGCGGCGACGCAGGTCGCCGGAGGCCCGGGCCTTGCGCGCGAACAGGTCGGTCTCGCCTGCGTAGCCCGCCGCCTGGCGGAGGAACGCGTCCACCTGCAAGCCGGGGAGGTCGCCGCCAGCCCCGCGCATGATGACCCGGCACACCACCATCGGATCGTCGACAGCCAAGGCAGCCAACCGATCACTGGTCAGCTCGGCGGCCCGGTGCCACTCCAACAAGACGTAGTAGAGCCCCCGCACCGGCAGGCCGGCGAGCGGCGCGCCCGACAGCGCACCGCCGACGACCAGCTCGAGCATGGCCAGTGCGGTGGCGTAGGTGGCATGGTCCGACAAGACGTGCCCGAGCTCGTGGGCCAGCACCACCTCGATCTCGTCGGGCGCACGGTCTGCGATCGCCGTCGAGGTGAGGACCACCACCGGATCACGCACGCCGACGGTCCCCGCGTTCACCAACGGGTGTCGAGCCACGAACAGCGGCACCGGCTCGGTGTCGAAACGGTGCGCGAGGCGTTCGTGTGCAGCCCAAACCTCAGCGAGCTGGTCGGGCCCGATCCTCACCGCGTCGCCCACCAGCCCTTGACGCAGCCTGGACTCGGCTCCGATGGCCCCGAACCGCTTGACCAGCCGGTCGAACAGCGGGATGGCGTGCAGGGCGGCGGTAGCTGCCTGGTCTGCAGGATGCTCGTAGCTCCGTGGGCTCAGCTCCCGGTAGCGAACCATCGGCTCGACCGCCATCGCTCAGGTGTACCACGCCGCGGCACCCGACGCCGGTCGCGCCCCCAGCCGGGGTGGTCCCAGCGTGTCGCCTGGGCGCCGGGGCGCCGGGGCCAGCCCGCCGCGATCGGGCTCAGGCGCACAGCCGCGATCGGGCTCAGGCGCACAGCCGCGATCGGGCTCAGGCGCACAGCCGCGATCGGGCTCAGGCGCACAGCCGGCGCGTACGCGTCAGGGACCTTGACGCTCCAACCACCCGAGCAGCAGGGCCACTGCCCGGGGGTCGGCACGCAACCGGTGCCCAGCTCCGGCCAGCAGGCGAAGCTCTGCTCGAGGTGCCCCCGCCTCCACCAGCTGACGGGCATCGGCAACCGGCACGACGTCGTCATCGGCGCCGTGCACGACGAGCACCGGCCTCGGGACCACCGCTCCCACCGCCTGAAGCGGATCCAGGTGACCGGGCGAAGCCCACGACACGAGGTCGCCAGGGAAGTGGGCGTCGCGCACCACCCCAACCTGTCGTGCCATAGCCAGTGCCCAGGCCGGATCCTTGGTCCCGCACGCCAGCGAGGCGGGTGATGCCAGCGTCATCACGCCGCGCACGGTCGCGTCCTCGGCGGCGAGGCACAGCGCCAGCGAGCCGGTGATGCCGAAACCGGCCAGCCAGATCGGGGCGCCGGGCGCGCTGCGCACTGCGGCGACCACGGCTGCGAGGTCGTCATGCCAGCCGCTGATGGAAAAGTTCCCGTCGGACGGACCCACGCCACGCAAGCAGCAGGTAGCGACCCGCCAGCCGGACTCCCTGGCCAACTGGTCGGCAAGAGCCGGGAACGTCCTGCCGGTACGCGAGGCAGCGCCGGGCTCGACCGGGAGGCCGTGGCACACCACCACCGTCCGGTGCGGGGCCCGCGCCGGCATCGGCCGTCCTGGCGGCGCCGGCGACACGGCGGCCGTTCGAGACAGCGGGGATGCCGCCCGGGTTGGAGACGCCAGGTACCCAGACGGCGTTGGCGACGCAGGCTCAGTGGGTGACCCAGGCGGAGCCGGCGACCCAGGCGGGGCCGGTGACCCAGGCGGGGCCGGTGACCCAG
>JAKAQW010000048.1 GCA_021819525.1 Actinomycetes bacterium
CCCACGTGGCCGCCTGAGCCCCAGGCCCCAAGCCCGAGAGCCCCAAGCCCGAGAGCCCCAAGCCCGAGAGCCCAAGCCCGAGAGCCCAAGCCCGAGAGCCCCAGGCCCCAAGCCCGAGAGCCGAGAGCCCCAGCCCGAGAGCCCACAAGCACCCCGGCACTTCAAGAGCCCAGGTGCTCCAGCACGGCTGTCAGATCGCTGGGCAGCGACGAGCTGAAGGAGCGCACGACCCCGCCGATGTCGGTGACGGTGAGCTCTCGAGCGTGGAGGAACTGGCGGGTGGCTCCGAGCTCGCAGCGGTCGACGACCACGTCGGCCGGTCGGCCGTAGCGGCGGTCTCCGACCACGGGATGGCCGATCGCCGCCAGGTGGACCCGGACCTGGTGGGTACGACCGGTCTCCAACGAGATGTCGAGCAGCGAGGACTGCACCGGGTGGGCAAAGGTGGCCGACACCTCGAACGACGTGCGTGCCGGCCGGCCCGAGACCGAGACCGCCATGCGGGTCGGCGACCTGGTGGAGCGACCCACCGGCGCGTCGATCACCCCGCCTCCGCCGGGGACCAGCCCGTGCACCAGCGCCGTGTAGATCCGCCGTGCTTCGTGCGAGCGCATCTGGGCGGACAGCGCATGGAACGAAGCCACGTCACGAGCCACCACCAGCAACCCCGAGGTGTCCTTGTCCAACCGGTGGACGATCCCCGGCCTATCGGGTTCACCCGCGCCGCGCGCGGGCAGCTCGGCCAGCTCGGGGTAGCGCGCCAGCAGTCCATCGACCAGGGTGCCCCCGTGATGCCCGGCGCCGTGGTGCACGACGAGCCCGGCCGGCTTGTCGACCACGACGAGATAGGGATCCTCGTAGACGATGCGGAACTGGACCGAACGATCAGGCACCGGCGAGGTGCCACTTCGAGCAGCCGGCGCCACCTCGAGGACCTGCCCGCCACGCAGCAGTCGGCGACGCTGTCGCACGGCGGCCCCGTCGACTTGCACCGATCCCCGGTCGACCAACCTGGCCGCCTCGGCTCGGGTCGTACCTGCCAGCAGGGCTACCGTGCGGTCGAGACGCTGGCCGTCCAACGCTTCTGGGACCTTGACGGTCATGGTGCGCCGCTCGGCGGGGTCGGTCTGCTCGCCGAGCCCGCGGTCCTTCACGGTCTCACCGGGCTCCATCGACCAGCGGCCTGTTCGCCCCGCCAGAGCTGGAGCCGGCGGCGGGCGGTCCCGGGGCCCCATCAGGGAAGGGGTCGGTGCCAGCAGCTCCAGGCCCAGTGCCGGCGTCGATCACCGGGCTCTCTGCGTCGGGCTCAGGCGCCGCACCGGTTCCCGGCGGGGCCGGCGGCTCACTCGGATCCGACGGCGACGGCGATCGCCACAGACCCACGGCCACGAGGACCACCCCGACGGTGATGCACGCGTCGGCCACGTTGAACGTCGGCCAGAAGTGAAGCGCGATGAAGTCGACCACCCCGCCGTGGTAGTGGCGGAAGATCCGGTCCGCCAGGTTGCCGAGCGCGCCGCCGACCACCAGACCGATCGCCGCAGCCAGGCCGTCGGAGCCGGCGCGCCGGCTGGCTGCCACGAGGACCACCACCACCACCACAGCCAGAGCCCCGATCACCGGCGCCCATCCCTGAGCCAGGCTGAACGCGCTCCCGGTGTTCACCTGCAGCTGCAGGTCGAGCGGTCCGAGAACGTGGATGGGACCCCGGGCCAGGCGGTGCACCGCCCACGAGGTGGCCGCCTGGTCGGCCGCGACGACCGCAGCTGCGACGGCCACGGTGATCCCGAGGCGCCGCAGCGAGCGACGGTGCCCGGTGGCGGTCAACGCCGGTGCAACCCTCCACTCTTGCACGCCACGCACAGCCGGGCGTACGGGAGCGCGCTGAGACGGGCCTTCGGGATCGGCTCAGCGCAGTGCTCGCAGGCGCCGTAGGACTTGTCGGCGATGGCTGCCAGCGCTAGATCGATCTCTTCCATCGCAGCTGTGGCCTGGGCTGACAGGGCGAGATCCCGCTCGCGGTCGACCGCCACGGTACCGCCTTCGCCCGACTCCTCGTCGAACTGCACGTCTCCTGGCTCTCGTTCGAACGCCAGGCTCTCTGCTTCGGCCCGTAGCGTCTCAGCCTGGACTCTGTACGTCTCTCGCTCGGCGAGCAGCGCCGCCTCCTGCTCGGACAAGAACGCTGGGTCCTCCGCGTAGGGCCCTGGCCCGACCGAGCGCGCTGCCGGCGCGCTCGCACCGCGGCGCGGCAGACCACCGCCGGTCGTCGCGCGAGGCGCTGTCGACGCAGTCCGCGAGGACCCAGCCGATGCGGCGCTGGCCGAAGATGATGTGGCCGACACGTTCTGCAACGTCTCCTTCGCTCCTCGCCCCGGAACCGATCTGTCCCCGGCCGGCTCGGGGGCCACCGTAGCGGTTGGCGATGCCGTTCCATGCGCGCCGCCTGGATCGCCAGGCACTCGCTTCGGGGGCGCCGACCTCCGCGCCGGCGTCGACGCCGCCCCGATGCCCGCATCCGACGACGGCACCACCGAGGCGGCCGTGCCCACCGGCGGGCCCGCGCTCGGCTCTGGTGCCTTGCCCGGGGCGGGGACCTTCTTGGTCGGGCTCATGGCGCCTCCACTTCCGGCGGCGGCACCCCACCGGGGCGTCGGCCCGCCTCACCTCCCCGAGATGGCCGGGCAAGGTCGGGCGACCATATCCGTATCCGCGGCCGGCTGCAAGCCAGCCGACGCCCGCACCGGGCCCGTCGGGTCCTGTCACCGGGCGCGCCTACGCTGGCACCATGTCGCCATCGCCTCCCGGGGCCGAGCCGTACCCCTGGGTCGAACAGGAGCCGCGCTTCCCCCTTCTCGAGCAGGACGTCCTGGAGTTCTGGGCGCAGGACGGGACCTTCGCCGCCTCGGTCGCCGCCCGAGACGCCAGCGACGAGTTCGTGTTCTACGACGGGCCCCCTTTCGCCAATGGGCTTCCTCACTACGGCCACCTGCTGACCGGGTTCGTGAAGGACGCCGTTCCCCGCTACCAGACCATGCGTGGCCGGCGCGTCGAGCGACGTTTTGGATGGGACTGCCACGGTCTTCCGGCTGAGATGCAGGCGGAGAAGGAGCTGGACCTCCCGGGCCGAGCCGCCATCGCCGAGCTCGGCGTCGGTCGGTTCAACGACTACTGCCGCAGCCTCGTCCAGCGCACGACAGACGCATGGGAGCGCTACGTCACCCGCCAAGCACGGTGGGTGGACTTCGTCGACGACTACCGGACCATGGACATCACCTACATGGAAAGTGTCATGTGGGCCTTCGCCACGCTGTGGGCGAAAGGCCTCGTGTACGAAGGTGAGCGGGTCCTGCCTTACTGCTGGGAGTGCGAGACCCCTCTCTCGAACTTCGAGACCCGCCAAGACGACGCGTACCGCGCGCGTGACGACCCGGCAGTCACCGTGGCGTTCGAGCTGCTGCCTGGCAAAGGGGACCACGCGCACGAGCAGGAGGGGGACGGCGACCTGCTCGCCGGCGCGGTGCAGCTCCTGGTGTGGACGACCACGCCCTGGACGCTGCCCTCGAACCTGGCCCTTGCGGTCGATCCGGACATGGTCTACGGCGTCTACGACGTCGACGGTGCGATCACCGTGCTGGCCAGGGACAGAGCCGCCGCCTACCAGGACGTCCTCGGAGACGGACAGCCGCTGGTCGAAGTGCACGGCCGGCAGCTGGTCGGACGCCGCTACCGGCCGCTGTTCGACTTCTTCGCCGACGAGCCCGGAGCCTTCGTCGTGCTGGGTGCCGGGTTCGTCACCGCCGACGAGGGTACTGGCATCGTCCATCTCGCGCCAGGCTTCGGCGAAGACGACCACGATGTCTGCGCCGAGGCCGGCATCGCCGTGGTCTGTCCTGTCGACGACCGAGGCCGCTTCACCGCCCAGGTGCCTCCCTACGCCGGCCGCCAGGTCTTCGAGGCGAACGACGCCGTCATCGCCGACCTGTGGGCCTCTGGCGTGCTGCGTCGAGCCGAGCGCTACGTCCACAGCTATCCGCACTGCTGGCGCACCGACACACCGCTCATCTACAAGTCGGTCAGCTCCTGGTTCGTCGCCGTCGCCGCCATCAAGGCACAGATGTCCGCCAACAACCAGGAGGTGAGCTGGATCCCCGGCCACGTGCGTGACGGTGCCTTCGGCCGCTGGCTGGAAGGGGCGCGTGACTGGTCGATCAGCCGGAACCGGTTCTGGGGGGCACCGATCCCGGTCTGGAAGAGCGACGATCCCGCCTTTCCCCGGGTCGACGTCTACTCCAGCCTCGACGAGCTGGCCCGCGACTTCGGGGCTCGGCCCGACGACCTGCACCGGCCCGCCATCGACGAGCTCACCAGGCCCAATCCCGACGACCCGTCGGGACGCGCCACCATGCGCCGGGTGAGCGACGTGCTGGACTGCTGGTTCGAGTCCGGCTCGATGCCCTTTGCGCAGGTCCACTACCCTTTCGAGCGCTCGGCGTGGTTCGAGTCCCACTTCCCGGCCGACTTCATCGTGGAGTACATCGGCCAGACTCGCGGCTGGTTCTACACCCTGCACGTCTTGGCCACGGCCCTGTTCGACCGACCGGCGTTCTCCCACTGCATGGCCCATGGCATCGTCCTCGGTGACGACGGCCGCAAGATGTCCAAGCGGCTCGGCAACTACCCCGATCCCGACATGGTCTTCGAGCGCTGGGGCGCCGATGCCATGCGGTGGTTCTTGCTGTCGTCGCCGGTGCTGCGCGGCCAGGATCTCGTCGTCGCTTCAGACGGCTTCCAGAACGCGGAGCGCCAGGTACTGCGGCGGATCTGGAACACCTGGTACTTCTTGACCCTCTACGCGAACACCGATGGGCTCCGGGGCCGGATCCGCACGGACCAGCGCCATGTCCTCGACCGCTACATCCTGGCCAAGACAGCCGAGCTGGTCGACGACGTCACCACGGCCATGGACGCCTACGACCTCTATGGCGCCTGCTCGTCGATCACCGCCTACCTCGACGCCCTCACGAACTGGTACGTGCGCCGCAGCCGGCCCCGGTTCTGGGGCCGCAGCGACACCGCCGAGCGAGCTGGGCAGCGGGCTGGGGGGGCGAGCCCTGCCGGCACCCCCCCACAGGCGGTCTCCCGAGCCGATGTCGACGCGGTCGACACCTTGCACACCGTCCTGCATACCCTCTGCCGGGTCTCGGCTCCGCTGCTCCCGCTGCTCACCGAGCACATCTACCGGCAGCTGACCGGAGAGCGCAGTGTGCACCTGACTGATTGGCCCGACCCGAAAGAGCTGCCCCACGACCACGAGCTGGTCCGCGACATGGACATGGTACGAGCGGTCTGCTCCGCCGCCCACGCGATCCGCAAGGCGAACGGCCTACGGGCACGGCTGCCGCTGGCCACCCTCACCGTTGCGACCACTGACCACCTCCGCCTCGAGCCGTACCTGGCGCTCGTCGCCGACGAGGTGAACGTCAAGGAGGTCGTCGTCACCGATGACCTCGGCGCGGTCGCCGAAGAGGTGCTCAGTGTGGTGCCCGGCGTCCTCGGCCCACGCATCGGCGCGTCGACCCAGAACGTCATCGCGGCAGTCAAGCGTGGCGAGTGGCGGAGCGTCCCAGGAGGAGTGGAGGTTGCCGGGATCGTCCTGCCCGCCGACCAAGGCGGCTACGAGCTCACCCGGCGCCCTCGCGACGAGCGGACCACCCGAGCGCTGCCCGACGGGGCCGGCGTCGTCGTGCTCGACATCGACGTCACCGCCGAGCTGGTCGCCGAGGGGCTGGCACGAGACGTGGTCCGCTTGGTCCAAGAGGCTCGGCGCCAGGCCGGTCTCCAGGTGAGCGACCGGATCGTCGCCGACCTGGTGCTCCCGGGCGAAGAGGCGGCGGCCGTCGACGCCCATCGCGCCTACGTTGCCGAACAGACCCTGGCCACAGCGTTACGGGTCCGCTCCGGCGACCACCGCCATATCGCCGTGCACGCCACCTCGAGCTGACCTGCAGGCGGCCCCGCCAGCCATCAGTCGGCGGCGGCGCCGTAGCGCGCGGGGGATGCCGCGTCGGCGGGTACCGTCCTGGGCGACCCACCTGGTGCGGCTTCGGTGGCCCGAGCCGGTGGGCCGGCAGGTGCCGGCTGGTCCGATGGCGTGGCCCGTACCGCCGCCGTACGCGAGGCAGCCAGCGACGTCGGGCCGACGCCGCCGCGCGCCGGTGCTGGCGCCTCCCCGCCGGCCGACGGCGCACCTCCCGGGGTGCCGGCACCGGCACCGGCTCCGGGACGACTGCCAGCACCGGGACGACTGCCGGTACCGGCGTCGCCAGCTGGCTCCGAGCGGCGCGTCGCCAGGAGCGAGCTCGCCGGCTGGAGCTTCTCTTCGAGCCACGACGACAGCTCCCCCAACGCGCTGCGAAGGCGAGCCCGCTCGCCCTCCAAGCGGCGGGCCATGGTCTCCACGTCGCTGGTCAGCTGATTGCGCACTGTCTCCAACCGGCTGACCTCCTCTCGGAGCTGGCGCTGGGCATCTTGAGCGGTGCGCTGGGCGTAAGCCTCCGCTTCGCCGACGATGGCCTCCGCCCGCTCCTGGGCCGAGGACAACGTCGCCTCGGCCGCCGCGCGGGCCTCGGCTTCGGTCTGCTCGACGAACCGCTGTGCCATCTGCAACGTTCGCTGCAAGGCGTCGTCGGTCGCCGCTGTGCTCGCCGGCGAGGGCGGTGCAGCCGCCTGGCGACGCGCCTCGTCGAGATCTTGCTCGAGGGCGCCGATGCGGTCGGCCGCCTGGCGAAGCCGGTCGGTGGCGACCCGCATCTGCTCGCGCAGTGCGTCGACTTCGACCGCTACCCGCTCCAGGTACTCGTCGACGTCGTCGATGTGGTAGCCGCGTAAGGTCTGGCGAAACTCGACGGTGCGAAGACTGTCGAGGCCCGACTGTGGCGAGGTCGCCTCTGAACTGTCCATGGCCTCGATGGTACCGGCACAGAAGGGGGCTCCGGTGGATGGCCGCCACGGGAGCCGCCTGGACCGGGCCGGAAGCCGTGGCTCTGTGGCCACGGGCCGCACCATCGCTTCCTCGACAGCCCTGGCCTGGCACCTCAGGAGCCGGGGCCCGGGGCCGGCGCCGTCACAGGATCCGGGCGACCACCAGCAAGAGCAAGATGACCACGATCATCGACAAGTCGATCCCGCCGCCGCCTGCCCTGATCGGCGGGATCACCTTGCGCACCGGGGCCAGGACCGGTTCGGTCACCTTCACCAGCGCTGTCTCCACCGGCCGGAGCGGCGAGCTCGAGCTGATGGGGAACCAGCTCAGCACGGCGCGCAGCACCAGCACGATGACGTACAGCTCGATCAGCCACTCCAGCACGATCACGACCACACCCCGACATTAGGCCACGGCGAGCTCGTGCGCGGCACACCGTGAGCGGGAGCGCGCCCGCCCAGCCGCGCAACAGCCCGCTCAGCCTCGCAACAGCCCGTTCTGCTGGAGCCGCTGGCGTTCCTCGGCCGACACCTTGACGTTCGACGGGGTGACCAAGAACACCTTGTCGGCCACTCGTTCCATCTTCCCGCCCGATGCGTAGGTGACCCCGCTGCAGAAGTCGATCATCCGGCGCATCAGCTCGCGGTCTGCAACCTGCAAGTTGACGATCACCGGCTGGCCAGCTACCAGCCGGTCGGCGATCTGACGGGCGTCGGCGAACTCGGTCGGCGCGGCGACGTGCACTTTCGGAGCAGCCGGTTCACTGGGCAGGGGTCGGACGACCGCCGGACGGGGCGATTCGTCACGCATCAGGGTCCGGATGGTCCCTGTCGCGGGGACCGCCGGTGGCGGCTCCTCGACCTCGGCGACCCGTGACGATGCCACGGGGGCTTGCGCCCGCGGCTCGTAGTCGCCGTAGTCGTCGTAGTCGTCCTCCACCAGACCCAGGTAGGCCATGGTCTTCTTGAAGATTCCGGGCATCGAGCCTCCTCGGTCGCCAGGTTACTGCGGTGGCACTGCTTCGCGGGGGAACTTGGGCGGTCGCTCTCCGAAGAGGGCTCGGCCCACCCGGACGATGGTGGCTCCCGCAGCGACGGCAAGCTCGACGTCGTCGCTCATCCCCATCGACACCTGGGCTACGCCGACTCGACGCGCCAAGTCCGCTGTCGCCCGAAAGACCTGGTCGGTGAGGGCGCGGTCTCCGGCCACCCCGAGCGTCATCAGCCCCACCGGGACGACGCCGCAGCGGCGCAGACCGTCGAGCAACGGTCCGACGGCCGAAGGCTCGACTCCGCGGCGACCGCTCCGGCCCGTCAGCTCGACCTGCACCAAGACCTCCGCGTCGGGCACGCAGGCCGCGATCGCCTCACCCTCTTGCACGCGGCACACAGAGTGCCACAGAGCCACCAGCGGCGCGATCCTCCGGACATGACGGCGCTGGATGGCACCCAGGAAATGCCAGCGCGGCACGACTGCGAACGAGGATCGAGCCTTGTCGAAGAGCTCCGACGGATAGTTCTCCCCCACGTCGACGATCCCGGCACCGAGCGCGGCTGCGACCGCGTCAGCCCCGAACCCCTTGGTGACCGCCACGATCCGCAGGTCGGGGGGGGCGCCAGAAGCCTCCAGGCGACGCCTGAGCACCTGCACCCGGGCCGCCACCGCCTGCGCGTCGACCGCCGCGTGCGGCCCTCCACATGGTGATCGGTGCACCGCGGCGCCCGCTGGTCGAACCGGCCCCGGGCGCTCGGGCCCGTCACCACGCACGGGCACCGGGGCATCCACCGGCCCCGGGCGCTCGCGCCCGTCACCACCTACGGGCACCGGACCGCCTGGTCCCTGCCGTGCGGCGTCTCACACCAGACCACCGTGGCCTGGCGCGCCTCGTCGCGCCGAGCCCGGTGGGAAAAGTACATTCCACTGCACGCCGTGCAGGGCTCCCTGCTCGCTGTCACCGCCAATCCCGATGCCTGAGCCACGGAGCGGACCGCTGCCGGGAGATCCAGCGCCGGTGCTCCTGATCGGGTGGTGCTCAGGCCCGAACCGGCGGTCCGGCGAGCCACCACCGCGAGGTCCTCTGGCGAGAAGCCGTAGCAGCATGGCCCGATGGACGGCCCGAGCGCAGCCACCGGGTCGCGCGCCCCGAGCCGAGCGAAGGTCTCGGCCACCGCCTCGACCACGCCGGCCACCAGCCCCCGCCATCCCACGTGCACGGCAGCGAAGATCCCATCGGCGCTACCGACGACCAACGGCACGCAGTCCGCGGTCAACACGACGGCTGCCCGGCCGGTCCCCCGAGCCACGACGGCATCTCCTTCGGGAGCCGAGCCATCGAGCCAACGCCAAGGTGCCACGTCGAGCCCTGGGACACCGAGAACCTTCCCGAGACGGTGCTCCAGCCCCCCGGCGTTCAGCCCGATCCCTGTCACCGACGCCACGTCCTCGACGTCGCAGGCCCCACCGGCGCTGGGCATGCCAGCACGGGCCACTGCCTCGACCTCGGCACCGGCCTCGAACGCGCCGGTGACGACGAGCACCCTGGCCCCGTGGACCTGGCGGGCCCCGTAGAGCGGCACCGGGGGCACGCCTGGCAGCCGAGCGGGCGATCCCGGCTCACGAACCAGGCCACGCTGGTCGCCGGCAGCAGTGTCGGTGCACAACATCCGGACCGGGGTTCCCGGCAAGCTGCGTGCAGCTCGCGCCACGGTCGGCCAGCCATCGCCGGGCGGGCCGGTCGGCGGCGTCACCGCCACGGCGACGACGTCCGGGTGCTCACCACCCCGCCTGGTCGCGTCGGCCTGACGTCGCGGTCGTTCGCCCCACCTGAGGACCCACCGTACGAGCGGCGGTCGCCGCCGTGCCCGGGCACGAGCGCACCTGTCCCGGGCAAAGGCGCACCTGTCCGGCTGTCAGCGGAGGAAGGACGGGACGTCGAACTCGTCCTCACCGAGGTCGAGCTCGTCGGACCCGGCGTCGTCGATCGGCTCGGCGAAGATGTCGTGACGCAGCGCACCGGGAGCCGGGTCCGCTCCGAGCACCCTGCTCCGCTCCGGGGGCGCGGGCTCACCGCCACGGCCCTCCTCCCAACGCTCGAAGCCCGCCGCGATCACCGTCACCCGGACCTGCTCGCCGAGGGTGTCGTCGATGACGGTGCCGAAGATGATGTTGGCGTCGGGGTGAGCCACGCCGTGGATGATCTCCATGGCCTCGTTCACCTCGAACAGGCGCAGCTCCGAGCCACCGGCGATGTTGACCAAGACGCCCCTGGCCCCCTCGATCTTCGCTTCGAGCAGCGGGCTCGTGGTGGCCGAGCGCGCCGCATTGACCGCACGGCCCTCCCCTTCGGCATGGCCGATCCCCATGATCGCGCTCCCAGCGCTGTTGAGCACCATCCGGACGTCGGCGAAGTCGGTGTTGATCTGTCCGGGCACCGTGATGAGGTCGGTGATGCCCTGCACCCCTTGGAGAAGGACCTCGTCGGCCATCTTGAACGCGTTCATCATGGAGGTCTTCTCGGTCGCCACGCTCAGCAGCCGGTCGTTCGGGATGACGATCACGGCGTCGACGTTCTCCTTGAGGCGCGCGATCCCCGTCTCGGCCTGGACAGAGCGCCGCCGACCTTCGAAGGAGAAGGGGCGGGTCACCACGGCGATGGTGAGCGCCCCTTGGGCGCGCGCGATCTCTGCCACCACGGGTGCCGCCCCGGTGCCGGTGCCTCCACCTTTGCCGGCGGTGATGAACACCATGTCGGCGCCCTTGAGGGCCTCTTCGATCTCGCCGCGGTGCTCCTCGGCAGCCTGGCGGCCCACCTCGGGGTCGCTACCGGCCCCGAGCCCCCGGGTGAGCTGGCGTCCGATGTCGAGCTTCAGATCCGCCTCGCTCATGAGCAGCGCCTGGGCGTCGGTGTTCATCGCGATGAACTCGACCCCTCGCAGCCCGGCATCGATCATCCGGTTCACGGCGTTCACCCCGCCGCCACCGACCCCGACCACCTTGATCACGGCGAAGTAGTTCGTCTGCGCTGGTCCGGTCATACATGCTCCTCGTCCTACACCCGGCACCCGGGGCTCACCGTGGGATCCCGACGGTCGCAGTAGATCGGTAAGCCCAGCGACACTGGCTGACCCTCACCTTTGACCACAGCTCGAAGCGGCTTCGACGGGAGTGCGCTCACCATACGGCTGAGGGTCACGACGGTCAAGCGTGACCGTGCTGAGCTGCGGCGACGGAAGCGACTGGGGCGACTGTCGGCTCTGGTGGATCTTCGACGTCGATCACCGAGGCACCCGTGGGGGCCGACTGGGGGTCGCTCAGCACGGCGACGAGGGACTCCAGCTCGGCGCGCACCTGGGTGGCAGTCCCGAGCTCGGCGGTGATCGATCCGCTCAGCACCAGATCCACCTTCCCGGCGCTCGAGACCTTCACCGCTTGCACCGAGGCGATCAGCGACGGGGGGAGGGCCGCTGCCACTGCCAGTCCCCGGCGGGACAGCGGACCGAGCTCGCCGCCGGGACGAGGCACCGCGCCCGGTGCGACGAGCAGCGGGAGGCTCGCTGTGCCGGTCGCCGGGGACAGCGGGCCGAGCACCCTACCCTGGGCGTCGACCACCAGTTCGGCTGCACCGCGCCGCGCCGCTGCCACCGGCGTGCCTTCGGTGACGGCGATGGTCACCGCATCAGGCCAGTGGAGCGCTACCGCTGCGTGCACGACCCACGGGAGCCGCTCGACGCCGGCCGCAGCCGCCGCCGGCGAGATGTCGACGAGGGGCGTCGACGACCTGATGCCTGCCGCTTCCCATATCGCAGCCGCCGGGGTGTGCCGGGCACCCACCACGGTGCGGTGACGAGCCTCGAACAGGCCCCCGTGCACCACGGCCAGCCCGGTACCGGCGACCAACACGAGGCCCGCCAACGGGAACAGCCTCCGCAACCGGCGCCGGTCACGAGCACGCTCCACCACAGCGCGCCGCGCCTCCATCCGATCACGACCGACGCCTGAGCCCGTCGCGCTCACCGGACCGCCACCACGCCGTCGAGCGCCCGCTCGAACCCGACCATCACCAGCTCGGGCACCAGCTCCACACCACTACGGCGGGCCACTTCGGCCCTGACATGCTCGATCACCGCCCGGACGTCGTCCGCCGATCCCCCGGCGTCGGCCTGGACGAAGTTCGCGTGCTTGTCGGAGACCGCGGCAGAGCCGTGCCGGTAGCCCTTCAACCCGGCAGCTTCCACCAGCCGGCCCGCGGCATCCCCGGGGGGGTTCGTGAACACCGACCCGGCGTTCGCTCCTCCAGGCTGATGAGCTCGGCGCCAGCGGACCACGTCGGCGACCGCTGCCTCGGCCCGAGCCCGCTCTCCGCGCCGCACGGCGAGGTCCGCCCGCACCACCACCTCACCTGGGCGCAGCGCGCTGCTGCGGTAGCCGAACCCCATGGCCGACGCGCCACGGTCGGTGACGGTGCCGGTACCGAGGTCGAACACCCGGCAGGCACGGAGCACCGACGCGAGGTCGGCTCCATGGCCTCCGGCGTTCATGCGGACGGCTCCTCCCACCGACCCGGGCACGCCGACAGCCCATTCGAGACCTCGAAGGCCGGCGGCCGCGCTCTGGCGGGCCACCACCGGCAGGCGGGCGCCACCCCCGGCGACCACGTGGAGCGAGGTGCCCGCACTGGCGCCATCCCCGCCAGGCGACGCAGGCACGGTGATCTCCGACAGGCCCTGGCCCAAGACGACGACGAGCCCGTCGAAGCCGCGATCGGCCACCAGCAAGTTCGACCCCTGACCGACCACCAGCACGGGCACCTCCCTGGCGAGCCGGCACAACGCCTCGTGCACCGCGTGGAGGTCTTCCTCCACGTCCGCCTCGACCAGCACGGCGGCCGGCCCTCCCACCCGGTAGGTGGTGCGAGCCCCGAGCGGTGCGCCCAGCTGTGCCCGATCCCCGAGGGCCGCGGCGAGCACGCCCAGCGGATCGCTCACCGTCGCCCACCGAGCAGCTGGCCTGACAAGGCGGTGATGTCGCCTGCTCCCATGGTCAGGCACAGGTCGCCGGGGCGCAGCACTGTGGCCACCGCCGACGCCAGGTCGTGGCGACCCGGCACGTAGTGGACTTCGACGGCGGGTGCCGATCCCGCGATCGCGTCGGCCACCATCTGGCCGGAAACGCCCGGAACCGGCTCTTCCCCGGCGCCGTACACGTCGGTCACCACCACCACGTCCGCGCCGGCGAAGGCGGTGCCGAAGCGCGCAGCCATGGCCGCCGTGCGGCTGAACCGGTGGGGCTGGAACACCACCACCAGGCGGCCGTGATGCCCTTCGCGTGCTGCGGAGATGGTGGCGGCCACCTCGGCCGGCAGGTGCGCGTAGTCGTCGACCAGGCGGGCGCCGCGGATCTCACCTCGGCTCTCGAAGCGGCGGGCGACCCCGGCGAAGCGGGCCAGTGCCCGTTCGGCAGCGCCGAGATCGGCACCGATCTGCCAGGCGGTCACCGCGGCGACGGCCGCGTTCGCGATGTTGTGCGCTCCGGGGACCGCCAACGTGATCCTGGCCACCGACGTCCCGCCCGCCCACAGCTCGAACGTCGGCGTCTCGGGTGCAGCCGGCGCGCGGCGAACCTGGAAGTCGGCCTCGGCGGCGACGCCCACGGTGACGGCACTGTGCCGCCGAGCCAGAGCAGCCGCCTCCGGATCGTCGATGTGCACCACCAGCGGGCCCCTGCACTGCACGGCGAACCGGTCGAAGGCCTCGACGAGCTGGTCGTAGGTGCCGTGATGATCGAGATGGTCCTCGTCGACGTTGGTCACCAGCGCAGCCTCAGGCGCCAGACGGAGGAAGGTGCCGTCGCTCTCGTCCGCCTCGACCACCAGCCATTCGCCATCGTCCCACACGGCGTTGGTGCCGATCTCGTTCACGTCCCCCCCGATCAGGAACGACGGTCGGAACTGGGCTTCGACCAGGATCAGCGCCAACATGGACGTGGTGGTGGTCTTGCCGTGCGTGCCCGCGACGGCGACCATCTTGCGCTGGGCGCAGATGGCAGCCAGCAGATCTGCCCGGCTCACCACCGGCACCCCCAGCCGACGGGCCTCGACCAGCTCGGGGTCCGAGCCGGGCACGGCGCTGGAGGCGGCCACCACATCTGCCCCGGCCACCGCTTCGGGGTGGTGGCCCAGCTGCACGTCGATCCCCGACGCCCGGAGCCGCTCGAGACCAGGGGACCCTTTCAGGTCACTGCCCGTGACGTGGTGGCCCATCGCCGCCAGCACCGAGGCGTACGCGCTCATGCCCGCACCTCCCACCCCCACCAGGTGCACCCGCCGGGGGTGGCGCAGGTCCAGGGGCTCGCGGTCCACGGTCATCGTGGCCAGCGCCCGGGGCGGGCATGGGCTTCGGCCAGTGACACCACCGCGTCGGCCGCGTCGGGACGGCCCAGGCGGCCGGCGGACCGGGCCATCGACCGGCGTCGGGCCGGATCGGCGACCAGCGGATCCAAACAGGCCGCCAGGTGCGCGGCGTCGCACTCGTCGTCGGGCACCACGGCAGCCGCCCCGGCCGCCTCGAGCACCGCTGCGTTCGCGCCCTGGTGGTCCCCTGGTGCTCCTGGCAACGGCACGAGGACTGCCGGTAGCCCCACCACGGCCAGCTCCGCTACCGTCATGGCACCGGCCCGACCCACCACCACGTCAGCAGCCTGGTAGACGAGATCCATTCGCTCCTCGAAGGCCACCTGCCGGTACCACAGCGACCCCGGACCACCCGTCAGGCCCGCCACGTGGAGCGCCGCCGCCTGGTCTGCCGCCCACGGGGCGTCGCGGCGGCCGACCACGTGGTACAGCGCCACGTCGTCGCGACCGGACCACGCCGCAGCCAGCGCCAGCACCGCCTCGTTCACCCGTCGCGCACCGAGAGACCCGCCGACCACCGCCACCATCACCCTGTTCGCGGGCACACCCAACGCCTCGCGCACCTCGGATCGGGGTCCCGAAGGCCCGGTCCCGGCCAACGCCGCCACTTCGGCTCGCACCGGCGCTCCGGTGCAGCGTGCCCGGGGCAGCGCCGTCTCGGGGTACGCCACCGCCGCAGCCCGAGCGACGCGCCCGACCAGCCGATTGGCCAGACCCGGCACGGCGTCGACGTTGCACACCACCACAGGGACCCCCAATGCTACGGCGGCGAGCGCCGTGGGCACGCTGGCGTACCCGCCGACCGACACCACCACCGCAGGCCGGCGCCGGGCCACGATCCCCAAGGCGGCCAGCGCCGCACCGGCCAGGCCGGCTACGGCACCGGCGTTCGCCAGGAGGCTCGCCGGATCGGTGCGCCGCGAGAGGCCGCGACCGCCGAGCAGCGTGACCGGCAGGCCTTCGAGGCCGGTCATGGTGGCCTCGAGGCCTCGGCGGGCCCCGACCAGCTCGACTGCCCCTGGACCGCGTCGGTTCACCAAGGCCTCGGCAACGGCCAAGGCCGGCACCACATGACCGGCGGTCCCTCCTCCTGCCACCAGGGCGAACCGCTCGACTCGGCCGCGGGTCATCGCGCCCCCCGGCCCCCTCGCACCGCCGGTGCGGCGCGCTGCCTGCCAGGAGCAGCCCGGCGCTCTCGGCGGGCGATGTTCAGCAGGATCCCGGTGCCCGCCATGATCACCACCAGCGACGAGCCGCCGTAGGAGACATACGGCAGCGGGATGCCGGTGACCGGCAGCATGCCGATCACCGCCCCGATGTTGATCACCGCCTCGGCAGTGATCCAGCAGGTGATAGCCGTAGCCAGCAGCATGCCGAAACGGTCCGGGGCTCGGGCGGCTACTCGGAGGCCCACCGCGGCCAACGCAGCGAACAGCCCCACCACCACCAGCGCTCCCACCAGGCCGGTCTCCTGCCCGATGACCGAGAAGATGAAGTCGGTGTGCGGGTTGGGCAGCAGCCCCCACTTGGCCTGGCCGTTGCCCAGGCCGGTGCCGGCCACGCCGCCGGATCCGAGTGCGACGAGCGACTGCACCACCTGGTAGCCCGACCCCAGCCGGTGGGCGAGGGGGTCGATGAACGACAGCAGGCGGGCCCGCTGGTACGGGCGGGCCAACGCGCCGACGGTCGCCAGCCCCGCAGTAGCGGCGAACCAGGTGAGCACGGTCCGTGCCGGCACGCCTCCGGCGAACAGGCAGGCGAAGGCGACGCAGGTGAGCACCACCGCAGTTCCGAGATCTGGTTGCGCTGCCACCAGCAAGGCGCTCGCACCGAGCACCAGCATCATCGGCACCATGACCGCCCCGGTGCGATCCACGCGGTCCGATCGGCGGGCCACCAGGTCGGCGGCGAAGATGGCCAGCGCCAGGTTCATGAGCTCAGATGGCTGCACCCTCAGCTGGCCGAACCCCAGCCACCGGCTCGAGCCCCCCGCCGAGGTGCCGAGGCCCGGCACCAGCACTGCCAGCAGCAGCGCCATCGTGCCTACCAGGAGCACGCTGCGAAAGCGCCGCCAGCGCTCGTAGGGGATCCTCGATGTCACCAGCAGCGCCACAGTGCCGAGGACCATCCACAGCACCTGGCGCTCGAAGATCGACCATACCGATCCGTAGTCGACCAGCGAGGTGTAGGCCGAGGCGGACAGCACCATGACCAACCCCACCGCACACACCGCCACGACCAGGCCGAGCAGCATCGGAGCGCTGCGCTTCGGCCGCTCGACGCGCCCGGGGGCCGCCTGCGAAGTGCGGTGCTCGCTGACCGGACCTCCCGCCACCAGGCGAAGCCGGGCCGGGATCCCGGCCGCCGCAGCACCTCTGACGGCGCCGGCGCCGGCGACGCCGCTCTCGTCGGCCGGGTACCGCTCGGCGCTCATCGCAGGCCGCTCGCCGAGAGGAAATCGGCGTAGAAGATCCCGAGACCGAGCGCGGCAAAGAGGCCTGCGAGGATCCAGAACCGCACGATCACCGTGGTCTCGGGCCAGCCCATCAGCTCGAAGTGGTGGTGCAGCGGGGCCATTCTCAGCACGCGGCGGCCGAAGACCCGGTACGACACCACCTGCACCACCACCGACAAGGTGACGATGACGAACAAGCCACCGATGACGGCGAGCAGCAGATCCAGGTTCATGAGGAGGCCGAGCGCCCCGAGCCCGGTGCCGATGGCCAGCGAGCCGGTGTCTCCCATGAAGATCCGGGCGGGAGCGGCGTTCCACCACAAGAACCCCAAGCAGGCTCCGGCCAAAGCGGTGGACACCATTGCCATGTCGAGCGGCGCCGAGCCGTAGAGGCGGTAGATCGGCGGGTGGCGGTACTGCCAGTAGCCGATGATGGCCAAGATGGCGAAGCAGAAGGTGGCCGATCCCGAGGCCAGGCCGTCGAGCCCGTCGGTCAGGTTCACCGCGTTGGACGTGCCCACCACCACCAAGACGGCGAAGAGCACCCAGCCCACTGCTCCGAGGTTCACGCCGGTGGAGTCCCAGCGGGTGAAAGACAGAAAGGTGTTCACGTGCGCCCAGCGCTCTGCGGCCAGCGCGAACCCCAGGGCCACCAGGATCTGGCTGGCGAACTTGGCACGCTTGTTGAGACCGAGGCTGCGCCGGTTGCGAACCTTGATCCAGTCGTCGAGGAAGCCGATGGCACCGGCGGCCACCATCACCACCACCACCAGGATCCCGGCCCGGCTGAAGCGGACGTCGCTGAGATGGGCCACCAGGTAGCCCACCACCACCGACACCAGCATGGCAAGGCCGCCCATGGTGGGCGTGCCTGCCTTGGCCAGGTGCCTCTGGGGCCCGTCCTCGCGGATCTGCTGCCCGATCCGGTTGCGGGCCAACCACCTGATGAGCACCGGGGTGACGAGCACGGCGACCCACAGCGCCACCCCGCCAGCCAGCATCAAGCTGATCACAGCGCCACCCCGAACCGATCGGCCACGACGTGGGCCGCCACCTGCCGGTCGTCGAAGGCCAGCACCCGCCCTCCGATGTCCTGGGTGGTCTCGTGCCCTTTGCCGGCTATCAGCACCACGTCACCATGTCGGGCTGCCGATACGGCCTCGGCAATGGCAGCTGCCCGGTCGAGCACCGTCGTCGTCCGCGCCCGGCCCGCAGCGTCGATCCCGGCCGTCACGGCCGCGGCGATGAGCGCCGGATCCTCGCTCCGGGCGTTGTCACTGGTCACCACGACCAGATCGGCACCTTCCAGCGCGGCCGCCCCCATCGGCGCCCGCTTGTCGTGGTCCCGGTCCCCACCGCAGCCGAAGACGCACAGCACGCGACCGGATCGACCGGCGATCGCCCGAGCACTGGCCAGGGCCACGGTCAGCGCTGCCGGGGTGTGGGCGAAGTCGACCACGACGGTGACAGGCACCTCAGGGGGCCCCGCCACCACCTCGAAGCGTCCCGGGATCCGGCCCGCCGCACCGAGGCCCTCGACGACCTCGGCTTCGTCCATGCCCAGCGCCAACCCCACGTGGGCGGCCGCCAAGGCGTTCGCCACCTGGAACGCGCCGGGGAGAGCCAGGCGGACCGGCCGGTGACGCCAGACGAACCGGGTGTAGTCCACACCCACCGCGACATCGCTGGCTTCGGCAGCCGAGTACCAGGCGAGCGGCTGTGAACGGCCGGCCAGCCGCCGTCCCAGGGTGGCTACCCACGGGTCGTCCGCGTTCAGCACTGCCTGGCGACACTCCTCCTGCTCGAACAACGAGGCCTTGACCTCGAAGTAGCGGTCCATGGTGCCGTGGAAGTCCAGGTGGTCGTGGGCCAGGTTCGTAAAGACCCCGACGGCGAAGCGGGTTCCGCGTACCCGCAGCTGGACCAGGGCGTGCGAGGACACCTCCACAGCCGCGGCGCGCCAGCCGTCGGCCAGGGCCGCGGCCAACTGGCGCTGGAGGTCGGGCGCCTCGGGGGTCGTCCTGGCCCCGCTCAGGGTCCCGATGACAGACGTCGGCCGGCCCGCGGCGCCGAGCACCGCGGCCACCAGGTGGGTGACCGACGTCTTGCCGTTGGTCCCGGTCACCCCGACGGTGGTCAGCGTCCGGCTGGGATGGCCCCACAGCTGGCAGGCGGCCGCCGCCATGGCCGCTCGGACCTGCCCCGCACCGACGACTGCCTGGGGCACCGCCAGGGCCAGCTGGCGTTCGACCACCAGCCCAACTGCCCCCCGGCGGACGGCAGCTTCGGCGAACCGGTGGCCGTCGTGGTGCTCACCTCGCACGCAGCAGAACAGGGAGCCCGGCGTGACCCGTCGGTGGTCGAAGTCGATGGTCGAGATATCGCTGGCAGCCAGCGCACCAACCGCTCGCTGCACCACGACGTCTCGCAACACCTGGTCCATTTGCACGATCGGCGTTCCGTACGAGAGCCGGCGCGGCCGGTCCGCGCTGCTCCCGATCCCCGCTGGGATGGTAGTGGCGCCGACCACGGTCCTCGCGAAGCCTGCTGCCGGGCATCGACAGGCTCCGGATCGGGCACCCCTGCCCCGCCGGGACCAGACGCTCGGCCCTGCGCCGCGGCGGCACCAGGTGCGCGGTGCTGCATCGCAGCAGGCGCTGGCCCTCGCTGCGCGCCCGGAGCCGGTCACCCGACGCCGATGGTCGGAGCTGCCCCGACTTGCGCCGGGGTCGGCGGCAAGGGCTGCGATGCACTTCCCGGCGCAGCAGGGACGGCGTAGTGGTGCAGCGCGTACTGCATGATCGTGGAGAACACCGGAGCAGAGACCGAGCCACCGTAGATGGGCTGCGGATGGGTCATGACCACCACGGCGGCCAGCGCCGGATCCTGGGCTGGAGCGAACCCGGCGAAGGTGCCCCAGAAAGCCCCCGGGGTGTAGCCGCCGGTGGCTGGATCAGGTATCTGCGAGGTGCCGGTCTTGCCGGCTACCAGGTAGCCCGGCACGGCGGCAGCCGGCGCGGTGCCGATGGGGGTCGCCACCGACTCCATCATCTTCACCAATTCGGCATCCGCGCCAGCAGCGATGAGCCGCCGGCCACGTGCGCGAGGTACCCGGTGCACGGTGCCGCCAGGTGAGATGGTGGCGGCCACCAGCCGGGGCGGCACCGCGACGCCGCCGTTGGCCACGGTGGCGAACATGTCGAGCAGCTGTTGGGCGGTGACCCCCGTGTCCTGGCCGATGGGGGTCGAGCCGATCGCCGTGGGTGACCACTGCGACACCGGCTTGACCAGGCCGGCTGACGCGCCCGGAAAGCCGAGCCCGGTCGGCTGACCGAAGCCCAACCGGTGGATCTGGGCGGCCAGGCGCGCCGCTCCCAGCTTCTCGGCGATGAGGATGGTGCCCATGTTCGAGGACTCGGCCAGGATCTGGCTCGCGGTCATGGGCTCGGCTGGATGTGCCCAGGCGTCGTGGAAGAGGGCTCCGTCGATGGGGAGCACGCTGGGCACCTCGACGACCGTGTCAGGGGTGATGATGCCGTCCTGCAAGGCGGCGGAGAACGTCACCAGCTTGAACGCAGACCCCGGCTCGTAGACCTGCGTGACAGCGAGGTTCTGGGGCGCTTCGGTGACCGCACCGGTCGCCGCGTCGCGCACCATCGACGCCATGGCCAGGATGTCGCCGGTCCGGGGGTCCATCACGACAGCGATCCCGTTGGTGGCGTGCGCCTTGGCCACGCCCGCCGCAAGGGCCTGCTCGGTCTCGTACTGCAGCGGTTGGCTGATGGTGAGCTCGACGCCGGTACCGGCCCGAGCGACCGCGGTGCTGTGGGCGGTGCCCGGTAGCACCACCCCCGATGGCGACACCGCTTGCACCGTGGACCCGGGATGGCCGGCCAGCACCTTCTGGTACTGGTACTCGATCCCCGAGGCGCCCACACCCGCAGCGTCGACACTGCCCAGCAGCGGCGCTGCCAGCGACCCGTCGACCTCGATGCGCTGGGAGCTCGGCGTGAGCGTGATCCCTCGCAAGCCGAGGTTCGCCACCTTGGTCCCGGTGCCCGACGCCAGTGTCCGGTCGAGCACCACGTACCCGGTGCTGCGGTTCGACAGCTCGGTGTCGAGGGTGGTCGACGAGATGCCGAGCAGCGGGGCGAGCGCTCCGGCCTCGGAGCGCGGGTGGTCGATGATCCGGGGATCGGCCACCACGACGTCGACCGGCTGCGACATGGCCAGGACGCCGCCCTCGCGGTCGTAGATGGGCCCGCGCAGCGCCGGCACGGTCTGCGTCACCACTGTCTCTTGCGCGCCAAGGGTCCGGTAGGTGGGCGCCGAGGTGAGCTGGAACTCGACCAGCCGGATGACCAGGGCGGCGAAAGCCACTGCCACCACCACCTGCATGAGCCGCACGCGATGTCCAGGCGACCCCGGTCTCGCCCCGCGAGACGGCGGGCCGCCGCCTCTTCCCGACCCGTCCCCGCGCGGGCCCGTCCCGCCCCCGCCCCGTCCGCGGTCTCCCGGGCTGAGCCGGGGACGTCGCTCGAAGCCGCGGCCGGCGCCCGGCGGCCGGTGCACCCGCTCCAAGCCCGAGGAGCGACGCGTCCCGGGCCGTTCGAGGGGGACCGACGACACCTCTCGATGCCCTTCGCTCATCACGACCGTGTCGACGACCGTGTCGAGCTCGACCTCGATCCCGACGTCGAGACCGAGGCGCGCGGCTGGCTCGACGCCGCCGTGCTCGGCGCCGCAGCCTCGACACCCACGGGGACCTCGGGGATCTGGGTCACCTTCGAGGCCGGCACCATCCCCTGGACCCGAGCTTCGGCGACGATGGTCGACGGGTTCTCGAGCCGGGCGACGCGCAGCTCCAGGGTGTTCTGGCGTTGCTGCTCAGCGGTGAGCTGCTGCTGAAGCCGAGCCAGGCGCACCTGCCCGGCCGTCATATCGGCGTACAGTCCCACCACGCTGAGCGGGGCGGCCACGGCGATGGCCAGGGCCGCCAGCGCAGTGCGCCGTCCGGCTCGTCGACGGTGGCGCGGACGGGGAGCCACCACCCGCAGCGGCGCCCGCTCGCCGCCAGGGCGTACCGGGCGGACGTCGACCCCAGCCGCGCGCGGTGGCGCAGCCGGTGCGACAGCGGCGCCGGGGGACCGCGTCGCGGCGGGCCGCGGCGCGCTCGGTGCGGCGCGTCGGCGAGCCGGCGCTGGAGCCGCCATCAGCCGTCCCCCTGCTCACCAAGACGTTCGCAGGCGCGCAGCCGGGCACTTCCGGCCCGGGGATTGGCCTGCACCTCGCCGAGCTTCGGTCTGCGAGCACCCCGATTGAGCAAGCGGACGGTAGGTACCGCTCCACATACGCAGGGCAAGCCCGGCGGGCAGTGGCACCCGCCGGTGGCAGCGTCGGTGAACACCGCCTTCACGAGGCGGTCCTCGCCGGAGTGGTAGCTGATCACGACGCACCGGCCGCCCTGGCACAGCAGGTCGAGCGCGTCGGGCAGGGCCGCCTCCAACACGGCCAGCTCGTCGTTGACCGCGATACGCACTGCCTGGAAGACCCGTCGCGCCGGATGGCCGCGCCGTCGAGCCGGCGCCGGTACAGCCCGGGCGACCACCTCGGCGAGCTGGCCAGTGCTCGACAGGGGCCGGGCAGCGACCACCGCCTCGGCGATGCGCCGGGCCAGGCGTCGCTCGCCGCTGTCGGCGAAGAGCCGGGCCAGCTCCTGCACCGGAGCGGTGTTCACGACGGTGGCTGCGGTCAGATCGGCATCCTGGTCCATCCGCATGTCCAGCGGCGCGTCGAAGCGGTAGGAGAACCCGCGGTCAGCTCGGTCGAGCTGGACCGAGCTGACTCCCAGGTCGAACAGCACCCCCGAGACCGCCGAACCGGCCCCCGCCGAGCGGGCCACCTCGGCCAGGTGGTCGAAACGGGCACGGAGCAGCGTGGCCCGGCTACCGAACCCAGCCAGCGTGACCCTGGCAGCCGCGATCGCTTCGGCGTCGCGATCGAGGCCGACCACCTGCAGCTGGGCATGGGCGACCAGCAGCGCTGCCGCGTGCCCGCCGCCGCCGACGGTGGCATCGACCACGACACCAGCCGGCACGGCGGCGAACAGCTCGACCACCTCGTCGACCATGACCGGGCGATGCTCGTAGGGGTGCTGATCGAGGTGTCCTCCGGCGTCAACCGCTCCTCGCACGCCCGGTTCTCCACACCCGCCGGATCCGCTCACAGGTCGGTACCCTCGGTGAACCGTTGCTGCTCGGGCTCGACCTTCTCCGCCCAGCGCGCCGGGTCCCACAGCTCTATCCGGTCGATGGCGCCGTTGACCAGCACATCGGTCACCAGGCCTGCAAAAGTGCGGAGATGGGCGGGGATCGATATCCGGCCTTGGCGGTCGGCTGCCAGATCGATGGAGCTCGAGGACCACAGCCGAGCCAGGTTCCGACCGCCCTGAGACAGCGCGGCGCGCGCCTGCATGGCTTCGGCTTGGCGTTCGAACTCCTCTTGCGTCCAAAGCGCCAAGCAGCCGTCGACGTGCCCGCTCAGGTAGCCACCGTGCTCGAACTGGCCCCGGAACTTGGCCGGCAGCGTCAGGCGTCCCTTGTCGTCGAGTGTGTGCTCGAACCTGCCGTAGAACCGTGCCACCCGGCCGAGCCCCTTCGCGACGATCGGCGATCGTCTGATGTCGTCGTTGTGCTCCCCTATGCCCCACTTTGCTCCACTTTATGCCTCAATGACCCACTCGTCAACGATCGACGGCGATGCTCGACGCCTAGGTGGCACTCTGCGCACGCACATGACTACAGATAGCGAGCTACCTGGTCCGACACGCATACCTCTGCGCAGCCGAGCCAGCCCGCCGGGGTGACAGGCCGCAGACCGGTGGGGCGGAGTGGGGCGGTGCCTTCGGTGGCGGCCATCGACCGGCCGCAGAGCGGTGGGGCGGTGCCACCCGGGGAGGCCGTAGACAGGCCGCAGACCGGTGGGGAGGAGTGGGGCGGCGCCTTCGGTGGCGGCCATCGACCGGCCGCAGAGCGGTGGGGCGGTGCCAC
>JAKAQW010000234.1 GCA_021819525.1 Actinomycetes bacterium
GCACGAGCTTCCAGAAAAGGGTGTGGGACGCCCTGTCGGAGATCCCCTACGGCGAGACCCGCTCATATGGTGAGATCGCCGCCCGCATCGGCCAACCCGGGGCGGCTCGGGCCGTCGGGTTGGCGAACGGGCGCAACCCGGTCCCTATCATCGTCCCTTGCCACCGGGTCATCGGGGCGAACGGCGCCCTCACCGGGTACGGCGGAGGGCTGCAGGCAAAGCAAGCCCTGCTCGACCTGGAGCAGGCTCGTCGCCCCGGGAAACGACGTACGCGACCCGCGCTCGGGGCATCGATCGCCAGCGCCAGGAGCCGTGACGCGAGGGCGCTCCGCCGCATCCCATGAGCCATAGCTTCGGCGCGTCGACGGCCGCTGACGAGGGGGACGAGGCGGGACGAGACCGGCATCCCAGAGCGTCGATCAACCCGAATGCCACGTCGGAATCCGGCCAGCAGGACAGCGCGCCGAGCGACACCATGGAGACCATGGACGATGGTGCGAACGCCGAGAACGTCATCCTTGCCGACGAAGGGGAGGCGTTCGTCGCAACGCTGCTCGCTGCCTCGCCGTCACAGCTGACCGCGTGTCGCGGCTGGACGGCCAACGAGGTCACCGCGCACCTGGCGGCCGGCTCGGAGGAGATCGCCGACCTGATCGAGGGCCATCTCGCCGGGGCAGGGCCGCGCCCGACGAGATCCTTCGAGGAGCGGGAGGCTCCCTACCGGGCGATGGACGACCCCACGCTCCGCCGTCACTTCTTCGAACAGGTCGAACGTTCCAAGCAAGCACGCCAGCGGCTCGCCCGCGACGCCGATGACGCGGTGCTCTTCACGGGACGGGCCATGACGGCCGCGGAGTTCGTGACGCACTCCCGCAGCGAGCGGGCCATCCATCGCTGGGACATCGCCGGGCGCGACGAGATCGGCTGGGAGATGCTCGCCCAACCCGACCTCACGTTGCACGCGCTGAAGATCCTGACCGACATGACCGTTCTCCCCGAGACCCTGGACAATCGGCTGCGGGTAGCTGGGCGATCCGGAGACTTTGAGGTGCGGCTTCGTAGCGAGCCCCACGATGACGTGGTCGTCTCCTACTCCGGCGGCTCCCTGGCCGTCCGCTCCGAGCCTCCCGGTGACGGGCGGGTCGACGCTCGTCTCGATCCGGCGGCTCGGCTCCTCGCCTTGTGGGGCCGCCGCGAGCCAAGTGCCCCCATCTACTTGGAGCGAGGGGCGAACAGGGACGCTCTGTGGTGTCTGTTCGGCTGGTAGCACGCTTCGCGCACTGGGACGCCAGCTCGAAGCCGACTCTCCCCTCGCACCGCCGGCACCTTGCCGTCACACCCGACCATGGCGAGCCACGCCGCGTCTGGTAGCACGCTGAGCTCTGGGACGACAGCGCCGACCCCCCGGCCGTGGCGGCGGCGGCCACGACTCGGTCCCCTCGGTGTCAACCTGAAGCCGCTGCAGAGACGATTCGGGGAACCCCGAACTATCTTCCGCCTAGCCTGTTCGCCATGAGCGCTGGACCTGTTGCTGCCCGTCCCTCCGACGGCCTTGCCGTCGAAGCTGCGGCCTTCCTCGAAGCCTTGGAGGTCACGCCACCCGACGCGCTGACCGGGTGTGCGCAGTGGCGAGCCCACGAGGTGGCGGCCCATCTCGGCGCCGGTGCGGTCGAGATCGCCCTCAACTTGGAAGCCTATGGAGAGGGCCGGCCCGTGCCCGCGACCAGAGGCTTCGAGGAGCGGGAGGCTCCCTACCGGGCGATGGAGGACGCCGAGCTGCGAGCTGACCTCCCCCGCTCCATCGATCGGGTCGCGGCAGCGCTCGACGCGGTGCTCGGCGCAGAGCCTGATGCGGTGGTGCCGTGGACGGGGCGCCAGATGGTGGTAGCCACCTTCGTCACCCACCTGCGCAGCGAGCTCGCCCTTCACCGCTTCGACCTGGTCGGCGACGACGAGACCAGCCAGAGCCTGCTCGGACATCCGGAGCTCACCGACCATGCAGTGGCGGTGCTCGGACGAGCGCTCGTCGCACGCGGCGCCGCCGCGGCGCCGGCTGGCTTTGCTGCGGTCATCGTTGCGCCTGGCGCGAGCGACCTGGCCGTAGTTGTCGATGGAGACGGGCCTCGCCTCGAACGTAGCGATGCTCGCTTGGAGCCCGCGGTCGTCGGGGATCCGGCGGCACGCTTGCTGCTGCTCTGGGGCCGCCAGCCGGGTGACCCGCGGCGCCTGGTCGCGCCAGGAGGTGTCAAGGTGCTCGGCACCCTCCGGTCCCTGCTGGCCGGGTACTGACTCTTGGCGCCCTATGCGCGGGCGGGGGCCGCCGCCAGCAGGCTCAGGCCCAGTCGCCGGCGGCGACCCCGAGATCGCGTGCCAGGCCGCTTCTCCCGGCGTCGGTCACCTGCACGACCCGGCGCTCGCCTCGCGTCACCCAGCCGAGATCGACGAAGTGGCGCAGCAGGTTTGCCCCGAGGGTTCCGGCGAGATGGGGGCGCTGCTCGCTCCAGTCGAGGCAGTAGCGAGTGAGCGGGCGGCGTCCAGTGGTCTCTACGTCCACGCCGAGCTCGCCAAGCCGTGACCTGCCGGTCTTGGTGAGGACGTAGCGCTGGGACCGTCCCGCTCCGAGGACCGGATCGGGCTGGCCTCCGGGATCCTCCTCGACCCGGAGCACCTTGCCGGCGACGAGGGTGTCGAGCAGGGCGACACCGAGACGGCCAGCCAGGTGGTCATAGCAGGTCCGTGCTCGCCGGATCGCCTCGGCATGGGTTCCCTGGCGGAGCGAGCGGATCGGCCGGCACGGGGCGAGGCGGGCGAGGGCCTCGAGCGCGTCTGCGACCTCGGGACGGGTGATGCGGAAGTACCGGTTACGACCTGAGGCCTCGACGCTCACCAGGCCGCCGTCGACCAGGCGCGCCAGGTGCGCGGAGAGCGTGGAGGCAGCGACCCCGGCCTCTGCAGCGAGCGTGCTCGCAGCGAGCGCCCGGCCGTCGACGAGGGCCATCAGCACCGCGGCGCGGGCTGGTTCGCCCATCAAAGCGGCAACCGGGGCGATATCGGCGTCCCCTGCCACCACAGCGTCTCCGGCCATGCCGACCACGCTAGTGCGGTCACACTTCGGGATCCAGCGAAGCATCACGCGACAAGACTGGCCGGGTGGAGACACCGGGCAACGAGGGAGCGACCCACGAGGGGTGGCTGTCTGGACGATCCTCCCCGTGGCCGCTCGTGGCGATCTGCGTCGGGTACTTCATGGTGATCCTCGACACCATGGTCGTCAACGTCGCGCTCCCCGCGCTCTCGAAGAGCCTGCACACCTCGACGAGCGGGTTGCAGTGGATCGTCGACGCTTACAGCCTCGTCTTCGGCGCGCTGCTGCTCTCGGCTGGCGCGCTCGGGGACCGCCGGGGCGCGAAACCCGTGTTCCAGGTCGGGATGGCCCTCTTCGCCATCTCGTCGCTTGCCTGCGGGCTCGCCCCCACGACCGGCCTGCTCATAGCCTCGCGCTGCGCCCAGGGCTTCGGCGCAGCTCTCGCGGTGCCCGCCTCCCTCTCGCTGCTGCAGGCTTCCTACCCCGACCAGGCAACTCGGCGTCGGGCCTTTGGGATCTGGGGCGCGGTGGCCGGCATCGCTGCTGGTGCCGGCCCGGTAGTGGGCGGGGCTCTCGTGTCGGGTCTCGGGTGGCGCTCGGTGTTCTTCGTGAACGTGCCCATCGGCGTCGCAGGTCTGGCTCTTGCAGCCCGGTTCCTGCCCTCCCCACCACGTAGGCCGCACGGCACCGACATCGCCGGGCAGCTCGCCGGGGTCGCATGTCTGGCCGGGCTCACCGTCGCGCTCATCGAGGCGGGCGCATCGGCCTCGGCCTCGCCGGTGGTGGTGACTGGCTTGGTCGTGTTCGTCGTAGCCGGAGCCGCGTTCATCGCCATCGAGCACCGGGTGGGCAGTCCCATGCTGGCGATTGGTCTGTTCTCCTCACCCACGTTCTCGTCGGCCACGGCCGTGGGGCTGCTCATCAACCTCGGCTTCTACGGGGAGCTGTTCGTCATGAGCCTCTACCTCCAGCAGCTCCGGGGCTTCACGCCGCTTCGCGCCGGGGTGGCGCTCACCCCCGAGCTGGCCATGGCGGTCGTCGGTTCGGCCGTCTCGGGGAGGATCACGGCCCGCAGCGGGCCAAGGCTTGCCATGCTTGTCGGCCTGGTCGTGGGCGGCGCGGGGCTGGCGGGCCTTGCCGTTGCTGGAGCCCACAGCTCCTACTGGCTGCTCGTCGTCCCCTTCATGGCCGCAGGACTCGGCATGTCGCTCGTGATGCCGGCGGCCACGACGGCAGTCATGGAGGCAGCACCACCGGAGCGGGGAGGGCTCGCTTCGGGCACGCTGAACGCTGCCCGCCAGGTCGGCGGCGTGATCGGCGTCGCCCTCCTCGGAACCCTGGTCGCGTCCCGGGGAACCTTCGTCGTTGGTCTGCGCACCGGGATGGTGATCGCCGGCGGGGTGTTCGTCCTCGGGGCGGTCCTCACCGCGCTCTTCGTCGAGCGAGCTGATCCAGCTATGCCGGCAACGCCGGCGCGTCCTTCTCCGAGCAGCTGGCGAGATTCGCCGGACCACACTGGCGTGGTGCCGGGGCGCCGTCGGCCGCGGCCGGGCACGTAGCATCGATCAGTGCGGATCTTCGTGGCAGGTGCGAGCGGCGTGATCGGCCGGCACCTCGTGCCGCTGCTCGTCGAAGGGGGCCACGACGTCGCGGGGATGACCCGCACCCCGGGGAAGGTCGACTGGTTGCGACACGTCGGCGCCGAGCCGATCGTCTGCGACGTCTTCGAGAGCGACGCGTTGCTCCGGGCCGTGGCCCGCTTTTCCCCTGATGTCGTGGTCCACCAGCTCACCGACCTGCCCGACGACCCCGCACAGGTCCGCGAGCAGGCCGCGGCCAACAGCCGGATGCGACGCGAGGGGACGACGAACCTTGTCGATGCAGCGTGCACTTGCGGTGCCCGGGTGATCGCCCAGAGTGTCGCCTGGTCGCTCCCTGGCGACGGTGGTGGAGCGGTGGGGCTCCTCGAGCGCACGGTGCTCGGCGCAGATGGCGTCGTCGTTCGCTACGGACAGTGCTTCGGGCCCGGCACCTACTACCCGATTACGCCACCGGGCCCTCCCCGCATCCACGTCGGCGAGGCCGCCCGCCGGACCGTCACGCTTCTCGAAGCTCCGAGCGGG
>JAKAQW010000235.1:0-2885 GCA_021819525.1 Actinomycetes bacterium
CATCGCCTGGTGGCGCCCGGCCAGACGGTGGCCTTCTACGACCAGGCCCATCCCGACGTCGTCGTCGGCTCGGCGGTAGTCGCGCTGGTCCCACCGAACGCGGTGCCGGCTCCGCCGTCACCAGGGTCACCAGGGACACCAGGGACACCGGTGGCGCTCGGGTCGACGAGCCCGGCCACGGCAGGCCCATCACGCCAGCGTGAGCGCCCGGAGGGGGCCGAGCTCGCACGTGCAGCGCTCTGTGCAGCGACCAGTGCCCGATGACGAACGGAGCGGGCAGCACGTCATCTGCTGTGGAGACCCGCGCGGCAGAGCGGAGCGCAGCGCCTGGTGAGGCTGGCGGGTCGACCGGGGCTGCCGAGGTCCCCGCGGCGGGGGCGGGGGAGGCGGTCCCCGTCTCGACTGGGGGAAAGGCGGCGCCCGGGCCCGGCACAGCCGAGGAACCTGCCGAGGTCCCCGCCTCGGCGGCGGGGGATGCGGTCCCCGTCTCGACTGGGGGGGAGTTGGTCCCCGCGGCGGGGGCGGGGGAGGCGGTCCCCGTCTCGACTGGGGGAAAGGCGGCGCCCGGGCCCGGCACAGCCGAGCGGATGGCCTGGCTCAGCCGGCAGATCGCCTACCACAGCCAGCTCTACTACCAGCTGGACCAGCCCGAGCTGGCCGACGCCGACTACGACGCCTTGGTGCGGGAGCTGCGCGACCTGCGACGCCAGCATCCGGAGCTGGTGCCGCCCGACGACGTGCTCGACGCAGTGGGGGCGCCGCCGTCCAGCACGTTCGCGCCAGTGGTCCACCACGAGCCCATGCTCAGCCTCGACAATGCCTTCGACGTGGGAGAGGTGGTCGCCTGGGTGGCCCGCATGGGACGGGTCGTCCCCGAAGCGGCGAACGGTCCGTTCGTGTGCGAACTGAAGATCGACGGCCTGGCCGTGTCGCTCACCTACGAGTGGGGCCGCTTCACCCAGGCTGCCACCCGCGGCGACGGGCGCACCGGCGAGGACGTGACGGCGAACGTGGCCCAGATCGGGCAGATCCCCCACCGCCTCGCCTGGCCCGGCGACCGGGGGCCGGTCCCCGAGCTGCTGGAGGTGCGCGGCGAGGTCTACATGGCGGTGTCGGCCTTCGACGCGCTGAACGAGCGTCAGCGCCGCGACGGCCAGCGGGTCTTCGCCAACCCCCGCAACGCTGCCGCCGGCTCGCTTCGCCAGAAGGATCCCTCGGTGACCGCGCAGCGGGCGCTGGGCTTCTGGGCGTACCAGGTGGGGGCGGTGCACGGCGGACCCGAGCTGCCTCGGCACCGGGACTGGCTGGCCCTGCTCGGCGCATGCGGGTTCCCGGTCAACCCCACCATCACCAGCCTCGACACGGTGGACGACGTCGTCTCGTTCTGCCGGCACTGGGAGGCCCACCGTCACGATCTGGACTACGACATCGACGGCGTGGTGGTGAAGGTCGACGATCTCGCCCTCCGAGACCGCCTGGGGGAGACCGCTCACGCCCCGCGGTGGGCCATCGCCGTCAAGTTCGCCCCCGAGGAGCGCACCACCCGGCTGCTGCGCATCGAGGTGTCCATCGGCCGCACCGGGCGCGCGACGCCCTTCGCCGTGCTCGAGCCGGTGAGCGTCGGGGGCTCGACCGTGGCGCTGGCGACCCTGCACAACGAAGACCAGGTCCAGTCGAAAGACGTCCGTCCAGGCGACCTGGTGGTGGTGCGCAAAGCCGGCGACGTCATCCCCGAGGTGGTCGGCCCGGTGCTCTCCGCGCGCGCTGGCGACAGCCGTCCCTGGCGGTTCCCGGCGACCTGCCCGAGCTGCGGGGGACCTCTGGTCCGCCTGGCCGGGGAGAGCGACACCTACTGCACCACCTTGGACTGCCCGGACCAGGTGGTCCAACGCATCGTCCACTTCGCCAGCCGGGGAGCCCTCGACATCGAGGGCTTGGGGGAGAAGCGCGTGGCCCAGCTCGTCGCCCTGGAGCTGGTGGGCGATCCCGGCGACCTGTTCGACCTCGACGAGGACCGTCTCGCCCAGGTCGACCGCATGGGTGCGATCTCGGCGGCGAACCTGGTGGCCGCTGCTGACGCGGCCCGGCACCGACCGCTGCACCGGCTGCTCGTGGCGCTGGGCATCCGCCACCTCGGACCGACGGGTGCCCGGGCGCTGGCTGGCGCCTTCGGCCATCTCGACGCCGTGATGGGTGCACCGGTCGACCAGCTGGCCGCCGTCGACGGTGTCGGCCCGGTCATCGCCCAGAGCGTGGCCGCCTTCTTCGCCGGCCCCGCGAACCAGGCGGTGCTGGCCAAGCTGCGCCGGGCCGGTCTGCAGCTCACCGAGCCCGGCGTGCCGGGCCTGGCTGCAGCCGGTGACGAACCGTCCGCACCAGTTGGAGTGGTCGTCGGCTCGATGGGCCGGGCCCCGGCCGACGCGGCGGTGGACGGGACTGGCGGAGAGGTGGGCGCGGCGGTGGACGGGACTGGCGGAGAGGTGGGCGCGGCGGGCGCAGCGGTGGCCGGCCCGGCGAGGGCGGGCCGGCCGAGGCCGCTCGCAGGACGGTCGGTGGTGGTGACCGGCACCCTGCCCGGCTACAGCCGAGACCAGGCCGAAGCGTTGGTCCGGGCCCATGGAGGCAAGGCGACCGGCAGCGTGTCGGCGCGGACCTGGGTGGTCGTCGCCGGCGCCGACCCCGGTGCGGCCAAGATCCGGCGGGCCGAAGAGCTGGGGATCCCGGTGGTGGGCGCCGAGCACTTCGAGTCCCTCGTCGCGTCGGGCGAGCTGCCCCCGCAACCCCTGAGCTGAGCTGCCTCCGCAGGCCTGGAGCTGCGCTGCCCCCAGCCCCCGAGCTGCCCCCGCAACCCCCGAGCTGAGCTGCCTCCGCAGGCCTGGAGCTGC
>JAKAQW010000235.1:2895-5126 GCA_021819525.1 Actinomycetes bacterium
GCCCCCAGCCCCCGAGCTGCGCTGCCCCCAACCTCCGAGCTGCACTGCCCCCAACCCCCGAGCTGCGCTGCCCCCCGACCCCCGAGCTGCGCTGCCGCGTGGAGCATCGCCCACGGTGGCATCTCAGGCCGCCGGCAGCCCGCCCCGGCGGGAACGGTGACCCGACCTGTCGCCGGGGGTCGGCGTCGCTCTCGCCGTGGTGTTCCACCAGTACCGAGGTGCGTACCGGTACCCTGAGGGACGACACCGGGCGCGCTCGAGGCACCGGTCGGGGCTGACGAGGACGTGGGACGAAACGATGTCGACGATCACCGATGCCATCGGTCGGGTGCTGGCCCGCCGGTACCGAGTGGAGGCGATCATCGGCACCGGCGCGTCGGCCCACGTCTTCGCAGCCCGCGACGTCGTGCTCGACCGGATGGTGGCGATCAAGCTGCTGCACCCCGCCCTGGCCGGCGACGCCGGCTTCCTGCGCCGCTTCCGGGCCGAGGCCCAGGCGGCAGCCGCGCTGAACCACCCCCACGTGGTGGCGGTCCACGACTGGGGAGAGGACGCCGACGCGCCGTTCCTCGTGCTCGAGTACCTGAGTGGCGGGTCGTTGCGCGATCTGCTCGACGCCGGCGGGCGCCTGTCTGTCTCCCAGGCGGTGGCGGTGGGATCCCAGGCTGCCGAGGCGCTGGTCTTCGCCCACGCCCGGGGCGTGGTCCACCGGGACATCAAGCCGGCGAACCTGCTCTTCGACAGCGAGGGGCGCCTGGCGGTGGCCGACTTCGGGCTGGCCCGGGCCCTGGCCGAAGCGGCGTGGACCGAGCCGGTCGGCGCCACCATGGGCACCGCCCGCTACGCCTCGCCCGAGCAGGCGACGGGCAAGGCGGTCGACGGGCGCGGTGACGTCTACGCCTTGGGCTTGGTGCTCTACGAGACCGTGACCGGCGAGGTGCCCTTCACCACCGACACCACCATCGGCACGCTCATGGCCCGGGTCGGCGCTCGGCTCCCGGACCACACTGCGCTCGGCCCGCTGGCCGAGGTGCTCACCGAGGCCACCGCTCCGCTGCCCGACGACCGGCTCGACTCGTCGCAGCTGCTCGCCCGGCTGGGTGACCTGGCCGCGACGCTGCCGTCCCCAGACCAGCTGCCGCTGGCTGGAGCCCCGCGCCAGCCGGCACATCCGGGCGAGGACCGCACCGAGCTCGGGCTGGGCTTGGGTGCCGACGCCCCGACGCGGCGCCGGCGTGACGGCGCCGATCCGCTGGCGATGGCTGCCGCGGTAGGCGTGGCTAGCGGGGGGCTCTCTGTGCCGGCCAAAGGATCCGCTCGTCGCGGGCGAGGGGCAGACGACCGATGGTCAGAAGGTGGCGGCCGGGCCCGGCGCCGGCGCTGGCCGTGGGTGGTCGCGGCGCTGGTCGTCCTCGTCGCCGCGCTCGGCGCTGTCGGCACGGTCTACGCCCGGCGCGACAAGCTGTTCACTCCCAGCCACCGGCTACCGTCGCTGACCGGCATGACCCTGGCGGCCAGCGAGCGCGCCGTCGGCCGAGACCACGACCGGGTGCGGGTGCTGCGCCGGCGCCCGTCGATGACCGCCGCGGCGGGCACCGTGGTGCGCCAGATCCCTGCCAAGGGCACGTCGGTGAAGGACGGCAGCACGGTATCGGTCGTGTTGTCCTCGGGGCCCCCGCCGGTAGCGGTCCCCGACCTGGCCGGGGTGACCGGGCCGTGCTCGGCGTTCACCCAGGCACTGGGGGCCGCGCACCTCCACGCCAGCTGCACCGACCAGGCCAGCACCACCGTGGTGAGCGGCCATGCCATCTCGTGGTCGCCGAAGACGACCGCGCCGGAGGGCTCCACCGTGACGGTGGTGGTGTCGAGCGGCCCACCCATCGTCACCATCCCCAGCCTGAACGGCATCACGACCTGTAGCGGCGTCTCGAGCGCCTTGAGCGCGGTGGGACTGGCCGCCGCGTGCTCGTCTGCCGACTCCGCCACGGTCCCCGCCGGGTCGGTGATATCGGAGAACCCGGCCACCCATGCGCCTGAGGGGACGACGGTGACCGTGGTGCTCTCTGCCGGCCCCCCGTCGGTGACCGTGCCGAACGTCACCAACGGCGATCCGCTGTCGAGGGCCATCACGGTCCTGGAGCAGGCCGGTCTCGTCGTCGGGAGCGTCTTCGGACCAGGTAGTGGCGCAGTGTTCCATACCGTGCCCGCCCCCGGCGCGGTGGTGTCCCGGG
>JAKAQW010000236.1 GCA_021819525.1 Actinomycetes bacterium
GCTGGGCTGCTGTTCATCTGATCGGACCGGGCGACGTCACCGGCGGCCTGGCGCCGCTGTGGCCGCGAGGCACCAGGAGCCGGGCCGGAGTACCGTGCCCGCGTCCTGCTGGGTGTCGGGCAGGGCGTTCGACGGGTGGTCGGTGGGAACGGTGCAAGCCATCCCCAGGGGTCAGAGCCGGTGCAAGCCATCCCCAGGGGTCAGAGCCGACGGAAGACGGTGACCACCTTGCCGTAGAGGGTCACTTCGTCGGGGCGCAGCGACATCGGCTCGAAGCGCTCGTTGGCCGGTAGCAAGGTGACGACGTCGCCACGCCTGGTGAAGGTCTTCACCGTCGCCTCCTCGCCGGGGATGCCGGCCACCACGATGTCGCCGTTCTCGGCGTTCGGCTGCTGGCGGACCACGACGTAGTCGCCGTCGAAGATGCCGGCGTCGACCATGGAGTCGCCACGGACCCGGAGCATGAACAAGGATCCGGTGCCAGTGAGCTCTTCAGGCAAGGGGAAGACACTTTCCACCGACTCATCGGCGATGACGCCGGTGCCGGCAGCCACGTGACCGACCAGGGGGACCGGGCGCGTCCGGCTCGGCGGTACCGCAGAGGTGGACATGGGGTCGTAGCGGATCTCGATCGCGCGAGGCTTGGTGGGATCGCGCCGGAGGTACCCCTCGCGTTGCAGGACGCCGAGGTGGGCGTGGACAGTGGAGGTGGACTGCAGGCCGACCGCTTCGCCGATCTCGCGCACCGACGGCGGGTAGCCGCGAGACTGCGTGCTCTCGGCGATGAACGCCAGGATCTGCTGCCGCTTGCTGCTGAGCACCTGAACCACGGTCCCTCCTTGCTCGACGCTCCACCCTACCGGGCAGCACCGCAGTTGGCAAACACCTGTTCGGTTCCCCTGACGCCTGCAGTGCCGAGCGGCGCTTCCCCGGCAGCTGGGCCGTCGCCGGAGCCCGGCCCGTCCCTGGAGCTGGGTGGTCCCCGGGAGCTGGGTGGTCCCCGGCAGCTGGGCCGTCGCCGGAGCCCGGCCCGTCCCCGGCCGAGCCGGTGAGCGGGGAGCGAAGGAGCGGGGGCGGGTGGTGCCGGCGCGTCCGGCGAGGTCGAGCGTCACAGCCTGCTGGCATCGTGGGCCCATGGTCCAGCGCAGGTCGATCCGGGTGCTTGACACGAACACGTGTTCGTGGTGGAGTGGGTCCATGGAGAACAGTTGTTCGGTCGAGGGGGTCAGCCCACCTGCGGGGCCAGGACTGCCATGGCCGACGGCGCCGGTGGCGCGTACCGGCGCCGTCGTGACGCCACCGACGCCGCCTGGGTATGGCCGGGGGGCCGTGGTGCTCCCCGGCGGGCTCTGTCGGCGGAGCCCGGTGGCGCCGGCTGCTGCGCGACCGGCGGGTCAGGGGTCCGGCGGTCCGGGGCACCGCGCCCACCCGGTGCCTTCGGTCGGCCCCTCGCACCGCAGCCACCGCCCGCGGCGCGCCGAGGGGCCTCTGTGCGCTCGTCCCGACCGTCGGCGCCGGACGGTGCTGGGCGTCGTCGGCGTCGCCGCCGTGGTGCTGCTGGGTGCGCCGATCTGGGGCCATGGCGGCTCAGGGCGATCTCCGGCGCCCGAGGTGGTGGTGGTCCAGCCAGGTGACACCCTGGCCGGTATCGTCACCCAGGCCGTTCCGAGCACCCAGCGTGCTCAGGTGGAGGCCCGCCTGCGCCGGGAGCTCGGTGGCACTGTGCTGGTGCCCGGTGAGCGACTGGTCGTTCCCTGACCGGGTGGATCCGGGATGTCGAGAGCGGCGTCTCGCCAGGTACGAGGCACGGCCACGACAAGCGTAGGCAGTACCGTGGTGCAAGTGCGGTGTCCCTGGTGTTCCACGCTGGATGATCGGGTTGTCGACTCGCGCCTGGCCGAGGATGGGGCGGCTATCCGCAGGAGGCGTGAGTGCGCGGCGTGCGGACGTCGCTACACCACCTACGAGCGCCTCGAGCAGGCTCCGCTATGGGTGACCAAGCGAGGCGGGGACCGCGAGCCGTTCGACCGATCGAAGCTGGTGGCCGGTGTGCAGTCTGCCGCGAAGAACCGGCCGGTGGAGCTCGAAGCACTGACCTCGCTGGCCCAAGAGGTCGAGGACTCGTTGCGGGGACTGGCCGAGGTGTCGAGCCAGCAGATCGGCGTCGCTGTCCTCGAGCGGCTCCAGTCGCTCGACGAGGTGGCGTACCTTCGCTTTGCCTCGGTGTACAAGGGCTTCGCCGACGCGGGCGACTTCGAACGCGAGGTGGGTCTGCTGACCAAGACCACCGAGCCCAAGCGAAAGGCGTAGCGCGGCCCGTGGTCGAGCTTCTGCACGAGGTTCCGGACCGGGTACTGGGTGTGTACGCCCATCCTGACGACGCCGAAGTGTCGTGCGGGGGCACGTTGGCGAAGTTCTCGCGGGCCGGCGCCGAGGTCCACCTGGTGGTGTGCACCCGAGGGGAGAAGGGCACCGTCGATCCCCTCGCTGATCCGATCGCGCTCGCGCAGCGTCGTCTGGAGGAGGTGCGTGAGGCCGCCGCGCTTCTCGGTCTGCACGGCTGCCACCAGCTCGGCTACCCCGACGGGGAGATAGAGGACACACTGAGGCTGCGTGCCGAGCTCGTCACCTGGGTGCGGCGGGTCCGGCCGGTCGCCGTGCTGTGCCCGGACCCGACGGTGCTGCTGTTCGGCGATCGCTACGTGAACCACCGTGATCACCGGGTGGTCGGGGCTGCCGTGCTCGACGCGGTGGCGCCGGCCGCCGCTCGGCCGCTCTACTTCCCTGAGGCCGGTCCACCGCACCAGGTGCAGCAGATCCTGCTGAGCGGGACCCTCACCCCGTCGGTCTGGGTGGACATCTCCAAGACGATGGAGGACAAGTCCCGGGCACTGTCCTGTCACCGCAGCCAGCTCGACGACGCCGAGGAGTGGGCCGATGCAGCGGTGCGGGAGCGAGCAGCGCAGGAGGGGCGGCGGGCCGGCGTGGCCCATGCCGAGGCGTTCCGCCTGGTGCACCTCGGTGCCTGAGCCTCGCTTCGGCGGCCCAGCCAGAAGCGATCGGCAGCTGCCGGCCCGCTCGGGCGCCGGGCACCGAGATGGCCGCCTCGAGGATCTGTGCACGGTGCTGCACGTGGACATGGACGCCTTCTTCGCCTCGGTCGAGGTGTTGGACGACCCGTCCTTGGCCGGGCGACCGATCGCCGTCGGAGGCGACGGCTCGAGGGGTGCGGTCGCCTCGTGCAGCTACGAGGCCCGGGCCCGCGGCGTTCGATCGGCAATGGCCACAGCCGAGGCCCGCCGGTGCTGTCCCGACCTCGTCGTCGTCGCGCCTCGGCACCATCGGTACGTGGAGGTGAGCCACGAGCTTCATCGGGTGCTTCGCGACATTACTGCTCTCGTCGAGCCGGTGGGTCTCGACGAGGCGTTCGTGGACGTGTCCGGGGTCTTGCGACGCGGCTCGCCGCCGACGATCGGACGCTACATCCTGCGCCAGGTCCACGCCTCGCTGGGCCTCACGTGCGCCGTAGGAGTGGCCCGGACGAAGTCTCTGGCGAAGCTGGCCTCACGCCGTGCCAAGGGCGTCGCTCCCGCTGATCGAGGACCCGGTGACGGATTGTTCGTCGTGATGCCCCAGGCCGAACGGTGCTTCCTCGACCCTTTGCCGGTCACCGAGCTGTGGGGCGTGGGACCGGCGACGGCCGAGCGTCTAGCCCGCTACGGGGTGCACCAGGTGGCCGATCTGGCAGCCATGCCTCCAGCTACGCTGCGACGCCTGGTCGGACGATCGGCGGGAGAGCGTCTCGCTGCGCTCGCCCGGGGGTGCGACACCACGCCGGTGCGCCCGTCACGTCCTGTCAAGTCGATCGGGCGGGAGACCACCGTCGCCCAGGACCTCTTCGAGCCGGCCGATCTGGCCGATCTGGCCGCTCGCCTGGCGCGTCCGGTGGGCGCGGCGCTCGTCGCCCAGGATCTCGCCGCTCGCGCCGTTACCGTCAAAGTGCGGTTCGCCGACCGCCGTACCATCACGCGGACCACGGCCTTGGTCCCGCCGGCTACCGGTGCGCGCGGGGTAGTCGAGGCCAGCTTGGAGCTTCTGGGGGGCGTGGAGATCACTGGCGGTGTTCGACTGCTCGGCGTGGCTGCCAGCTCCCTGGTGCCGCGAGGTGCCGTGGTCGAGCAGCTCCGGCTGATCCCGGAGGGCACGGGGACCGGGCAGCGCTCTTCGGGCAGGACAGGGGGGTCGACGGGTGGTGCGACCCGCCTGGCACGGCTGAGCGGCGACGGGGTGTCGCAAGCCGCCAGAGACGGATCGGTCCGCCCCCCGCCTTCCCGGTGGCAGCGGGTCGACGACGTGTTGCGAATGCTCCAGCATCGCTACGGTGCCCAAGCGGTACGCCGCGCGGCCGACCCCGGCCCATGCCGTGCCGACGGGCTGGACGCCGACGTTGTCATGGCCCGTACCCTGCGCGAAGATTGAGGGAGCCGGGCACGTCGGTCCTCACCGGTACGAAGGAGGTTCAGGTGCCCCTATCCGAGCACGAGCAGCGGGTTCTCCACGAGATGGAGCAGGCGCTGTACCGCCACGACCCACGGTTCGCCAACCGTGTCCGTGACGAAAGCGTGTACCGGTACGCGGGCCGGAACCTTCGCTGGTCGATCCTGGGCTTCCTCGCGGGTCTTGCCATCATGGTGGCCTTCTTCACCGTGTCTCCCGTCGCCGGGTTCGCCGGCGTGGCCTTGATGTTCGTCTCACTGGTCGGAGTGGCGGTGAACCTGAAGCGGATGGGCCGAGCCGGGCTCGACGACCTCAACCGCACGGTGCACGCCGGCGGGGTCGGCCATACGTTGGGCCAGGCTGGTTCCCGGATCCGCAAGCGGTTCCGGTCTGGCTCCTGACTCGACGAACGGTCGCTGCCCGCCAACCCGTCGCGCGGGGCCCTGGCAGCTCGGTGGACAAGGCGCAGAGGTGGTGCCTAGCTGTCGACATAGGCGGTACGAAGCTGGCAGCCGGGCTGGTCGACGGCAGCGGACGCGTCCTGGGGCGCCGCCAAGTGCCCACGCCACTGACAGAGGACCCCGAGGTCGTGTTCGACGCGCTCGGCGCGCTGGTCGAC
>JAKAQW010000237.1 GCA_021819525.1 Actinomycetes bacterium
GGCCTGCTGCTGCTGCTGCTGCTGCTGCTGCTGCTGCTGCTGCTGCTGCTGCTGCTGCTGCGCCTCGCTTCACTGCGACCCGACCGCGTGCCAGCGAGCCGGCGGGCCACCGCGAGCCTGCCGGCGTGCGCGCAGGGTGTGCGGGCTACCGAGCCTGCCGGCGTGCGCGGGCCGCCTAGCCTGCCGGCGCGCTCGCCGTGGACACGGTGTCGTCCGCTCGGGCAACGGCGTCGTCGATAGCCTGGCGCAGGGAGCGGGCAGCGGCAGCGGGATCGTCGGCCTCGGTGAGGTAGCGGACGACGACGAAGTGGCGGGCGCCAGCTGCAGCCAGCGCCCCGACCGTGGCAGGAGTGACGCCGCCGGTGGCGAACACCGGGCGGGTGGTGCTGCGCACGGCCAGGGAGAGGTACTCGACGCCGGTCCCGGGGCGTCCGGGCTTGGTCGGCGTCGCGACGACCGGGCCCGCCGAGATGTAGTCGACTGGCGCCGCCAGGCTCCGTCGGAGCTGGTCCGGGTCGTGGGTGGACAGTCCGACGATGGCTCGGGCGCCGACGATGGCCCGGGCCGACACCGGGTCCATGTCGTCCTGGCCGACGTGGACACCGGCCGCGCCGACGGCAGCCGCTACTTCGGGAAGGTCGTTCACGATGGCCGGCACCCCGTACCCCTCGCACACCTCGACCAGCACGGCGGCCCGTTGCGCGAGGCGATCGCCATGGAGGTCCTTGTCCCGTAGCTGGACGACATCGACGCCACCGACCACACAGGCCTCGACGAAGGTGGCCAGGTCGGGTCTGTCCGCCGTGCACAGGTAGAGCCTGCGGTCCGCCAGGTGTGCTGGCGGTGTCCGCGCTCCGGCGCTGACCGCGCTCGCCGGGCTCAAGTGCGCCACGGTTCCGGGTCGTCTACGCGCAGGCCGTAGTGCTCGATAGCGTCGACCACGACCTCGGCCTTCACCTCACCGCAGCGCGCCAGCGCCGCCAGCACCGCCACCACCACATGGGCGGTGTCGATCTCGAAGAACCGGCGGAGCTGCTCGCGGGTGTCGGAGCGGCCGAAGCCGTCGGTGCCGAGCGAGGTGAACGGGCGTGGCACGAAGCGAGACACCTGGTCCGGGACCGCCCGGACGTAGTCGGTGACGGCGATCACCGGACCACCCTCATCGCCGAGCTGCTCGGTGACGAACGGGCGGCGCGCCGGCATGGTCGGATGCAGCCGGGACCACCGCTCGCACCCCAGCGCCTCGTCGCGTAGCTCGCTGAACGACGTGACCGACCAGCAGTCGGCGGCCACCTGCCACCGGTCGGCGAGATCCTGGCGGGCCTCCATGGCCGCTTGCCACATCGGTCCCGAGAACAAGATGCTGGCTCGACGGCTCCCACCAGGGGTGGTGTCGCCGTCCTCGGGCCGACCAGCGCTCCTCGCAGCGCTGGGAGTCGTAGCGGCAGCCGCCATGCTCCGAGAGGCGCGGCCCTTGCGGGCGCCGGTGGCGCTCGTCGTGAGGGGGTCTGTGTCGTCGGCGGCGGGCGCCGGTCCGGCTGTGTCGTCACCGAGGACCGGCGCCGGCGCGAATTGGTACATGCCACGGAGCACCCCCTGGCGCACCGCGTCACCTGCTGCACCTTCGGGGAGGGCGGGCATCGGGTAATTCTCGTTGTACAAGGTGAGGTACCAGAACCGGTCCTCGGGCTCGGGACCCAGCGTGCGTCGGACTGCCTCCTCGACGACGATCGCCACCTCGTAGGCGAACGCCGGGTCGTAGATCCGGGCTGCGGGATTGACCGCCGCCAGGATGGGCGAGTGGCCGTCGTCGTGCTGCAGGCCCTCGCCGTGCAGTGTGGTGCGACCTGCGGTGCATCCGGCTAGGAGTCCCCGGCCTCGGATGTCGCCCAGCAACCAGGCCAGATCGCCGGTTCGCTGGAAGCCGAACATGGAGTAGAAGGCGTAGACCGGGAGCATGGGCCGCCCCCAGCTGGCATATGCGGTCGCCAACGCGATGAACGATGCCATGGCGCCAGCTTCGGTGATGCCCTCTTGGAGCACCTGGCCTCGTCGGTCTTCGGCATAGCGCAAGATGAGCTCCGCGTCGACCGGGGTGTAGCGCTGGCCGTCGGGGGCGTAGATCTTCGTCTCGGCGATGATGGGCTCCATGCCGAAGGTACGGGCCTCGTCGGGTACGACCGGAGCCACGTACGGGCCGACCGCCGGGTCGCGCACCAGGTTCCGGAGCAACCGGGAGAAGGCCATGGTGGTCGAGACCGCTTGACGTCCCGATCCGGCCAGGAAGTCTGCGAAGACCGACGGCGAGGGCTCCAGCGGCTGGTGGGGTCGTACGACGCGCGCGGGCAGCGGTCCGGCGAGTGCGCGACGGCGCGCCGCTAAGTACTGGTGCGCATCGGAGTCCTCCGGCGGCCGGTAGTACGGCGGCAGCTCCCCGTCGAGCGCGTCGTCGGGGATCTCCGGTTGCAGGGAGAGCCGGTCGCGCAGAGCCAGGAGCTGCGTCTTGGTCATCTTCTTGATCTGGTGAGTGGCGTTGCGCGCTTCGATCTCCGGACCGAGCGTCCAGCCCTTGATGGTCTTGGCCAAGATCACCGTGGGCATCCCCGAGGGCTCGGTGGCTTGCTTGTAGGCGGCGTACAGCTTGCGGTAGTCGTGCCCACCGCGCGGTAGGGCCTGGAGCTCCGCGTCGGAGAGGTGCTCGACCATCCGCCGTAGCCGCGGGTCAGGGCCGAAGAAATGCTCGCGGATGTACGCGCCGGACTCGGTCGCGTACTTCTGGAAGTCGCCGTCGCACGTGGTGTTCATCTTGTCGAGCAGGACCCCGTCGACGTCGCGGGCGAGCAGCTCGTCCCACTTCGATCCCCACACCACCTTCACGACGTTCCACCCGGCGCCGCGGAACATGGCCTCGGCCTCTTGGATGATCTTGCCGTTGCCCCGCACCGGGCCGTCGAGGCGCTGGAGGTTGCAGTTGACCACGAAGATCAAATTGTCGAGATGCTCACGCCCGGCGACTCCGAGCGCACCGATCGACTCGATCTCGTCGAGCTCGCCGTCGCCGAGAAATCCCCACACCCGGCTGGCGCTCGTGTCGACCAGCTCCCGGTTGAGCAGGTACCGGTTGATGTGGGCCTGGTAGATGGCGCAGATGGGACCGAGACCCATCGACACGGTGGGGAACTCCCAGAAGTCGGGGAGCAGGCGGGGGTGTGGGTAGCTCGGCAGGCCCGGTCCGCTCACTTCCTGGCGGAAGTGATCGAGCTGGTCCTCGGTCAGCCGTCCCTCGACGTACGCGCGGGCGTAGATGCCCGGGGAGGCATGCCCCTGGAAGAACACCTGGTCGCCGAAGCCGCCGTCGCTCTTGCCTCGGAAGAAGTGGTTGAAGCCGACCTCGTAGAGCGACGCGGAGGAGGCGTACGTGGAGAGGTGACCGCCGATGCCTTCGCTGCGGTGGTTCGCCCGGGTGACCATCACCGCAGCGTTCCAACGGATGTACGCCCGGATCCGTCGCTCGAGATGCTCGTCGCCAGGGAACCACGGTTCCTGGTCGGGAGCGATGGTGTTGACGTACGGCGTCGACACGGTGGCGGGAAAGCCGACCTGGGCACTGCGGGCCCGTTCGAGCAGCTTCATGAGCAGGAAGCGGGCTCGAGAGCGTCCGTGGGTGGCGAGCACGGCGTCGAAGGAGTCGAGCCACTCGGCAGTCTCCTCGGCGTCGACATCGGGCAGTTGGTGGGACATACCGTCGAAGAGCACGACACCATGCTATGGCCCCGCCGCTGGTGGCGGGGCACCACCAACTACTTACCGACGAGTCAGGAAAAGCCGGCGATGGGATGCGGGGTATAGGGGCGCTCCAGGGCGAGGATCTCCTCTTGGCTCAAGGTGAGCTCGAGAGCACCAAGCGCGTCGTCGAGATGGGCCGGCTTGGTCACGCCGACGATGGGAGCGGTCACCGTCTGTTGGTGCAACAACCAGGCCAAGGCGACCTGCGCCCGCGGCACCCCGTGCCCGGCGGCGACCTGGGCCACCTGGTCGGCGATGGCACGGTCGCTGTCGAGGCTCCCGTACAGCGAAGCGCCGAAGCCGTCGCTCGCGGACCGCTCGGTCTGCTCGTCCCAGGGACGGGCCAGGCGACCCCTGGCCAGTGGGCTCCACGGGAGCACCCCGATGCCCTGGTCGGCGCAGAGCGGCAGCATCTCGCGCTCCTCTTCGCGTTGCAGCAGGTTGTAGTGGTCCTGCATGCTCACGAACCGGGTCCAGCCATGGGCATCCGCGAGGAAGAGGGCCTTGGCGAACTGCCAGGCGTACATCGACGACGCGCCCACGTAGCGGGCCTTGCCGGCGCGCACGACGTCGTCCAAGGCACGAAGGGTCTCCTCGATAGGGGTACGGTGGTCCCAGCGGTGGATCTGGTAGAGATCCACGTAGTCGGTGCCGAGCCGGCGCAGGCTGTGGTCGATCTCGGTCAAGATGGCCTTGCGCGACAGCCCTCGGCCGTTGGGGTCGGGTCGCATCGTGCCGTTGACCTTGGTGGCCACGACGACCTCGTCGCGCCGCGCGAAGTCGCGCAGGGCTCGGCCCACGATCTCCTCGCTGGTGCCGTCGGAGTAGACGTTGGCCGTGTCGAAGAAGGTGATGCCGGCTTCGAGCGCCGCCCGGATGACGCCCCGGCTGGCGTCCTCGTCGAGCGTCCAGGGGTGGGCACCCCGATCAGGGGCACCGAAGCTCATGCAGCCGAGGCACAGGCGCGACACCTGGAGCCCACTGCGACCGAGATTGCCGTACTGCACCATGTACCTCCTCGTCGGCGGGCTCCGAAGCCACCCCTCGCTCAGGCTACCGGGGGCCTCGAGGTGGTCCCGTCGGGGGATCGGCTCACGATCTGCTCGTGGACCGCGCCCACGTGACGGCGCCGTGGTGGACTTGGCTCACGGGCTACGGGCCACGTGACGGCGCCGTGGTGGACTTGGCTCACGGGCCACGTGACGGTGCCGTGGTGGGCTTGGCTCACTGGCCACGTGACGGCGCCGTGGTGGGCTTGGCTCACGGGCCACGGGCCACGGGCCACGTGCCACGGGTCCCGTTGTCGATATGCCGTGAACCGCT
>JAKAQW010000238.1 GCA_021819525.1 Actinomycetes bacterium
TTACCGACATCACCCTGCGGGATGAGGCCAACCAGCAGTACATGGACCTCTTCGCCACGCCGCGCCCGGCCCGGACGTTCATCGAGGTGTCGAGCCTGCCCTACGGTGCCACTGTCGAGATCGAGGCGGTCGCGCTCGCCCCGTCTGTCGTGCTCAGTGGGGGAGTGCGGTTCGGCCGCTCGAGCCGGCGGCATGGTGCGCGGCCTGGGTCTCGGGACGACCCTGTGGGCGCGGCGCAGTGCCAGGCGTGCGCCTGTGGGCGTGGCAGAATGCGAGGCGTGCGCGAGCCGCCTCGGTGTCGGCCGTGCGAGGAGACGGCATGGTGCTCGCAGTGGACATGGTGCGCCGGGGGGCTGAGCGTTTCGCGGATCGGACGGCGGTGCGCTTTGGCGACGACGTCTTGACCTTCCGCCAGACGTACGAGGCGGCGAGCCGATTGGCGAACTCCCTGCTCCGGCGCGGCATCGGCCAAGGTGACCGGGTGGCGCTGCTGGTCGGTAACGGTCTTTGGTCGGTCTCGCTGGACTTCGCCTGCCTGGAGGCAGGAATCGTGCGGGTACCGCTCAACGCGCGCCTCTCGGTGAACGAGCACGAGCGGATGCTCGTCGAGACCGACGCCCGCTGGCTGGTCCATGCACCGGAGCTCGAGGAGACCGCCACCATGCTCTGCACGCGGGTGCCGGGCCTGTTCGCGATCGGCCTCGGCGGACCGGGGGCCAGCGACGGCAGCGACCTTCTCGCCGACGCGGCAGGTGCCCCGAGCTCCGACCCTCACCTCGACATCAGCGCCAACGACCGCGTGCTGCTGCTCTACACCTCGGGCACCACCGGAACGCTCAAGGCCGTGACCCACACACAAGCCACCTACGGCGCCATCGCCACGAACATCTTGACGAACCTGCTCGATCCCAGCCGAGAGTCGGTCATGCTCCACGCCGCCTCCCTGATCCACGCGAGTGGCACCTTCGTGCTGCCCTACTGGCTCCGGGGTGCCACGACGGCGATCCTGCCCCGTTTCGAGCCCCAGGAATTCCTGGACGCGATCGCCCGCTACCACGTCACCGAGGTGAACCTGGTGCCCACCATGCTCGGCATGCTCTTCGCGAGCGGTGCGGTCGAAGATGCCGACGTCTCCTCGTTGCGCACCGTCATCTACGGCGCGAGCCCTATGCCTCGACCGGTGCTCGACCAGGCGATGGCAGCCTGGGGTCCGATCTTCGCCCAGTACTACGGGCAGACAGAGGCGCCCCTGTGCATCAGCGTCCTGGACCAGGCCGACCATCTCGACGAGGAGCTGCTCGGTTCTTGCGGCTATCCAGCGGTCGACGCGGAGGTCCGCCTCGGCACCGAAGAGGGGGAGCCGGTCGGCCCTGGTGAGATCGGTGAGATCCAGGTCCGTGCCCCTTTCGTCACCACCGGCTACCACCGTGCCGCAGAGTTGAACGCCGAGATGTGGACAGCCGACGGCTGGCTCCGCACCCGCGACATGGCCCGCCGGGACCAGCGTGGCTATCTCTACCTGGTGGACCGGCGCAGCGACATGATCGTCACCGGCGGCTACAACGTCTATCCGCGCGAGGTCGAAGACGCCCTCCTCGCCCACCCGGCCGTCGCCGAGTGCGCCGTGGTCGGAGCGCCTGATCCAGTTTGGGTGGAGGCGGTCACCGCCTTTGTCGCCCTCAAGCCCGGGGCGCAGGTGGACGCCGCCGAGCTGCAGGCCACGGTGCGCCGTCAGCTCGCTTCCTACAAGGTACCCAAGCAGGTGGAGTTCGTGCCCACGATCCCGAAGTCATCGGTGGGCAAGGTGCTGCGCCGGGCGCTGCGTGACCCGTTGTGGGCCGATCGCTGAGCGGGTAGAGGACCATAGCCTCCTGGCATCGATCGGTACATGGCTCTGCGTCGGCAACGCGGTCGCGTGCCCCTCTCGGTTCAGCGCGTGCGAGGGGTTCTCGCCGGTGAGCCCGGCTGCACGTCGGGGTGCTGGTGCCGCAGCGTCGGGAGCGCCACCGGTGCGTCGTGCTGTTCGTCGCGCTGGCGACGGCAGCTCGGATCCTCGCCTGCCTGTACGACGCGCTCCTGGAGGGAACCGGAGCAGCGCTCACCCAGGCGATGGTGGCCACCTTCGAGCTCTTCGAGGCGGACCGGGCTGCTCTGAAGCTGCTGTTTCGCGACTCGATGGCCATGGGCGGGCGCTTCGAGCCCCATGTGCTCGGCATCTACGAGCGGTTCGTCGACGAGCTCACCGCGAGCTCACCGCCCTGGTGGCAGCCGGCCAGCACGCGGGCGAGATCGTGGCCGTGCCCCCTGGCTGGCGGCCTTCAGCGTGGCTGCCCTGGTCGGGCAGCTGGCATTGCGGCGTCTCACCACCGACGACGAGGGGGCCGGGTGAGCCGTCCGGGGCCCGCTCCCGGCGCTCGGCGAACCTGGGCCAGGCGAAGGGTGAGCGGTCCGGGGCCCGCTCCCGGCGCTCGGCGAACCGGGGCCGGCGCCTACGAGCTGGGTGCAGGAGGGTCCCGGGGCAGGCCGAGGACCCGTTCGCCGATGACGTTTCGCTGGACCTGTGCGGTGCCGCCGCCGATGGTGAGCGCCGGCGAGAACAAGAACCCGTGGCCCCACAGCTCCTGCGGGGTGCCGAGCGGTCCGACATCGGCCAGCATCCCCGCTGCCCCGGCCAGATCCCTCGCCAGCTGGAAGAGCCGTTGGCCGTGCTGGTCGGCCAGGAGCTTGGCGACCGACGACTCGGGCCCTGGAGGGCGTCCGGCGACGGCGACGGCCACGCCCCTCAGTCGAAGCATGGCCAGGACCGCACCTTCGCTCCACACTTCGACCAGCCGGGCCCGGTCCTGTGCTCGAAGGCGATCCGCCAGGGGTCGTACCGTGTCGACCAGGTCGTCGGCGGTAGGGCCGAACCCCCACAGTGCGCCGCTGCGCGACAGGCTGACCCGTTCGTTTGCCAGTGTCACCTTGGCCAGCTCCCAGCCGCCACCCACCGGTCCGACCACCTGGCTGTCGGGGATCCGCACCTCGTCCAAGACGACCTCGTTGAACGGGGCGGTGCCGGTCATGTCGCGGATGGGTCGGACGCTCACTCCCGGTGCCTGCATGTCGCACACGAAGTAGGTGATCGCGCCGTGCGCGTCCACACCGGCATGACCGGTCCTGGCGAGCAGGATGCCCCAGCGGGCCAGATGGCCCATGCTGGTCCAGATCTTGCGTCCTTGGACGACCCACTCGTCACCGTCGCGCACCGCGCGGGTGGTGAGCGAGGCCAGATCCGACCCCGCGTCGGGTTCGCTGAAGAGCTGGCACCACACCTCTGATCCGTCCAGGATCCCAGGCAGCCACCGCTCGTGCTGGTCGGCTGTGCCGGCGTGGAGCAAGGTAGGCCCAGCCCAGCCCAGCCCGATGACGTTGACGGGTCGCTGTACCCGCGCCTCGCGCAGCACGCTGTCGATGGCAAGCTGCTCTATCGGTGTGGCGTCGCGGCCCCACGGCCGCGGCCAGTGTGGTGCCACCAAGCCGGCATCGGCCAGCTGGCGGGGATCGGGGGAGGGGTGCTCGACCAGCCAGGCCCGCACTTCCTCAGCCGCCGCCTGGGTTTCGGCGGGCAGTTCCAACTGCTCGGCCAGCCTCATGACGAGCAGTGGCGGTCGCCGATGTCCAGATGACCGGTGAGCGCTGCCACGGCGCGGCCCGGTGTGGCAGGTGCCGGTCCTGGGGGCTTCACGAGGGCATCAGGGCATCCACGTCGCTGGCTCATCGGTCAAGACTATTGCGTGGACCATTGCCTGCCAGCCGCCTGCCGGTAAGGATTCGGCTGATGGATCGATCCACTACTGGCGACCAGCTTGGTCCCAGGGTCCCGAGAGGTACACTATTGACCGATGGGTCGGTCTCCCCTTGCCGACCCGTGGTGTCGGCGAGCTCGAGGAGCCCACGCATGCGAACCCGACTGACCGACATCCTCGGCTGTGAGCACCCGGTCATGCTGGCCGGCATGGGTGGCGTCGCCTACCACCAGCTGGTGATAGCAGTGTCCGAGGCCGGCGGGTTCGGCACTCTCGGCGCGTCCACCATGACCACCGAGCAGATGGTCGACGAGATGCGCGCCGTGAAGAAGGGCACCGACCACTCCTTCGGGGTGGACCTGCTCACCGCCATGCCCGGCGACATGGTGGCCCAAGTCGAGCGCATCATCGAAGAGGGCGCGACGGTGTTCGTCGCCGGGCTCGGTGTGCCCGCCGAGGTCGTCGAGCTGTGCCACCGTCACCACCTGCTCGTGGTGAACATGTGCGGCAAGGTCGACCACGCCCGGCGTGCCGTAGACGCAGGCTGCGACATCGTGGTGGCCCAGGGCACCGAAGCCGGGGGTCACACCGGGACGGTGGCGACCATGCCGCTCGTGCCGCAGATCGTCGATGCCGTAGGCGCGTCGGTGCCGGTGGTGGCAGCAGGCGGCATCTTCGACGGGCGGGGCTTGGCGGCTGCTCTGGCTCTCGGCGCCGACGGCGTGTGGATCGGCACGCGGTTCATCGCCACCCCCGAGGCGCGTGCTGTGCGCGGCTACAAAGAGGCGCTGGTGTCGAGCCGCGACGACGCCACCACCATCAGCCGCGCATACTCGGGCAAGACCATGCGGGTCATCGGCAACAGCTATACCGAGCACTGGGCGCAGCACCTCGACGAGGTGCAGAAATTTCCCTATCAGGCAACGCGGGCCATCCAGGACAAGGCGTTCCACCTCGGCGGCGACGACACCCTCACCGATGTCGACCCGGCGAAGGAGTGCTACCCGGCTGGCCAGGGCACCGGCGCCATCGAAGCGCTCGTGCCCGCGGGCGAGCTGGTACGCCAGATCGTCCGTCAGGCCGAGGACGTCTTGGCTCGCCTGGGCCAGCACCATGGGTCATGACTCCGGCGCCGGGTGCCGAACCATAGGGTGGTGAGCCCTCGGCCCACCGAGCCCGGTGGGCTACCGAGGCGACCAGGAGTGGGAGGAGCTCTCGATGGGCACCTCGGCGCCGAGCGCGCTCGGCGGCTGCGGGGGTGGCGCGGCC
>JAKAQW010000239.1 GCA_021819525.1 Actinomycetes bacterium
CTGTCGTGGCTGTACGCGAGTGCTCCTTGCCGTAACGGTCTCTCATGGGATCCAGCGGGAAGACCACTGCAAGTTCTCGTCGGATCGAGGCCCATACGGACCATGTGCAGCCGGTAGCTGGCGGTCGTCGTGGAGCGGGGCCGTGGCGGCGGCGTCGCGGTCACCGAGTCCGGGTGAAGCGGTGGACGGCCTGGAGCAGCTCGGTGGTCTTCTCGGCGGCGACCGCCTCGTCGCCCGAGGAGAGAGCGTGGCGCACGCAGTGGTTCACATGGTCGTCGAGGAGGATGCCTGCCACCGTCTCCAGGGCCGTCGACACAGCGGCGATCTGGGTCAGGATGTCGATGCAGTAGCGGTCCTCGGTGATCATCTTCTCGATGCCCCGAGCCTGCCCCTCGATGCGGCGCATCCGGTTGATGAGCGCCTCCTTGTTCTTGGCGGCCACGTAGCCATAGGGCCTTCCCGGCCCCTGCGCCGCAGGAGGCGGGCTCTCGGCTCGTGCGGTGTCGGTCATCAGGCCTCCTCGGTCGAGTGGAAGCGCCGCAGGCGCAGCGAGTTGGTGACGACGAAGACGCTGGAGAACGCCATCGCCGCGGCGGCGATGATGGGGTTCACGATCCCGGCGACGGCCAGGGGAACAGCGGCCACGTTATAGCCGAAGGCCCAGACGAGGTTACCCTTGATCGTCGACAGCGTGCGGCGCGACAGGCGGATGGCGTCGACCGCTGCGCGCAGGTCGCCGGCGACGAGGGTGATGTCGGAGGCCTCGATGGCGACGTCGGTGCCGGTCCCGATCGAGAGCCCCAGGTCGGCCTGGGCAAGGGCGGGGGCGTCGTTCACGCCGTCGCCGACCATGGCGACCACCTCGCCCGCCTCTTGGAGGCGCGCCACCTCGGCGGCCTTGTCCTCGGGCAGGACGCCGGCCAAGACGCGGTCGATGCCCACCTCGGCGGCGACGGCGCGGGCGGTCGCCTCGTGGTCCCCGGTGAGCAGCACCGGTGTGAGCCCGAGGGCACGCAGGCCGGCGACAGCCTGGCGGCTCGTCGCCTTGACCCGGTCCGCTACCGCCACGAGGCCTTTGACCTCGCCGTCGGCGGCGACGGCGACCACGGTCGAGCCCGCGCCCTGGAGGCGTCCCACCTCATGGACGAGCGCGTCGGTGAGCGATGTCCCCCAGTCCGAGAGCAGGCTCGGGCGGCCGACCACCACCGCGTGGCCGTCGACCACGGCCTCGACCCCGAGCCCGGCCCGGGCCGAGAACGACTCGACCGCAGGCAAGGTACCGAGCCGGTCGCGCCCGTAGGCGGCGATGGCACGGGCGATCGGGTGCTCGCTGGCGTCCTCGACCCCGGCCGCCAGGCGCACCAGCTCGTCTTCGTCGACGCCCTCGGCCGCGACGACGGCGGAGACGGCCATCTTCCCCTCGGTGAGCGTGCCGGTCTTGTCCAAGACGATGGTGGTGACCTGGCGGGTGTGCTCCAAGACCTCGGGACCTTTGATGACGATGCCGAGCTGGGCCCCGCGCCCGGTGCCGACCATGAGGGCTGTCGGGGTGGCGAGGCCGAGGGCGCACGGGCAGGCGATCACGATGACAGCAACCGCCGCGGTGAAGGCGGCCGTGGTGGTGGCGTCGCCGACCAGGAGCCAGCCCACCAAGGTGAGCGCGGAGATGGCGATCACGATGGGGACGAACACGGCCGAGACCCGGTCGGCCAGGCGCTGCACCGGGGCCTTGCCGGCCTGGGCGTCTGCGACCAGCCGGGCGATCTGGGCGAGGGCCGTGGTCGCCCCGACCCGGGTGGCCTGGACGACGAGGCGACCCGAGGTGTTCACGGTGGCGCCGGCCACGGCGTCGCCGGGGCCGACCTCGACGGGGACCGACTCGCCGGTCAGCATCGACTGGTCGATGGCCGAGGTGCCGGACTCCACCACGCCGTCGGTGGCGACCTTCTCGCCGGGACGCACGACGATACGGTCCCCCACCTCGAGCTCCTCGACGGGCACCAGGACCTCGGCGCCCTCGCGCAGCACCCGGGCCTCTTTGGCCCCGAGCTCCAAGAGCGTGCGGATGGCCTCGCCCGAGCGGCGCTTGGCCCGGGCCTCCAGGTAGCGGCCGAGGAGGATCAGCGCGGTGATGGCGCCGGCGGTGTCGAAGTAGACGCTCGTCGACATCCCCGCCGCCAGCACCACCGTCGACCACGTCCAGGCAGCCAGGGTGCCGACGGAGATGAGCGTGTCCATGGTCGCCACGCCGTGGCGGGCGTTGGCCGCCGCAGCCCGGTGGAACGGCCAGCCGGCGTAGAACACCACTGGCGTCGCCAGCGCGAAGGAGATCCACTCCCAGCCCGGCGGCCGCGAGGCGACGATCCAGGCGAAGACCATCAGGGGGACGCTCAGGGCGACCGCGAGGACGAGGCGGCGTCGGTAGGGGCGGGCCGGGTCCTCGTCGGTGACCGCCTCGGGGAGGGCGGCGCCGTAGCCGGCGGCTTCCACCGCCCCGATCAGGTCCGCGATGTCGACCTGGGCGGGGTCGAAGGCGATCGCCGCGTGCTCGCTCGCGAAGTTGACCGTGGCGGTCACGCCGTCGACCTTGTTGAGACGCTTTTCGATGCGGGCCGCGCACGAGGAGCACGTCATGCCCGTGATGGCGAGCTCGACGTGCTGGGGCTGCTCCGCTGCAGGGGGCTTGGTCTCCGTCGGCGTCGCCATCACGACGCCTCGTAGCCGGCCTCTTCGATCGCGGCGCGCAGCTGCTGGTCGTCGAGGCGCTCGCCGGTCACGGTGACGAGCTTGGTGTCGAGGTCCACCTCCACCCCCCTCACGCCGCCGACCGCGCCGAGCTCGGACGCCACGGCGTGCTTGCAGTGGTCGCAGGTCATCCCCGCAACGGTGTAGGTCATCGTCTCGGCCATGACGCTCTCCTCTCGTCCACGAACCGTACCTCGTCCACGAATGATACCCTACCCCGGTAGTCTACAGACCGGCGCAGGTGGTCAAGGCCCTGCTCGTCGTGGGTCGTGCGTCCGGGCTCCGCACGAGCCGAGCCCCCGACAGCCGGACAGCCCCCGACACCCCGGACGGCCCCCGACAGCCGGACAGCCCCCGACAGCCGCGCACCACCCTCCGACACCCCGACAGCCGGACAGCCCGACAGCCCGACACCCCGACACCCCGGACAGCCGTCGACACCCCGGACAGCCCCCGACAGCCGGACAGCCCCCGGCAGGCCGATAGCCGTCGAGCTGTGCGCTGAGCATCGGCGCAACGGCGGGCCGGAGCGCCACGGTCGCCAAGCCCCGCGTGGCTGCGGTTTGCAAGATGGCAGCGGGTGAGCGACCAGGCTCCGCGCGACACGTCGAGGCCTTCCCTTCGTCTTGGCGGAGCGCGCTCGTCACGGCGTGGCCCCGATGCCCGCCACGATCAGCTCGGTGAGATGGTCGACGAACAGCGCATCGAGCTGGGCGATATCCATGCGTGCTCGGTGGAACACGGTGCCGACCACGAGATCCGAGATCAAGTCGATGTCGACCTCGCGCCGGGCTTCACCTCGGCGCAGGGCGCGTTCGAGCACGTTGGTAGCGACCTGCTGGCGTCGAGCCAAGAAGACCGCCTCGAGTGTCTCGCGCAGCGCTTGGCTCCGCTCGGCCTCCGCCCACAAGGCCTCCAGTACCCGGCCGAGCGGTGAGCAGGCCAGGGCAACGACGCCGGCTACGAGCTCGTGGGTGTCGCCATGCAGGCTGCCAGTGTCCGGCTCGGGCACGATCTCGAGCGCTTCGGCGTTCACCGCCTCCACCACCAGCTCGACCTTCGACGGCCACCACCGGTAGACAGTCGCTTTGCCGACCCGGGCACGCGCGGCGACCGACTCGATGCTGAGCGACTGGTAGCCGACCTCGGCGAGCAACTCCATGGTGGCGTCGAGGATCGCTCGGTGCGCCTCGGCGCTACGCGGTCGCCCCGGCTTGCTCACCGCTCCGGTCCGGCCAAGTCTGGAGCGGGTGCTTGGGTGACTACGAGCACCTCGCCGTCTGATGGGCTGCCCCCGGGCCGGCTGTCCTCCGACTGGCTGTCCCCGGGCTGGCTGCCCTCGGGCCGGCTGCCCTCCGACTGGTTGTCCTCGGGCCGGCTGTCCTCGGGCCGGCTGTCCCCGGGCACTGCACCCTCCGGCTGGCTGTCCCCGGGCCGGCTGTCCCGCGGCACCTCACCCCGCGGCACCTCACCCCCATGCTGCTGCGCCGTGGCCGGCACCGCTCGCGACGGCAGGAAGACGAGCGCCACCACGATCCCGAGGGCGGCTACCGCCATGCCCACCAGGTCGGCGAAGTTCACCCCCGTCACGAACGCTTCTCTCGCCGCGTTGGCGAACTCGTGCCCGGCTGCTCCGCCGACGTGCGCGGCGATTGCCAGCGCCGCGCCCAGCGAGGCACTTGCCTCGTGGGCGATCGCCGGAGGCACGTGAGCCTGCGCGGCGCGTCGCGCCACCTCGCCCCGGTAGCGCTGGTTCAGCACGCTCCCGAGCACTGCGACCCCCAGGGCACCTCCGACCTGGATGGTGGTGCCGTTCATCGCGGATCCGACGCCGGCTTCCTCGCGTGGAAGCGAGCCCATGATCGACTCGGTAGCCGGCGCCATCGTGAACCCCATGCCGAGTCCGAGGACGAGGATGGCTGCGAGCACCGGGGCGTAGCCCGAGGACACCGAGAGGCCGGTGAGCAGCCCGAGGCCGACTGCCACCAGTGCCAGCCCTGCGCTCACGACCAACTTCGTGCCGATCTTGCGCACGAGCGCCGACGAGAGCGGTGCACCGAGCCCGAGCATCACTGCCACCGGTGCGATCCTGACCCCCGCCTGCAGCGCGTCGTAGCCGAGGACGAACTGGAGGTACTGGGTGAGCAGGAACATGGCGCCGAACAGCGAGAAGAACACCATGGTGACCGAGACGCTCGCCGCGGTGAAGCGAGCGTTGGCAAAGAAGTGCATCCGGAACATCGGGTGGTCG
>JAKAQW010000240.1 GCA_021819525.1 Actinomycetes bacterium
AGCGAGGTGCGCACCATGGTCCTCGACGATCACATCGTGGCCGACTTCGGCGCGGTCTCCAGTGCGGTGGGCGCAGCCGAGGAGTCCTTCACCAGCGCACACCACATCCCGTTCTTCGCCGCCACCGACAACGACGTCTCGCTCATGACCACCCACTTCAACAAGTGGAGCTTCCAGTTGGTGCCCAACACCTACATGGAGCCCCGGGCGGTTGCCTACTACGTGCACGAGCTCTACGGCACCAAGCCGATCCGGGTGGCGACCATCACCCCGGACTACAGCTTCGGGCTCTCCGACGTCACCCAGTTCCTCGCCGGGCTGAAGGAGTACCACGTCAACTACACACTGGTGAGCCGCCAGGCGCCGCCACTCGGCGCGCCGAACTTCGATCCCAACATCGTGGCCATCTTGGCCGCCCACCCCGACTTCGTGTTCTCCGGGCAGTACGGGGGCGACCTGGTGACCTTGACCAAGCAGGCGCTCTCCTACGGGCTGTTGTCCAAGGTGCGCTTCGCCGCTCTCTACGGTGAGGACGAGCTGAAACAGCTGGGCTCATCGGACCCCGAGGCCGGTGGGATCGGTTTCGACCGGGCGGCGTTCTGGGGCAAGACCATGGCACCGAGCGCGGCGTGGGTGGCCGAGTACCACGCGAAGTACGGCCAGTGGCCGTCGCAGTGGGCCATCCTGGGCTACACCGCGGTACAGGCGTGGGCCTACGCGGTGAAGAAGGCGGGCACCTTCGACGGCACCAAGGTGGCCTCCGAGCTGCCCGGCGCCAGCGTGCCGACCATCCGGGGACCGATCACCATCCGGGCGTGTGACCACCAGGCGCTCGTGCCGGAGTACGTCGGGACCATCTCGTCCCACGTGGACCCGACCTACGGCTTCCCCGTCTACACGCACACCATCGCGGTGCCCGCCAGCAAGATCATCGACCCTTGCGGCTACAAGCCGTAGGCCGAGGAAGGACCGCTCCGTGACTCCTGGCGAGGGAGACCTGTGAGCTGGGGTGTCGTCGCGGTGGCACTGCTGACGAGCTTGTCGACGGCGGCATCACTGTTCATGGTGGCGGCCGGCCTGACCCTCATTTTCGGGGCCATGCGGGTCATCAACCTGGCTCACGGCAGCCTCTACATGTACGGCGCGTTCATCGCCGCCACCATCGTGGGTAGTGCCACCGGCGACACCTTCTGGTACGCGCTGGCGCTGGCGCCCCTCGCGGTGGTCGTACTGGGGACGTTGCTCGAGGTGGGCCTAATGCGGCGCGTCTACCGGGCCGACCACCTGGTCCAGCTGCTGGCCACCTACGGGGTGCTGCTGATCCTCGGTGACCTGGCCCTCCAGTTCTGGGGCGCCAGCCCGCTCTCGGTGAGCTCGCCTCGTGTCCTTTCGGGCAGCCTGGCCTTCCAGCACTTCACCTTCCCGGCCTACGAGCTGTTCCTCACCGGTACAGGAGTGCTCGTGGGATTGGCCCTGTGGTTCTTGCTGGCTCGGACATCGCTGGGTTGGAAGGTCCGGGCCTCGGTGGAGGACGCCGAGCTGCTGGCGGTGCGCGGCACCAACGTGAAGCTCCTCTACACGGTGGTGTTCGCCATCGGGGCGTTCCTGGCCGGGCTCGGGGGCGCGCTCATCACCCCCCTGCAGGGCGTCGACACCGGCCTCGGTAGCTCTATCATCGTGGCCGCCTTCGTGGTGGCGGTGATCGGCGGGCTTGGGTCGATCGCCGGGGCCGCGCTGGGTGCAGGGATCATCGCCGTGTTCCAGATGGCTGGTGCGCTCTGGCTCCCCGCCTGGGAGCCGACCTCGCTGTACGTGGCCATGATCGTGGTGCTGGCGATCAAGCCCTGGGGTCTGCTCGGGGTCCGGGACCGGTGACGCCATGAGCCTGCCCGAGAGTCGCGAACGAGGCGCCACCAGCGCCGGAGCCGGTGATCGTGGCGGCAGTGCCGGCGGTGGCGCTGCCGGTGTGCCCGGTGGTGCCGGCAGGCCGTCGGTCGTGATGGTCTCCGTCGGACGGTCGTCCCGGCTCCTCGGGACGGCCCTACTGGTGGTGGCGCTGCTCGTAGCCGGAAGCGTGCTCGGAGTCGCCAACGTCGAGATCCTCCTGGATGCGCTCCAGTTCACCGTGTTCGCCATGGCCACCAACATCTTGATCGGCTATGGCGGGTTGATCTCCTTCGGCCAGGCGATCTTCTACGGAGCCGGCGCCTACACCATCGCCTTGACCTGGTACCACTTCCGCCTCGACTTTTGGTACGGCTTTGTCGCCGCCCCATTCGTCGGGGCTGCCATGGCCCTCGTGGTCGGTCTCATCGTGCTGCGGACCCGAGGACTGTACTTCGCTCTACTCACCTTGGCTTTCGCCCAACTGCTCTACACCATCGCTCTGCAGCAGATCGGGCTCACGAACGGCTCGACGGGGATCTTCGGATCGATGGTACCGAGCTGGATGGAGGATCCTCGCCACGCGTTCTACTTCAGCCTCGGGATCACGGTGCTGGCGCTGTCGGCGCTGTGGGCGGTGGTCCACTCGCCGTTCGGGCTCACCTTGCGAGCCATCCGGGAGAACCGCGAGCGAGCCGAGTCCCTCGGGGTGAACGTGTTTCGTCATCAGCTGCTGGCATACGTCATCGCCGGGTTCTTCTGCGCGTTGGCCGGGACCTTGTTCGTGGTGTACGACAGCGCCTCGTACCCGAGCCTCTTGGACTGGATCACCTCGGGGTTCCCGGTGTTCATGGTGGTGATCGGAGGGATGTCCCTGTTCTACGGGCCGGCGCTCGGGGCGCTGGTCTACACCGTGGCCTACACCCTTATCAGCCGGGTCACCTCGGAGTGGGAGCTGATCTTCGGCATCGTGTTGGTGGTGGTGGCCCTGCTCGCCCCTCAGGGGCTGGCCGGGCTCATGGTCGGCGACCAGCGAGGCCCTCCGCTGGCGATCGCTCGACGGTGGATGAGCGGCTCGCTGGCGTGGGCGCGGGGGCACCAGCGCCCGTGGGCACGAAGGCGGGGGCCGTGGTGACGGTGGCGCTGGAGACGGAGAGCCTCACCAAGCGCTTCGGCGCCTTTACCGCCGTCGACGAGGTGTACCTGCAGGTCGACGAGGGCGCTATCCACGCGATCATCGGACCGAACGGCGCCGGCAAGAGCACGCTGTTCAAGCTCCTGACCGGTGTCCACGTGCCCACCAGCGGGCTCGTGAAGCTCCGGGGCCGAGATCTCACCGGGCTGCCTCCCCACGCCGTGGCTCGGGCGGGCATCGTCCAGGTGTTCCAGACGACCAGCATCTTCACCCGCCTCAGTGTGGAGGAGTCGCTGGCCACGGCGGTGCTGGCGGCCGCCGGCCACAGCGCCAGTATGTCGGCTCGGAGGCGCCGGCGAGCCCAGCCCCAGGTGGACGAGCTGCTGGAGGCGGTCGGTCTCACCGCGGCGCGCGCCGCCATTTCAGGGACCCTCTCCCACGGGGACCAGCGAGCGCTGGAGATCGCGGTGGCGCTCGGCGCCACCCCGTCGGTGCTGTTGCTCGACGAGCCGACCGCGGGGATGTCGCCGTTCGAGACCGAGCGGATGACGGAGCTGGTGCGCCGGCTCCGTCATGAACGGTCGCTCACGGTGGTGCTGTCGGAGCACGACATGGATGTGATCTTCGGGCTGTCAGACCGGGTCACCGTGCTCCATCGTGGCAAGGTCCTGGCCGAGGGGTCGCCGGCCGAGGTCGCAGCCGACGACGAGGTGGTGTCGGTCTACCTCGGAGGGGAGCAGATCTGACATGGGTGCGACGACCGGGGACCCAGGTGAAGGGCTGGCGGTGCTCGACCTGCACGCCTACTACGGGCTGAGCCATGTCCTGCAAGGGGTCTCGCTCGAGGTGGGCGTCGGGGAGACGGTGGCCCTGCTCGGCCGCAACGGCGCAGGCAAGACCACCACCATGCGGGCGGTCATGGGGCTGATGCCGGTTCGTTCGGGCAGGGTCAGGCTCTTCGGCCAAGACGTGACCGGTCGTCGACCAGACCAGCTGCAGCGCTCGGGCGTGGCCTTCGTGCCCAGCGGCCGTCGGGTCTTCGGGTCCCTCACCGTCTTGCAGAACCTCGAGCTGGCAGCCCGGGCCGGTCGCCGTCGCTCGACGAGGTGGACCTTGGACCGGGTGGAGCTGCTGTTCCCTGCCCTGCCAGCTCTTCGCGGACGTCGTGCGGCGTTCCTCTCGGGCGGCGAGCAGCAGATGGTAAAGCTGGCTTGCGCGTTGCTCGGCGAGCCTCGGCTCCTGCTCCTCGACGAGCCCACCGAGGGACTGGCGCCGACCGTTGTCCAGGAGATGGGCGGCTGGCTGGCCGCGCTGCGCGCCGAGGGGCTCGGGATGCTGCTGGCCGAGCAGAACGCCGTGTTCGCCCTGCGTCTGGCTCAGCGTTGCTATGTGCTCGAGAAGGGCGTGATCCGCGCCGAGCAGGCTGCTGACGAGTTGCTTCGGAGCGAGACGGGCTTACGGTACCTCGGGGTCGCTCGCAACCCGTGAAGCTGTGCCGGCCGGCCAGCCGCCACATGCTCGGTTGCGCCAGCTCTCACCGACAGCGCCAGCTCTCACCGACAGCGCCAGCTCTCACCGACAGCGCCAGCTCGGGGAACTGGCCCTGGTGGTCGTCGCGCGCACGGTGCGGCCCGCGACCTCGGAGAGAGCCAGCCGGGCATCGACGTTCGACTGGGAGACGCAGAGGTTCCCGGCCGGCGGGCTTCCCCGAAGTCACCAGAGAGCAGGCTACGGTCACAGACGTCGTCGGCAGGGTACTCGCGCGTATGGGTCCTGGACAATGGCCCAAACCACGACCGAATTGTGCGATGTGGTGAAGAAGCGCGGGCCCGATGCCCTCGTTGCACAGCTGCGCGGCGCCTTCGGGCTGCCGGCAGCGCTCGCCTCTGGCCACAGTATCGGGATCCTGACGGCAACCGGGAGGGAAGCCGACGAAGTGGTGCGCCACTTGGAGGCCGTCG
>JAKAQW010000241.1 GCA_021819525.1 Actinomycetes bacterium
CGTTGGGCGCGGCGACGGCCACCCGGTCCCCGGGGCGGATCCCCCACGATCTGAGACCCGCGGCCACCTGGGTGGCCAGGCGGTCGAGCTCGCCGAAGGTGATCGACCGGTCGTCGACGACGAGGAAGACCCTCTCGGCGTCGTGGTCGGCTCGCCAGGTGAGCAGCTCGGTGATGGTGGCGGGCGGCCCCACGGCCGGGCCATCGGGGCTCGCTGGGTCGTCTCGTTCCGGCATGGTCCGATGGTGCTCGTGGAGCGTGCACGGCGCAAGAGCGGTATCCGTGGTCGTCCCACTGGGAGCATCACCGTCCGCGGCCCGAGGTGGTCCGGCCGGTGATGTCGCGACAGGGTGACAAGCTGGAGCACCGGCGTCGCCGGTGTCGAGCTGACCGAGCCGACGAGACGAACGGGGGGACCCATGGTCGAGCAGCAGCGTCCGGAACAGGCACTCGAGCTGCGGTCGTTGGTGACCAGCGAGGCGACAGTGGAGCTGTCACTGGTCGACGTCGATGTGCCCGAGCTGTCGCCAGACCAGGTGCTGGTGCGCGTGGAGGCCGCTCCCATCAATCCCTCGGACCTCGGCCTGCTCCTCGCTGGCGCCGACGTGAGCAGGGCTCGGGTAGCCGGAACGGCAGAGCGCCCTGTCCTCACCCTTCCGCTCGACGACGCGGCAGTCCGAGTCGCCGCGGCCCGCGTCGGCGAGTCGATGCCGGTGGGCAACGAAGGAGCTGGACGGGTCGTCGACGCCGGCTCCAGCCCGGCCGCCCAGGCCCTGCTGGGCAAGCTGGTGGCCGTGGCCGGCGGTGCCATGTACGCGCAGATCCGTCGCGTCGAGGCTGCCGCCTGCCTGGTGCTGCCGGACGGGACCACCGCAGCCGAAGGGGCGGCCGCCTTCGTCAACCCGATGACGGCGCTCGCCATGGTCGAGACGATGCGCGACGAGGGTCACACTGCCCTCGTGCACACGGCGGCGGCGTCCAACCTTGGCCAGATGCTCAACCGGCTCTGCCTCGAGGATGGCGTGCCACTCGTCAACATCGTGCGGTCGCCGGACCAGGTCGCCTTATTGCGGACTGCCGGTGCCACCTACGTGTGCGACTCGAGTAGCCAGCACTTCATGGACGACCTCATCAAGGCACTGCGGGCGACGTCCGCCACGCTGGCCTTCGACGCAGTCGGTGGGGGAACACTGGCCAGCCGAATCCTCACTGCCATGGAGGCAGCACTGACCGCCGATGCCAGCTTCAGCCGGTACGGGTCGACCGTGCACAAGCAGGTCTACCTCTACGGCTCGCTCGACCGCAGCCCCACGGAGCTGCGACGCAGCTACGGCATGGCCTGGGGCGTGGGCGGGTGGCTCCTCACCCCGTTCCTCGTCCGAGCGGGGCACGAGCGGGTCGAGGCGATGCGGCAGCGGGTCGCCGCCGGCTTGACGACGACGTTTGCCAGCCACTTCTCCGACACGGTCACGCTCGTCGGTGCCCTGAGCCCTGATGCCGTGTCTGCCTACAGCCGGATGGGGACCGGTCGGAAGTACCTGGTCGTTCCCAACGGGTGAACGCCGTCGGCACTGGCTGCACCAGCGGTCATGCGACGAGCACCGACTGTCGCGATCCCACCGGGCTCGAGGTCGCTCGCCACCGAACGCTCGGATCGAACAGGGACGGGTCGGCGTTGTCGCGGTGCCGACGAGCGATGGCGAGCAGCGAGTCGAACAGGGTGTCTGAGAGCAGATGCGGTTCGAGCCCGAGCTCGACCAACCCTGAGTGCTCGGCGTGGTAGTAGTGCTCGTCAGCCTCGACCCTCGGATTGTCGACCATGGCGATCGCAACGTCGTCGCCCGCCGCCTCCCTGACCAGCGCGGCAATGCCGCGGACCGAGAACTCCTCGGTGAACTGGTTGAACACCCGGAACTCACCGGGCCGCGCCGGGTGCTCGCAGGCGATGCGCACGCACTCGACAGTGTCGCGGATGTCGAGCATGCCGCGGGTCTGGCCTCCGGAGCCGTACACGGTGAGCGGGTGGCCGCAGACCGCCTGCACCACCATGCGGTTGAGCACGGTGCCGAACACGGCGTCGTAGTCGAACCGGGTGGCGAGGTCCGGGCGACGGCGGGTCTCTTCAGTCTCCTGCCCGTAGACGATGCCTTGGTTGAGATCGGTAGCCGCCAAGCCCCAGGCGCGGCAAGCGAACTCGATGTTATGGCTGTCGTGCACCTTGGAGAGGTGGTAAAAGGATCCGGGGCGCTTCGGGTACAACACCCGGTCCGTCCGACCGTTGTGAGTGATCTCTAGCCATCCCTCTTCAATATCGATGTTGGGAGTTCCATACTCGCCCATGGAGCCGAGCTTGACGAGATGGATCGATGGATCGACGTCGGCGATCGCGTAGAGGACATTCAGCGTCCCGACGACGTTGTTCATCTGCGTGTAGACCGCATGTGCCTGGTCGATCATCGAGTAGGGAGCCGACCGCTGTTCGGCGAAATGGACGATCGCATCGGGGCGGAAGGCCTCGACGGTCCGGTGGGTGAAGACGGGGTCGGTGAGGTCGCCGATGTAGGTGGCAAGACGAGTCCCCGATGCCTGTCTCCAGGCTTCGACCCGCTCTTCGAGGGAGACGATCGGCACGAGAGAGGTGGCACCGAGCTCGGTGTCGTAGCCCCTGCGGGCAAAGCTGTCCACCAGGCCAACCTCGTGACCGCTGGCCGACAGGTGCAGGGCAGTGGGCCATCCGAGGTAGCCGTCACCACCAAGAACGAGAATGCGCATCGTGCCTCCCAGGTTTCGTTGCGACGTTGGGTCGCTTGGTGCCAGTGTCGGGAAAACGCACACGCTGTGACAGGGACCAAAGTCCCGGAGCACACGGCCCACGGGTAGTTCTTACGATCTGCTTACGGGTCGCTCAGCGTTCTCCAAGGAACCAAAACGTTCTCCAAGGAACCGCGCTACTCGTGATGTCTCGAGGTAGATAGGTGAGCACTTCCCGTCCACCTTCGGTCCACGAGGTCCGTTCCGCCCCGGGTAGCGACGCGGAGGTGCCGGCGTCCGTCACGAGCGGCCCGAGCCGGGAGCTGCCGACCTCTGCGGCTGACCGGAGGCCCTCCGCGAACGGGGCTGACGTAGTTCGGCCGGGGTGTCGGCGTCCGCCTCCTACCTTGAGTGCGGTGCCACCAGCGGAGCCAGGGTGCCGCTTCAGAACGAGGTGCCCCCGGAGACGCGACCTGACCGAGTAGCCTTTCAATTCCGTGTCGGGTCCTGCGTCGATGTCGGCGAGTGCAGGGTATGTGGAGCGTCGCGGTGGCGCGCTGGTCGGTACCCGTCGAGCGGTGCAGGGCCGCGGGGCCTTCGGTCGCCGGCGAGGGCGTCGTGGCGGGCACAGCTGGTCTCCGACCCGTCGGATGGCCATGCTCGGCGTCATCCTGGCTGTCGTGGTCGCCATCGTCGCTCCGGCATCGGCCGAGGCAGCACCGATCGGTGCGGAGAAGGCGCAGGTTGGTGCCGACCAGGCTCAGGCGAACCAGCTGCAGCAGCAGATCGTCCACGACGGAGCCGCCCTTCAAGGTCTGGTCGAACGCTACGACCAAGCACTGGCCAACGCCGCCGCCATCCAGGCCCGCATTGTCGCCGCGGAGGACCGGGTGGCTGCCGATCGTCAGGCCAGCGCGACGGCGGACGCTCACCTCCGGCTGCTCGCCCTCGCCTCCTATATGGGCGGTACGGCCGGCGGAACGCTACCGGCCTGGTTCGCCACCACCAACCTGACGTCGTTGGCGGTCGACCACGAGTACACGGACCTCGCTGCTAGCAGTCTCACCGCCGCTGTAGCAGTCGTCGAGGCGGACCAACAGCGGACCCAGGCCGCTGAGGCCGGGCTTCGCAACGAGGAGGCGGCAGCCCGCTCGGCCGCCCAGTTGCTCGTCGCCCAACGTCAGGCGGCCCAGTCCGCCCTCACTCAAGACAACGGCCGTCTGGCCCAGCTCCACGGCAACGTCCAGGCATTGCTGGCGTCCATCGCCACGCAGCAACAGGCTCAGGAGGCCGCAGCCGAGCAGGCGCTGGCGGCCAGGCAGGCCGCCGCCCAGGCCGCCCAAGCTGTCGCCGCCCAGGCCGCCCAAGCTGTCGCCGCCCAGGCCGCCCAAGCTGCCGCCGCCCAAGCGGCTGCCCAGGCCGCCGCCCAAGCGGGGCAGCGCGCGTCGGGCGCTGGAGCGTCGACAGATCCCGGGCCGATCACCCCGGTGACCGTCGTCCATCCGGCGCCGGGCAGCTACACGAACCCGCTGGCGTCGGTGCGGGCTCTCAACCCCGAACGGATCGACCAGGGCGTCGACTACAGCGGGTACGGCCCGGTGGTGGCACTGGGCGACGGCACGGTGCTCAGCACGACCAACAGCGGGTGGCCAGGCGGGACGTTCATCGCCTATCGGCTGTCGGACGGACCGGCAGCCGGGCTCGTCGTCTACGTCGCCGAAGACATCCTCCCCGCGGTGTCGGTGGGTGAGCACGTGACCGCCGGCACTCCGCTTGGCACGTTGTACGAAGGTCCTGACGGCATGGAGACCGGATGGGCCGATCCTTCGGGAGACGGGGTGACGATGGCCCGTGACGCCGGGCAGTTCTCGGGAGCCAACTCGACTGCCTACGGTGCCAACTTCTCCCAGTTGCTCGCCTCGCTGGGCGCTCCGCCGGGGATCCTGCAGAACAACCCGCCCACGGGACAGTTGGCACCCGGCTGGCCGACCTTCTGAGCGTCGCGGAGGACCGGACGTGCCGTGGAGCACGGTCGGAGCGCGCCCGGTGCCGGCCGCACGGAGTCGGCTACGTTCGCGACCGGCGTCGGGGGAGCCACGCCCCCGTCGACGATCATCGGAGGCCGGCTATGACCACGACGACCCGCACCGTTTCAGACCCGAGGGGCATGATCTTCATCGACCCCGTCGCCTACAGCGACCAAGAGGCGTGGCACGCCGTGGCGGAG